>NZ_JAHUWG010000014.1:0-127180 GCF_019219115.1 Pseudomonas sp. PDM28
AACCCGCGTTATCGTTGACGACCATCGCTGGCAAGCCAGCTCCCACAGGGGACCGTGCCCACGCTAAAACTGTAGGAGCCAGCTTGCTGGCGATGGACCCGAGAGCGCCGCGGGGCACCTGCCAACCGGCGTTCACTTCACTTCAGGTACCACCCCCAGGGTTCGCCGTTGTAGCGGGTGATCTGCTTGGTTTCCAGGTAGTTGTTGTAGCCCCACTCACCCAGTTCGCGACCGATGCCGCTCTGCTTGTAGCCGCCCCACGGCGCTTCGACGAAGGTCGGCTGCGAGCAGTTGACCCAGACAATGCCGGCGCGAAATCCACGGGCGACCCGTTCGCAACGCGGGATATCCCGGGACATCACCGCTGCCGCCAGGCCGAACGGCGAGTCATTGGCCAATCGGATCGCTTCGGCTTCCGTGTCGAAGGCGCGCAGGCACACCACCGGGCCGAAGATTTCCTCACGCCATACCGAGCTGTCATCGGGGACATCGGCGAAAATCGCCGGTGTCAGGTAGTAACCCTTTTCCAGATTGCCCGGCCGCCCACCGCCCGACACTAGCCGCGCGCCCTCTTGCTGACCGGCTGCGATGGCCGCCAGCACCTTGTCCAGTTGCCCCTGGCTGACCAACGGCCCGAGTTTCACCCCCTCCTCGAAACCCTGGCCGATCTGAATCTGCTCGGTCGCAGCAATCAGGCGCTCGAGCAACGCCGGGTACAACCCGCGCTCCACCAGCACCCGCGAAGTGGCTGAACAGACCTGGCCCTGGTTCCAGAAGATCCCGAACAGAATCCATTCCACGGCGGCTTCGATGTCGCTGTCGGCGAAGATCACGAAGGGTGATTTGCCGCCCAGTTCCAGGCTGATGTTTTTGATGTCGTTGGCAGCCGCCTGCATGATCTTGCGCCCGGTCGGTACGCTGCCGGTGAAGGCGACCTTGTCGACATACGGGTGTTTGGCCAACGGCGCGCCCGCCTCGCGTCCCAGGCCCGTGATCACGTTCAGTACCCCGGCCGGCAACCCTGCCTTGTCGGCGATGCCGGCCAGTTCGAGGGCGGTCAACGGGGTCAGTTCCGATGGCTTGAGCACGACGGTGCAACCTGCCGCCAGCGCCGGGGCCACTTTCCACGAGGCCATCAGCATCGGGAAATTCCACGGGATGATCGCTGCGACCACACCGACCGGCTCCTTGATCACCGATGACGTGAAGCGCGCATCCGGCACATCGATCGACTGTTCACCCTGTTGATCCGACTGCTCGGCCAACCCCGCATAGAAATCGAAGCAACCGGCGGTGTCGGCGATGTCCCATAACGCTTCCGGCAATGGCTTGCCGTTGTCGCGTACTTCGATGGCGGCCAGTTCGTCCTGACGGTGGCGAATGCCCTCGGCGATACGGCGCAGGACCTCGGCCCGTTGCGCCCCGGACCAGCGTGGCCAGTCCCCCTCATCAAACGCCGAACGCGCGGCCGCCACCGCCCGGTCGACGTCTTCGAACGTGGCAGAAGCGACCCGCGCCAGCACCGACTCGTCACTCGGATCGAGCGTGTCGAAAACACCGCGCTGAACCGGGACAACCCACTCACCGCCGATGTACAACCGTTGATAGTCACCCATGGGACACTCCTTGAACCTGCGCTGCCGACGCTGCTGGTACAGCTGTTCGGCGACCTGCAATTGCTCGCGGTCATTGACCCCGAGCACATCGGTTTCCTCCACCTCCACGGCAGTCACCATCAGCCCCGCCTCGTTGGCCAGCGCCACCGCATCGGTGAGGTAGTACTCGCCCTGGGCGTTGCGGTTGCCGATACGCTCCAGCAACCACAGGCAGGTATCTGCCCGCAGGCCCATGACGCCGCCATTGCAGAAGTTGATGTCCAGCTCCTGCGGGCTCGCATCCCTGGCTTCGCGGATCGCCCGCAAACGCCCCTGCTCCACCAGCAGCCGCCCGTAGGGTCCCGGCCGCTGGGTGTGAAAACCCGCCACCGCCACCGCCGCGCCGTCCATCAATGCCCTGCGCAAGCGATTCAAGGTCTGCGGGGTGATCAGGGGGGAGTCGCCAAACAGCACCAACACATAGCCCTGCTGCTGCGCCTGCAAGGCCGGCCGCGCGGCGAGTACCGCGTGGGCCGTGCCCCGTTGTTCGTGCTGGGTAAATACCTGTGCCGTCGGTGCGACCTGCTGCAGGTACTCAGCCACCTGCTCGCCGCCCGCGCCCACCACCACCGCCCGTTGCTCGATACCCGCCGCCTCCACCGCTGCCAGCACATGGCCGAGCAGCGGCCGGTTGCCCACCGGGTGCAAGACCTTGGGCAGCGGCGACTGCATCCGCTTGCCCTGCCCGGCCGCGAGAATCACCGCCAGCGTCGACCCGCCCATGTTGTCGCTCATCACGATCCTCCTGTGTGCGTCCGGGCTTCAGGCCGGATCGCGATAGAACACATCGTCGGCGTACGGATACCACCAGTCCTGAATCTTCGGCTGGTGATCGATGATGACCATTTTCGAGCGGCGGAACGCTTCCAGCCCCTGACGTCCGAGCTCGCGCCCAAGGCCCGACATCTTCCAGCCACCGAACGGCAGCGCATCGTTGTCGATCAGCGGGTTGTTGACCCAGACCATCCCCGCCTCGAGCCGCTCGGCGGCCTCCATGGCCTCGGCCAGGTCCGTGGAAAACAGCGAGGCCCCGAGGCCGAACGGCGAGTCGTTGGCCAGCCGCACCGCCTCATCGAAATCGCTGACCCGGCAGATCGCCGCCACCGGGCCAAAGCACTCCTCCTGAAGAATCGCCATGTCAGCGGTCACGCCGGTGAGGATGGTCGGCTCATAGAACCAGCCGACCGTGTGCCGGGGCGGAATCCGCCCGCCACACACCACTTTCGCGCCCTTGGCCACGGCGTCATCGACCAGGCGCATGACTTTGTTGCGGGCCGCTTCACTGACCATCGGCCCGATCTCCGAGCGCTCCAGGCCATGACCGATACGCAGGGCGCGGGTGCGCTCGGCGAATTTCGCGACAAATTCGTCATGCACCTCGTCCACAACATACAAGCGCTCGGCCGAGGTGCAGATCTGCCCGCTGAGATGGAATGCAGCCGTCACTGCACCCGCCGCCGCGACATCCAGCGGCGCATGCCTGGAGATGATTAATGGATCGCTACCACCGGCCTCGATGACGCAAGGCTTCATCCGCTCGGCACAGGCCACGGCCACCGCCTTGCCCGCCGCCACACTGCCGGTGAACGCCACCGCGTGGGTCTGCGCCGACTGCACCAGCAGCTGCGCGGTCATCGCATCGCCCGGCACACAGGACACCAGTCCCGGCAACAACGCGCTGAAATGCTCCATGAACTTGAGGGTGCACAGGGTCGTCGCTTCCGCCGGTTTGATGATGCAGGCATTGCCCGCCGCCAGCGACGCGGCGACCGTCCAGCACATCAGCAGGATCGGAAAGTTGAACGGCATGATGTGCACGCTGACGCCATAGGGCTCGTAGCGCACATGCTGGAAGGAACCGATCTGCGTGGTGCCGGCGACCTTGCCGGCATCGTCCCGGGCCATTTCCGCGTAGTAGCGAAAGATAGGTGCGCAGTTGGCCAGTTCGCCCATGGCCTCGGGGAATGGCTTGCCCATCTCCAGGGTCATCAGGCGCGCGACTTCACGGTTGCACGCCAGGTTCTGTTCGATGGCATTGGCCAGTTGATGCAGGCGCGCGGCGCGGCTTTTCGCGTCGACCAGGCGCCATTGCTTTTGCGCGGCGGTGGCGGCATCGATGGCGGCTTGCACATCGGCTTCGCCACACACGCCGACTTGCCCGACCGGTTGCAGGGTCGCCGGATCGAGCACCTGGCGCACGCGGCCATCGCTCAGCGGCAGGAACTCGGGGTTGATGAAACGCAAGGCAGAATCGCTGTTAAAGGTGGCCATGGGATGATCCTTGAACCAATCGATAAGGGGTTTCACGCAGTGTCGCCAGGGTCGTGGCGGGCAGTTCTTCTCGCCAGCCCGGCACGTGCCGGTCGAGCCATTGGCGCAGGGGCGCAAAGGCCTCGGCGCCCAGCGCACGGACAAACAGACCCAGGGTGCGCGGCAGGTGCGCCAGGTAAGCGTGCTTGCCGTCACGGCCGGCCAGGCGCACGAAAATTCCCAGCACCTTGGCGTGACGCTGGGCGGCCAGGCGCCGGTAGTCTTCGAGAAAACCCGGCGCATCCAGCTCCGGGCGCTGCAACAGGTAATGGCTGATCAGTGCCTCACGCAACGCCTCGGGCACATCGCGCCGGGCGTCTTCGAGCAGCGACATCAGGTCATAGGCCGCCGCTCCGGCCAGGGCGTCCTGGAAATCCAGCAAGCCGCAGGCGGCGACACCTTCGCGGCCTTGCAGCAGCATCAGGTTGTCGACGTGAAAGTCGCGCAGCACCAGGGCTTCGCGGCGCTGGGCAACGTCACCACAAGCCGCGGCGAACAGCGCCAGATACTCATCGCGCAGGTCCTGTGCCGCCTCTTTGCCGATCAACAGCGGCACGTACCAGTCGATGAACAGCGCGCACTCGTCCGCCAGTCGCTGCGCGTCGTAAGGCGCCAGTTCCGCCGCTGGCGCTGCGCGATGCAAGGCCACCAGCGTATCGACCGCCAGGTGATACAACGCCGACTCCGAATGCCCGGCCAGCAGCAGCCGGGTGTAGGTGTCGTGACCGAAATCCTCGATCAGCGCCAGCCCCGCCACTTCATCGACTTCCAGCAAGGCCGGCGCGGACAGGCCCAACCCTTGCAACTGCCGGGCAATCCGTACAAACGGGCCAATGGGTTCGCTCTGAGGCGGCGAATCCATCAACAACAGGCCGGCGCCGTCCAGGCGGAAATAACGCCGGGTCGAAGCATCCGCCGGCAAGGCCACCAGCGTGGCGCCGGCGAAACCGGCGCGTGCCAGGAAGGCGGCGCGCTGGTCTTCACGGGTTGGCAATGACGCCAGTGCATCTGTCATGGCAGTCACCGGATCATGTAGACCTTTTTGATGGTCTCGTGGACGGTGCACACACCCTTCCAGTCCTTGCCGAAGAAGGCGGCAGTGTCAGGCTTGATCTCGATCACTTCGCCGGACTCGTGGACGTACGTGCAGCGGCCTTCGAGGAAGTGGCAGAACTCGTCGCTGGTGACATGGCAAAACCACTTGCCCGGGGTGCAGATCCAGATGCCGCATTCGGACTGGCCTTCGGGGCCTTTGTGCAGCACCACGCCGGAGACATGGGATTCACCTTCAAGCATGGTCGGGATCACGCCCCAATCCTTGACGTCGGTAATTTCCAGCGGGTTGTACAGAAACGGGGTAGTCATGTGTAGTTCTCCAGGTTGTGTGTGTAGGAGCGAGCTTGCTCGCGAAAAACGTAAGGGCGCCGCATTCATTCAGGCCCCCCTCGTCATCGTTAACGCCCATCGCGAGCAAGCTCGCTCCTACAAAGGGCAGGCTCAAGCCAGCATGTACACGTTGCGCAGGGTTTCCCGGACGTCGCATTCACCGGTCCAGCCGGCCGGGAACAGCACCAGGGTGTTGGGCCGCACTTCGATCACTTCGCCGTTGTCGTTACGGTATGTGGCGTGCCCGGCGATGAAATGGCACAACTCGTCCCGGGGAATCGACAGCCGCCAGCGCCCGGGGGTGCAGACCCACAACCCGGTTTCCGGGCTGTTGTTCGGGCCCTTGAACAGCAAGCGCCCGCTGGAATGCGAGACGCCTTCGACGGCGTCGCTCTGCACACCCCAGTCCACCAGGTCGGTGCGACTGCTGACGGCTTCGAGGTACGGCGTGATACCCGCCGTGGTGGATGAATCAGGCATCGTTGAGCACCTTGTCGAGAATCGCGGCCGCGTCTTGCGGCCCTTTGCGGGATTGCATCTGCGCGCTGGTGCGCTGCAGGCGATGGCGCATCGCCTCGTCGTTGAGGCAGGCGTGGAGTTTTTCTGCGAGCTGTTCTTCGCTCCATTCGTAGCGGTCGAGCTTGAAACCGTGGCCGCTTTCTTCGGCGCGCATGGCGTTGTCGTGGCCGTCCCAGACGTAGGACATGACGATCGCCGGTTTGCCGAAGAACAGGCACTCGGTGAAGCTGTTGTTGCCGCCGTGGTGGATCACCGCGTCGACCTGGGCGATCACCGATGGCTGCGGGAACCAGTTGGAAATCTGCACGTTGTCCGGCAGGTCGGTGTATTCGTCGAGGTGCTCGCCGACGTTGAACAACGCCCGGTAAGGCAGCTTGCCCACCGCCTCGATCAGGCGCTTGAGCAACTCGACATCGCCGGAACCTAGGCTGCCGAAGCTGGCGTACAGCAGCGGCTTGTCATTGTGGGCGCGGAACTGTGGAATCTCGTACGGCGTGTCGTGACGCACGCAGCCTTGCAGGTAATGGAAACGCTCGGCCGGCAGCGGATGGCGGCGGTCGAACTTGACCGCGTCCGGGTACAGCAGCAGGTTCATGAAGGGCGACGCTTCAAAGAAGGTGCCCAGCGGATAAGGCGCTTCACCGTGGGCCTGGAGGAACTGGTTGAAGTCCTCGTGGATCGGCCCGACCACTTGCTCGAAACGGTGGCGGAATTGCGCGTGACCGGCCTTGTCGTCGATGCTCATGCCCGACAGATGCGGCGGGATATCCGGGTCTTCGATCTCGTTTTCCGAGCAGGAAATGATCCGCACCCACGGCTTGCCGTATTGCTTGATCGCCGGGAACAGGATCACGTTGTCGACGCAGATCAGGTCGGGCTGGACCTTGTCCAGCACTGCCGGCAGGTCCTTTTGCGCCCACTTGGCGGTTTCGACGATGGCCGCCCAGCACTCCTTGACGTAGTTGTCGATCTGCTCCAGCGGCGACTTGCGGAAGTTCGGGATGTGGCCGTTGATGAAGTCGACCCAGTAGCGGGCCATCTCTTCGGCCGGCATCGGTGCCGACATGTTGACCATGTGCTCCTCGAAACCATACCCGGCGTAGACACCGCTCATGCCCGGGTCGGTGAGGAACACCGCCTTATGGCCCAGGGCTTCACAGGCCTGGGCGATACCCACTGAGTTCAGCGCCGGGCCGTAGGCGGCTTCGGGGAAGAATGCGATCACTTTCTGTTTCATCGAGTGCTGCTCCTGCCTGGTCTTTTTATTGTTCAGCGTGTCAATACGCGGGCATGCCGGGCTTGCCAGCCCAGCCGGATGGTCGTGTCGATTGCAAAATGGGCGAATTCGAACTGTGAGGACGGCACGCGCACGATCAGCGGTTTGTCGCTGAGGGCTGTCTGCACATGCAGGTTGGTGTCGAGGCCGTGGTAGGCGACTTCGACGATTTTTCCGCTGACCTGATTCGGGCAATCGCTGCCCTGCTCCGTCAGCACTTGCAGGCGCTCGGGGCGCACCACCACGGCGACGGACTGGCCGGACACCAGCGGCGCGTCGGTTTCCACGCTCAACTCCTGGCCATTCACGCGCACCGAGTGCTGGCCCGAGCGCACGCCTTCGAGCAGGTTGCTGACGCCGATGAAGTTGGCGACAAACCGGCTGTTGGGGTTCTCGTACAGCTCCGCCGGACTGCCGCACTGGCACACCTTGCCGCCGTCGAGCACCGCCATGCGGTCGGACATCACCAGCGCTTCTTCCTGATCGTGGGTGACGATGATGAAGGTGATGCCGCTTTCGTGTTGCAGGCGCTTGAGTTCCAGTTGCATCTTTTCCCGCAGCTTCTTGTCGAGGGCGCCCAAGGGCTCGTCGAGCAGCAACACCCGTGGACGCTTGACCAGCGCCCGGGCCAGTGCCACGCGCTGACGCTGGCCGCCGGACAGCTGATCGGGCTTGCGCTCGGCCAGCTCACCCAGTTGCGCAGTGCTCAGCACCTCATCGACCCGGCGGCGGATTTCGCTTTCGGGCAGGCGCTCCATTTCCAGGCCGTAGGCGATGTTCTTGCGCACGGTCATGTTGGGGAACAGCGCATAGGACTGGAACATCAGGTTCAGCGGACGCTTGTTGGCCGGCAGCGGCGAGATGTCATTGCCGTCCAGGTAGATGCAGCCACCGCTGGGGGTCTCGAAACCGGCGAGCATGCGCAGCAGCGTGGTCTTGCCGCAGCCGGACGGCCCGAGCAGCGCGAAGAACTCGTTCTCGCGGATGCTCAGCGACACCTCGTTGACCGCCAGACCGTTGCCATAAGACTTGCTGACCTTATCCAGGATCAGTACCGCGGAAGAATTATTCATGGGTGCGAGGAGCCTTGTTGAGACGCTGCGAAGCCAGCAGCGCGGTGATGCTGACCAGCATCACCAGCGTCGCCAGAGCGTTGATTTCCGGGGTGACGCCGAAGCGGATCATGGCGTAGATCTGCATGGGCAACGTGGTCGAAGCCTGGCCGGAGCCGGAGTTGAAAAAGGCGATGATGAATTCGTCCACCGACAGGGTGAACGAGAGCAATCCACCCGCCAGCACGCCGGGGAAAATCACCGGCAGCAGCACCCGGCGGAAGGTGGTGAACCAGCTGGCACCGAGGTCGATCGAGGCCTCGAGTATCGAGTAGTCGAAGTGCTTGAGCCGCGTGCGCACCACCGCGCAGACGAAGGCGATGTTGAACACCGCGTGGCTGATGATGATCGAGTGCAGACCCAGGCCAACCTTGAGCAGGTTGAAGAAGCTCAGCAGCGCAATCGCCAGCACGATGTCGGGAATGATCATCGGCGCCATCAGCAAGGTGTCGACCACCTGGCCCTTGTCACTGCCCTTGCGGCGCAACTCGATGCCCAGCGCGAGGAACGTGCCGAGCACGCAGGCAATGAAGGTCGCCGACAAGGCGACGATCAGGGTGTTGAGCGCCGCCGACAGGATCGCCGTGTTGTGCGCCAGTGCCGCGTACCACTTCAGCGACACGCCGCCCCAGGCGGTGGGCAACCCGGACTTGTTGAACGACAGCAGGATCAACACCAGGATCGGTATATAAAGGAAGGCGTACACCAGCCCCAGGTGCGAACCCAGCACGGTGGTGCTGACAGAACGTGGCTGACTCATGAGCGCGCCCCTTCTGCACGACGGGCCACCAGGGCCTGGATGAACAACAGGATCAGCATGATCGCGATCAGGAAGAAGCTCAGTGCGGCGCCGAACGGCCAGTCCCGCGCCGTGAGGAATTGCGCATAGATCAGGTTGCCGACCATCTGCACCTGCTTGCCGCCCAGCAGGTCGGCGGTGATGAAGTTGCCGATGCTCAGCACGAAGACAAACACCGCACCGGCGGCGATACCCGGCACGCTCAGCGGCAGGATGATCCGGCGAAAGGTCATCCAGCCCGAGGCGCCGAGGTCTTTCGAGGCGTCCCAGAGTTCATTGTTGATCCGCGACAGCGACGAGAAGATCGCCAGGATCACAAAGGGGATGTAGTTGTAGACCAGCCCCAACACCACGGACGACTCGGTGTACAGCAGGCTGATGGGTTCGCCGCTGTAGCCGAACACTTGCAGCAGGCGGTTGATCAGGCCTTCGCGGTTGAGCAGGACGATCCAGGCGTAGGTGCGGATCAGGTAGTTGCTCCAGAACGGCAGCATCACCAGGAACAGGTACACCGCCTGGCGCCGCCGTGGTGCGCGGGCAATCGCATAGGCCGCCGGGTAGCCGATCAACACCGCGAACACCGTGGCCAGCCCGGCGATTTTCGCCGACTTGAGCAGGATGCCCAGGTACAGCGGATCGAACGCGCGCTGATAGTTTTCCCAGGTGAACAACCAGTCGATGCCACCGTAGGCACCGCGTTCGACGAAGCTGTAGACCAGCACCAGCAGGCACGGAATCACCAGGAACATCAGCAGCCAGCCAAAGCCGGGCGCAAGAAGCCAGGCCGACAGACGCCTGTCAGCATGCAAAGCACTCATTAACCCTATCCTCCCGCCTCAGGACAGAGGCGGCTTGCGAGCGTGGCGAGGCATGCCGGGCATGCCTCGGATCGACGTGGCGTTAGTTCTGCGCGGCCATGATTTCGGTGACGGCGCGGGTGTAGGCCTTTTGCGTGGTGCCGCCCAGGTCGCGCAATTGCTCCATTTTCAGCAGCTCGGCGGGGGCGATGGTCAGGTTGGGGTATTGCTTGAGCAGGTCCGCGGACAGCCCGGCCATGGCCGCCTGGTTGGGAACTTTGTAGAGGATGTTTTCAGCGACCCAGGCGTGGTTTTCCTTGGCCAGCATGAAGTTGATGAACTTGAAGGCCTGGTCCTGGTGCTTCGAACTCTTGAGCACCACCATGGTGTCCACCCACAGGTCGGAACCTTCCTTGGGCACCACGAACTTGATCGCCGCGTTGGCCTGGGTGCCGTAGTTGCACCAGCCGTCCCAGGCGTGAGCCATCAGCGATTCACCGGAAGCGAGCTTGGAATAGAAGGTGGTGTCGTCGAAGGACAGAATGCGTTTCTTGGTGGCGATCAACTGGTCGCGAACCGCGGCGATCTGTGCCGGGTCACTGTCGTTGACCGACCAGCCCTTGGCGAGGAAACCGGCGCCGAGCATCCAGCGGTCGGTGGCCAGCATCGTCACTTTGCCCTTGAGGGCATCGCTCGGATTGAGCAGCTCGTTCCAGCTCTGCGGCGCCGGCGTCACCTTGTCGGAGCGATAGCAGATGCCCGTGGTGCCCCAGGTGTAAGGCACGGAGAACTGGTTGCCCTGGTCATATTCCAGGTGAGTGGCTTCGGGGTAGAGGTTTTTCAGGTTGGGGACTTTGACCGGATCAATGTCCGCCAGCAGCCCCTGCTTGTGCAGGACTTCGGCGAAGGGCGAGGAGACGAACACCACGTCATAGCCTTCACCACCGGAGGCCATCAGCTTGCCCATGATTTCTTCGTTGGTGGCGTGCAGCGCCTTGTCGACGTCCACACCGCTGGCAGCCTTGAACTTCTCCAGCGCATCCGGGGCCATGTAGCCGTCCCAGATGGAAATCACCATGTCTTTCGCACTTGCAGCCTGTGAGGCGATCGCCAGGGAAACGGCCAATCCCGCGCACAGAAGATCATTCAGCTTGCTCATAAATACTCACCCGACGATTGTTTATTGTTGTGTTCGAAGGCAGTACGGCAAAACGAGAAACGATTGCTGGTGTTTTTTTTTAGAAATTAGGACCAGTATCAAAAGATGTCAACGCCTTTTTCCGATTCCTCACCCTGTAGGAGCTGCCGAAGGCTGCGATCTTTTGATCTTGATCTTTAAAAACAAGATCAAAAGATCGCAGCCTTCGGCAGCTCCTACAGAGGAATGCGCGTTACCACAGGACCATTGAGCGGCGCATGGCATAAGATGAGCACCTGATTCGCCAGCGACCGAACCGAGATAAGACGCTTGAGCACAACAGCCGAGAAAAAACCCCGTACCAATCACCTGGAACTCGCCCGGCGAATTCTGGAGCACACCCAGGAAAGCGGCCTGGTGGCCGGCGACCCGGTGGCCGAACAGGCCCTGGCCCGCACGTTCCAGGTGTCGCGCACGCTGATTCGCGGCGCGCTGAAAGTGCTGCTGGAAGAAAACCTGCTGAGCCACGAAGCCGGCAAGGGCTACCGCTTGCTGGCATCGCCGGTGGGCCAGGCCTTCAACGCCGCCCTGCCCCAGGCCGAGGAAGAAGAACTGGCCGCCTCGGTGCTGCGTGACCGCATGGCCGGGCGCCTGGGCGACAGCATCAGCATCAGTGAGCTGATGCGCCGCTACGACATCGGCCGGCCGGCGGCGCAAAAGGCTTTGCAGCAATTGAGCGAAAGCCAGGCCATCGAGCGCGGCCCGGGCCAGTCCTGGCTGTTTCGTCCGTCGCTGAACAGCCTGGCCGCCCTCGAAGAAAGCCTGAAGTTCCGCCTGATCCTGGAGCCAGAGGCCTTGCTCAGCCCGAGCTTCAACGCCGACCCGCAACGCCTTGCACTGTTGCGCAGCGCCATGCAAAGCCTGCTCGCCCGCCCCGTGGAAGACTTCGATCTGCAGCAGTTTCGCGAACTGGACATCAGCTTCCACGAACTGCTGGCCCAGAGCTGTGGCAACCGCTTCATCAGCGACGCCCTGCTCCAGCATCAGGGCTTGCGCCGCTTGCCGAACCTGCTGCCATCGGTCAGCGTGCACCGCCTGCAAGAGGCCCTGCGCGAACACCTGCAAATCATCGCGCAGATCGAACGCGGGCAGATGGAGATCGCCGCCGACCTGCTGCGCCTGCACCTGCGCCTGAGCGCCGCGCAACGCCCGCAAACCGCCAACCGGGGCATTCCGCAAAGCCATCTGTTCGGGCGTCGTTAAGCGCCACGCAAAAACATGATGATTTTTTTTTGAAAATAAGACAGCATCAAAAACACCTTCAGGAGCGGCGGGTCTGACCCGCCATGGACAGCCCTCGCCATGCAAAAACAAAAACTGATCGCCCTGTTTCCGGAAGCCAGTTTCGGCGCGGCCTTGAACTGCATTGGTATCGCTCAGTCGTTGCGCGAGCTGGGCGCCAAACCGGTGTTCATCTGCCACGAGCATTTCCAGGGGCTGTTCGCCGAGTACGGCTTCGACGAATACCCGATTCCGCAAGTGAGCCCCTTGTCGGCGGCGGAACACCAGCACTACTGGGAACGCTTCATCGAGCGCAGCATTCCCTATTTCGACCAGACCCCGCTGGCGCAGATCGACAGCTACGTGGCGCCCGCCTGGGAAGCCATCATCGACACCGCCATCGAAGCGGAAAAACCCTTGCAGCAGCTACTTGGCCGCCTCAAGCCCGACGTGATCGTGCTCGACAACGTGGTGATGTTCCCGGCCATCGCCAACGCCGGCTGCCCGTGGGTGCGGGTGGTGTCCTGCGCCGAGACCGAACTGCCGGACGCCGCCGTTCCACCGTACCTGTCCGGCTGCCTGGCCAGTGACACAGAAGCCTGCGAGCGTTACTCCGAGCACTACCTCAAAGCGGTCGCACCGGCCCATGAACGCTTTTCGCAGTTTCTCCTGGGCAACCATACGGCACCCTGTCCGGCGGGGCAGTTCCTCACCGATTCACCCTGGCTCAACCTGCTGCTGTCGCCGACGCCGGTGCGTTATGAACGCCGGCAGCCGCTCGATCCGCAGCGCTACGTCTACCTCGACGGCTGCGTACGCCGCGAAGCGCCGTACATCGTCCCGGACTTTCCCCGGCACAACGACGCACCGCTGATCTACCTCAGCTTCGGCAGCCTCGGCGCCGCCGACACCGGGATGATGAAGCGCCTGATCAGCACGATCGAAACCTTGCCGTACCGCTTCCTGGTCAACGTCGGCGCCTACCGCGACATGTACACCACCGTGCCGGACAACGTGTACCTCGACAGCTGGTTTGCCCAGCCCGCCGTGCTCAAGGAATGCGATGTGTTCATCCATCACGGCGGCAACAACAGCTTCTGCGAGGCGCTGTACTTCGGCTTGCCGTCGCTGATCATTCCGTATTGCTGGGACGGTCACGACAATGCCGCCCGCGCCGAGGAAGTCGGCGTCGGCCGCTACCTGCCGCGCTTCGCCGATCCCTTGGCCGCCCTGCCCGGCGCCCTCGAACAACTGCTGGCCGACCAACCGATGAAGCAACGCCTCGCCTCGTTCAGCGAGCGCATGCAGGCGACCCGCGGCACCGACATTGCCGCGCGCGCGATCCTCGCGCTTCCAGACCTCTAGCCATAACAACAAAAACCGTCGGGCAACCGAACGCAAACGTCGCTGCCCGACACACCGCCGGAGTTTCAGCATGAATGCCCCACCGCGTCTCGATGCGCTCGACCACGTCCTGCCCCATCCCTTCTGGCAGGACACCGTCACCCCACCGCCCGCCGCACCTTCCGTCAGCGCAACCGTGCAATGCGACCTGGCAGTGGTAGGTGGCGGATTCACCGGATTGTGGACGGCGCTACTGGCACGCCAGCGCCACCCCAAACTGAGCATTGCGATCATCGAGGCCCGTCGTTGTGGTGGTGAGGCCAGCGGGCGCAATGGCGGTTTTTGTGCACCGAGCATTTCCCATGGCGTGTCCAACGCCCTCAAGCGTTGGCCGGATGAAGCGCAGCAACTGATCCGCCTGGGCCGGCAGAACCTCGATGAACTGGCCGCCGATCTGGATCACTTCGGCATGCAGGTCGAGTTCGAACGCCAGGGCAAACTCAACGTCGCCAGCCAGCCCTGGCAAGTCGACGGACTGCGCGCCATGCAACGCAACTACGCGCGGTTCGGCATTGACTGCCAGTGGCTGGAAGGCCCTCAACTGGCACAGAAACTCCACTCCCTGGCCTACGTGGCAGGCCTGTTCGAGCCCAACTACGCGCTGCTCAACCCGGCAAAAATGGCCGCCGAGCTACGCCGTGTCTGCCTTGAACAAGGGATCCAGCTGTTCGAAAACAGCCCGGTGCTGCAACTGGAGGCCCGCAATGACAGTCTGCGTCTGCGCACGGCCGATGGCGAAATCATCGCCGGGCAGATCGCCCTCGCCACCAACATCGCCCCGCCGCTGCTCGGCCATCTGGCGTCGAGCGTGATCCCGGTCTATGACTACTCGCTGGTCACGGAGCCACTGCGCGATGAACAACTGGCAGCCATCGGCTGGACCGAGCGTTATGGCATCGCCGATTCCGGCAATCAATTCCACTACCTGCGCAAGACCGCCGACAACCGCATTCTCTGGGCCGGTTTTGATGCCATCTACCATTTCGGCGGGCGCCGCGACGAAGCCCTGACCCAACGCCCGCAAAGCTTCCAGCGCCTGGCCGAACAGTTTCAACAGACCTTTCCGGCCCTGGGCAATGTGCGTTTCAGCCATGCCTGGGGCGGCATCATCGACACCTCGGCACGCACCACGATGTTCACCGGTTGCGAACATCAGGGCCGCGTTGCTTATGCCCTGGGCTTCACCGGGCAAGGCGTGTCCGCCAGCCGTTTTGCCGCGCTGAACATGCTCGACCTGCTGGCCGGGGAACGCACCGAACGAACGGAGTTGCTGATGACCTCCAAGGCGCCGTTCCGCTTTCCGCCCGAGCCGTTGCGTTATGTCGGCGTGAAACTGGCCCAGCGCTCACTGGCGCGGGAGGACCGCGACGGTCACCGCGACCTGCTGCTCAAGACCTTCGATGCCTTTGGCATCGGTTTCGATTCCTGACCCGGAGACCACCATGTCCACAGCCCTGCCCCGGCACGTCATCGACTTCGCCAGTGAGCTTGCCCCCCGTGAAACCGAAATCGACGACCCGGCCGTGGTCGACGCGCCTTATCGCAGCAAGAGTTGGCGGCACTTTGTGCAGCCCGGGAAAAACGCCGTGGCCGGCATCTGGGAGGCGGGACCGCACCGGGAGCGTTGCCAGTGCGATTACGATGAGCTGTGCCACATTCTCGAGGGCACGGTGCGCCTGACCGATGCCGAAGGTGTCGCGCGCACGTTCGGCCCCGGCGATTCCTTCGTGGTCGCCAGCGGATTCCAGGGCACCTGGGAAAACCTCACCCCGGTGCGCAAGGTCTACTTCATCCTCGGTTAACCGGCCGCGACCGGTACGTCCGGCTGCTGACGTACCTGGTTGCGCCCGTTGCGCTTGGCCTGGTACAGCGCGTCGTCGGCGCGGGTCAGTAGGCTTTCCGGCGTATCGCCGGGTTGTGCATGGGCCACGCCGAACGACGCGGTGATGGTGTCCAGCACGGTGTCGGTGCCCCGGGCCTTGACCCGCAGCGACTGGATTTTCAGACGCAGGCGCTCGGCAAACGCAGCCGCAGCCGCCAGATCCGGGCAGTCCTTGAGCACCACGCAGAACTCCTCACCGCCGTAACGCGCCGCGAACGCTTCGCCCGACAGCGATTCACGCAACACCCGGGCAACATGCTGGAGAACACGGTCCCCCAACGGATGGCCGTACTGATCGTTGAATTGCTTGAAGTGGTCGATATCCAGCATCACCAGCGCCACACCGGACGCCGATTCATTCATCGCCTGTTCAAGCTTGCGGTTGAAGGTGCTGCGGTTGAGCAATTCGGTGAGGCCATCGAGGGTCGCGGCCAGTTGGGCGCGCTCCAGCTTGTCGCGCAGGCTTTTGATCTCGTGTTGCGCCGACTGCAACTGGGCAAGGAAGTGTTCCTGCTGCCCCTGCATCAGCCGGGTGCTCTGCTGCAGCTGGATCAGGATGCTCGGCAAGCGCTCGCTGGCCGGCTCTTCGAGCATTTGCAGGTACTGGCCAAGGCTGGCCTGGAAGTTCTGGTTACCCTTCACGCTGCGCGAGACATCGCGTTCCATGTCGTCGACCAGGTTGATCGCGTCCTGCTGCCCGGAACGGGCGTCCGCCAGTTCGTCGCGGATGATGTATTCGCGAAACAGCTTGGCCGCCGACTCCGGCGGGAAAGAGTCGAAATCGTTGACCACCCGGTCCAGGTGCCGATTGAGTTCCGGCTCCTGGCCCTTGCTGTAGGTGTACCAGAGCGCGTAGTGCACCGGGTTGGGCGGAATGTTGTGACGAACCATCAGCGGCACTGCCTGCTTGAGCAACGCCGCTGCCTCACGGGAGTCTTCTGGATACAGCGCTAGAACAGTCGCACGCGTGTCGGATTGGCTCATGGCTTCACTGTGGTTGTTTATCATTGGCGATCGGCAGGCTCGCTGAGCATAACCATACGCCCGACAAACGGCTATCCCGAATTACAGCCGTATTTCAACCCGGCCGAGGTATCGCAGTGGTTTTTGTGGGAGCGAGCCTGCTCGCGAAGGCGGCGGCACATCCAGTATCGATGTGACTGACATACCGCTTTCGCGAGCAAGCTCGCTCCCACAGGGTTCTGTGCTTGACCTGCCTCACATCACCACTGCGCAAAGGCGGCAACGCTTGAGCCTGAAGTATTGCACCAGGCTTTTTGTGGGAGCGGGCTTGCTCGCGAAGGCGGCGGCCCATCCAGTATCGATGTGACTGACATACCGCTTTCGCGAGCAGGCTCGCTCCCACAGGGTTCTGCGTTTTAGCTGACTAGCATCACCACTGCGCGAAGGCGGCAAAGCTACAACCTGAGGTATCGCACTGTTTTTTGTGGGAGCGAGCTTGCTCGCGATGGCGGTGGCACATCCAGCATCGATGTGACCGACATACCGCCATCGCGGGCAAGCCCGCTCCCACAGGGTTTTGTGTCGCTACACGATTTGTATCAGCGTGCAGCCCAGGCGTTGAAGCGCTGCTCAAGCTCTTCGCCATGGTCGACCCAGAACTCTGCGTCCACCGCCCGGGCGCCGGCCAGGTTGGCTTCGGCGGTTGGCAGTTGTTCCTGCACGTCCTTGGGCAGCAATGGCAAGGTCTGGCGATGCACCGGTCCGTAGGGGATGTTTTCCGAGAAGACTTTTTGCGTCTGCGGCTGGCTGGCGAACGCGATGAAGTTTTCCGCCAGTGCCTTGTTCGGTGTGCCTTTGACCACCGCCCAGTATTCCGGGTCGTACAGGCTTTGCGGCCAGACGATGCTCAGCTTCATGCCTTCCTTTTGCGCCGAGGCGATCCGGCCGTTGTAGGCGGCGCTCATCACCACGTCGCCGGCCACCAGCCATTGCGCCGGTTGCGCGCCCGCCTCCCACCACTGGATGTTCGGCTTGATCTGGTCGAGCTTGGCAAAGGCCCGGGTCACGCCTTGTGGCGTGTTCAACACCTTGTAAATGTCATCCGCCTTGACGCCATCGGCCAGCAAGGCGATTTCCAGGGTGTACTTGGCGCTCTTGCGCAGGCCGCGCTTGCCCGGGAAGTCGGCGACGTTCCAGAAGTCCGCCCAGGATTGCGGCGCCTTGGCCTGCTTGCTCTGGTCATAGGCCATGACCATCGACCAGACGTAAGTGGCCACCCCGCATTCGGTCAGCGCACCGGGCACGAAGTTCACCGAATCACCGAAGCGCCCCACATCGAGCTTCTCGAACAAGCCCTCCTCGCAGCCGCGCAACAACTCGGGGCTTTCGACTTCCACCACGTCCCAGCTGGTGTGACCGGCCGAGACCATGGCCTTGATCTTCGACAGCTCGCCGTTGTACTCACCGGCGATGATGTTGCCCGCGCCGCTGGCGTTGAACGGCTGGAAATAGGCCTTATCCTGGGCCTGTTTGGTAGCACCACCGAAGGAAATCACGGTGAGGTCCTGGGGGGCCGCCCACACACTGGCACTCAACAACGCCAGGGCAAACGGAACACTGCAACGCAAGGATCTGGACATGGATCGCTTCCTCGAAAGTATGGGTTCGCACACTGACCAATGCCGATTCGTCACCTGTAGGAGCCGGCTTGCCGGCGATGGCGGCGGATCGGTCAAAACCGATGTCGCCTGCCAAATCGCTATCGCCGGCAAGCCGGCTCCTACAGGTGATTGAGCGGAATCAGCCCTGTTGACCCATTGTTGTTATTGCTCACTCAGATAAGCCGCCAGGCGATCCATCAGGCGGTCACAGGCCGCCATCTGGTCGACGCTGACAAATTCATCGGGCTTGTGCCCCTGGTCCATGCTGCCGGGACCGCAGACCACGGTCGCAATCCCGGCCTGATTGAACAGCCCGCCTTCGGTGCCAAAGGCCACGGTGCCGAAATCATCGCTGCCGCACAGCTCGGCAATCAGCCGGGCGGCGGCGCTGTCGGCGGGTGTCGCCAGGCCCGGATAGGCCGAGATTTTTTCAAAGCGGATCGCGGTATCGGTGTCCACGGCCTGCATGGCCGGCAGCAATGTGTGCTCGGCGTAGTCCTGCAGTTCATCGACGACCACTTGCGGAGCGAAGTCCGGCAAGGCGCGGATCTCGAAATCGAAACGGCAGTCCGCTGGCACGATGTTCAGCGCCGTACCGCCCTGGATCACGCCGACCTGCACGGTCGAGAACGCCGGATCGAAGCGCTTGTCGTGCAACGGCGGCCGGGCCAGGGTGGCGCCGATGTCGCCCAGCCGACCGATCAGGCGCGCGGCCTGCTCGATGGCATTGACCCCATAAGGCGCGTAGGCCGAATGACAGGCCGCACCACGCACGTGGCAACGCATCGCCAGCTTGCCCTTGTGACCAAGCACCGGCTTGAGCTCGGTCGGCTCACCGATCAAACACAACGCCGGAGCCGGGATGCGTTGGGGCAACACCTCCAGCAAACCGCGCACGCCAAGGCAGCCGACCTCTTCGTCATAGGAAAACGCCAAGTGCACCGGGCGCTTCAAAGGGCTGGCGAGAAACACCGGCACGGCGGCCAGCACCGAGGCCAGATAGCCTTTCATGTCCGCGGTGCCGCGACCGTAAAGCTTGCCGCCCGCCTCGCTCAGATTGAACGGCTCGACCGTCCAGGCCTGGCCGTCCACCGGCACCACGTCGGTGTGACCGGACAGCACGATGCCCCCGGCCACGCTAGGGCCGACCGTGGCCAACAGATTGGCCTTGGTCCGCTCGGCGTTGTAGATCAGTTCGCAATCCACGCCCAGCTCGCGCAGGTAGTCACGCACGAACTCGATCAGCTCGAGGTTCGAATCGCGGCTGACCGTGGCGAACCCGATCAACCGCGCGAGCATGGCGCGGCTGCGCAACTCACTCATCGCCGGGCACTCCATACGCGGGGGCCAGGGTCGGATTGAGCGCGCGGGTCAGGTAGTCCTGCAATTGCGGCTCGTAGGCCGTCCACAGTTTGCCCAGTTCGCCAATCGGGTTTTCATCGGCCCAATCCACCCGCAGGTCGACAATCGGCCAGGTCAGGTCACCGACCACCGACAACGCCGCCGAGTGCACCGCGCCCGCTTCGCCGCCGGCGTCCTGCCCGGCCTGCAAGGCGTTCATCAGGCGGGTGGCGAGGCAGCCTTCGCTGTTTTCGAAGGCCGCGACCATCGCCTCGATCACCCCACTGTTGGCCAGCAGATTGCCGGCCGCCACGCATTGGTCACCGGCCACCGCGTTGTTGATGCCCAGCGCATGGTTGCCGCTGAACACCGCCGTGCGCCCGTGGGCATCCACCACCGCCACCTGGCGGTACTGGCTGTAGCCGTTGCGGGTCAACGAGTGGTCCAGCGC
This sequence comes from Pseudomonas sp. PDM28, assembly GCF_019219115.1. Taxonomy (NCBI): domain Bacteria; kingdom Pseudomonadati; phylum Pseudomonadota; class Gammaproteobacteria; order Pseudomonadales; family Pseudomonadaceae; genus Pseudomonas; species Pseudomonas sp. PDM28. Next base: position 19,976 of record NZ_JAHUWG010000014.1, read on the forward strand.
CTGGGGCGGCGCCGAGCCGTTGGCCAGTTCATCGAGGATCTGCGGGCCGAGGGCCGGCAGCGTGATGTTCTGGCTCGACACCGCGCCGACCCCGGCACGCAGCCAGGGGCAGCGCGCGCCGACGGCGATGCTCGAAGAACTGATGGCAATGCCCAGCTGGCCGGTCTCGGCGCAGCGACCCACGATGGAAAAAGTCATGGCGAATTCCTTATTCAGGGATAACGGCAATCACGTCGATTTCCATCAGCCACTGCGGCTGGCCGAGGGCGCTGACCACCAGCCCGGTGGAAATCGGGAACACACCCTTGAGCCACTTGCCGACTTCCTGGTACACCGGCTCGCGATAGCGCGGGTCGATCAGGTAGGTGGTGGTCTTGACGATGTGGCTCAGGTCGCTGCCCGCCTCTTCAAGCAATTGCTTGACGTTGCGCATGGCCTGTTCGGCCTGGGCGCGCGGATCACCGAGGCCCACCAGTTGGCCGTTGAAATCGGTGCCGACCTGACCACGCACATACACGGTGTTGCCGGCGCGCACGGCCTGGCACAGATCGTTGTCCAGCGTCTGGTTCGGGTAGGTGTCTTTGGTGTTGAACATGCGGATGCGGGTATGAGTAGGCATTAACGAACTCCCATGAGGCTGGCTTTCTGAACGGGTGCGCGGGCGGCGTCGGCTTGACGCTGGGTCGCATCCCGATAGTTGAAATAGGTGTGCTGTTTAACGATGTGATCGGCGATGTGCTTGGCGTCGTGCCAAACGCCCCAGATGAACGCGGAGCCACGACGGGACTGCCACGGCAACCCGACGAAATACACCCCCGGCTCGGCCGACACGCCGCGCTGGTGCTGCGGCTTGCCGTTTTCCTTGAAGGCATCGACCTTCAGCCAGCTGTAGTCGGTGGAGTAACCGGTGGCCCAGATGATCGTGGTCACGCCGGCCTTGACCAGGTCCAGTTCAAGGATCGGCTGGGTCACGCAATCCGGATCGGCCAGCATGGCCCGGGCTTCGGGTTCCAGCGGCAGGTCGAGGCCGTTGCGTTCGATATAGGCGTCGGCCTTGTCGAGCAGCGCGAGGTAGTTTTCATCGCCACGGCGGATGTTGTCGGCGAGGTTGTTTTCAAAACTGACCACAGCGCCATTGAACGATTGAGTCAGGCCGACCAGGGTCATGCCCTGATGCGCCAGGCGCCGGAAGTCCACGGTGTGGCCGCCACGGGCACCGCTCACGGCGATGGTCACGTGTTCCTTGCCCGGTTGCATGGCCTCGGCATCCCACTCGCCCAGCACCCCCAGCCACCAGCAGAAATCGCGGTTGCGATAGGCGCGCGGCGGACGGTCGTGGGCGCCCACCGAGAGGTAGACCTGTTTGCCGGAACGTTGCAGCTCATCGGCGATCTGCACGCCCGACGACCCGGCGCCCACCACCAGCACCGCGCCTTCGGCCAGTTGCTGCGGGTTGTAGTACTGGGCGGAGTGAATCTGGCTGATGCCGGCCATTGGCGGGGCAATCGGCGGGATGGCCGGACGCTGGAACGGGCCGGTGGCGACCACCACGTGGCGGGCCTCAATCACACCATCAGAGGTTTCAACGGTGAAACCCGGACGATCGGCATTGCGTTGTACGCTCTTGACTTCAACACCGGTGCGGATCGGCGCGTTGAACTTGCGGGCATAGGCTTCGAAGTACTCGGCCACCTGCTCTTTGCCGGCGAAGGCATCCGGGTCCAGGCCGTCGAATTCCAGCCCCGGGAAGCGGTCGTGCCAGGCAGGACCGTTGGCCACCAGCGAATCCCAGCGGCCGGTGCGCCAGGCTTCGGCGATACGGTTGCGCTCCAGCACGAGGTGGGGCACACCGAGTTTGCTCAGGTGTTCACTCATGGCCACGCCGGCCTGGCCGGCGCCAACAACAAGCGTATCAATTTCGGTTTTATCAACTGTCATGGCTGTGCACTTCTGAAAGGTGGTTTGATTCAGGTCGGTCATGGCTGCCGCCTCGATGCTGATCACTGCTGTTCTTCTGCTGCGGCTATCGGTATCAGGGTGTTGGCCGCATTCTGTTCGGAGCCGGGAAATAGCGAAATTATGTTTTTTGTGGTTGCTGGCGAGGAAAAAGCGTCGAGGTGACCGGCTGGCCGTGCAAGGTTGCGGATGACCCGATCCCGGCCTATGGTCCAAGCGATGCATTGCCCGCGACCGGCGCGAAGACCCGGCGCGGATTGCTGTCCATCCAGTGCGGATCCACGCAAGGAGTGATGACATGCCCGACTATTCCCGTCCTGCCGTACTCGAACTGATTGGCAATACCCCGCTGGTACGTGTCAGCCGGTTCGATACCGGTCCCTGCACGCTGTTTCTCAAACTCGAATCACAGAACCCCGGCGGTTCGATCAAGGACCGCATCGGTCTGGCCATGATCGACACCGCCGAACGCGACGGCCGCCTGCGCCCCGGCGGCACCATCGTCGAAGCCACCGCCGGCAACACCGGCCTGGGCCTGGCCCTGGTCGGCCGCGCCAAGGGTTACCGGGTGGTGCTGGTGGTGCCGGACAAGATGTCCACCGAGAAGGTCTTGCACCTCAAGGCCATGGGCGCCGAGGTGCACATCACCCGCTCCGATGTCGGCAAGGGCCATCCCGAGTACTACCAGGACGTCGCCGCGCGGTTGGCGGCGGAAATTCCCGATGCGTTTTTCGCCGACCAGTTCAACAACCCGGCCAACCCGCTGGCCCACGAATGCAGCACCGCGCCGGAGATCTGGGCGCAAACCCAGCATGATGTGGACGCCATCGTCGTCGGCGTCGGATCGGCCGGTACCCTCACCGGCCTGACCCGTTTCTTCAAACGCGTGCAGCCGGAGCTGGAAATGGTCCTGGCCGACCCGGTCGGTTCGGTGATGGCCGAATACAGCCGCAGTGGCACCCTCCCCACCCCCGGTTCCTGGGCGGTGGAAGGCATCGGCGAAGACTTCATCCCGTCGATTGCCGACCTGTCCAGCGTGCGCCACGCCTATTCGATCAGCGACGAAGAAAGCTTCGACCATGCCCGCCAGTTGCTGCGCGCCGAAGGCATACTCGGCGGCTCGTCGACCGGTACCCTGCTGGCGGCGGCGCTGCGTTACTGCCGCGAACAGACCCAGCCGAAACGCGTGGTGAGCTTTGTCTGCGACACCGGTACGCGTTACCTGTCGAAGGTCTACAACGACCAGTGGATGAACGATCAGGGCCTGCTGCAACGCAAGCACTACGGCGACCTGCGCGACCTGATCGCGCGGCGTTTCGAGGATGGCCGGGTGATCAGCGTCGGCCCCGACGACACCCTGCTCACCGCGTTCCAGCGCATGCGCCTGGCGGACGTGTCGCAATTGCCGGTGCTGGTGAAGGGTCAACAACTGGTCGGCGTGATCGACGAGTCCGACATCCTGCTGGGGGTGCACGAGGACGTTGCGCACTTCCGTAAAACCGTGGCCAGCGCCATGACCGACAAACTGCAGACCCTGTCCCCCGCTGCCACCCTGGCGGAACTGGAGGCAGAGCTGGGCCGTGGGCTGGTGGCGATCATCCAGGATGCCTCGGGTTTCCACGGCCTGATTACCCGAACCGACATGCTCAACCATTTGCGGAGATCCCTGCCATGAGTCAACAGGACAAAAACGCCCCGCCTCAGGGCTTCGCCACCCGGGTGATCCATGCCGGGCAATCGCCGGACCCATCGACCGGGGCTTTGATGCCGCCGATCTACGCCAACTCCACCTATCTGCAACAGAGCCCCGGCGTACACAAGGGCCTCGACTACGGGCGCTCGCACAACCCGACACGCTGGGCCCTGGAGCGCTGCGTGGCCGACCTCGAAGGCGGCACCCGGGGTTTTGCCTTCGCCTCGGGCCTGGCGACCATTTCCACGGTGCTCGAACTGCTCGATGCCGGATCGCACGTCGTCTCCGGCAACGACCTGTACGGCGGCACCTTCCGCCTGTTCGACAAGGTGCGCCAGCGCAGCGCCGGGCACCGCTTCAGCTTCGTCGACCTGACCGACCTGGCGGCGTTCGAGGCGTCCCTGCAGGACGACACCCGCATGGTCATGGTCGAGACCCCGAGCAATCCGCTGCTGCGCCTCACCGACCTCGCCGCCATCGCCCGCACCTGCCGCGCGCGCGGCATCATCAGCGTGGCCGACAACACCTTCGCCAGCCCGTGGATCCAGCGCCCGCTGGAACTGGGTTTCGACATCGTGCTGCACTCGACCACCAAGTACCTCAACGGCCACTCCGACGTGATCGGCGGCATCGCCGTGGTCGGGCAGAACGCCGAACTGGCCGAGCGCCTGGGCTTCCTGCAAAACGCCGTCGGCGCCATCGCCGGGCCGTTCGATGCCTTCCTCACCCTGCGCGGGGTGAAGACCCTGGCCCTGCGCATGGAACGGCATTGCAGCAACGCACTGGAACTGGCGCAGTGGCTGGAGCGTCAGCCGCAAGTCTCCGGGGTCTACTACCCTGGCCTGCCCTCGCACCCGCAGCACGAACTGGCCCAGCGGCAAATGCGTGGATTCGGCGGGATGATCTCCCTCGACCTCAACAGCGACCTGGCCGGCGCCAAACGCTTCCTCGAGAACGTACAGATCTTCGCCCTGGCCGAAAGCCTGGGCGGCGTGGAAAGCCTGATCGAACACCCGGCGATCATGACCCACGCCACCATCCCGCCCGATACCCGCGCAGAGCTGGGGATTGGCGATGGGCTGGTGCGGTTGTCGGTGGGGGTTGAGGACGTCGAAGACTTGCGCGCGGACCTGGCGCAGGCGTTGGCGCGGATGTAAAGGTCAAAAGATCGCAGCCTGCGGCAGCTCCTACATGGGAATGCGTACCCTGTAGGAGCTGCCGCAAGCTGCGATCTTTTGACCCTCCCCACAATCGCACCATTTTCATTGGAACGCCCCCCCTGTAGGAGCTGCCGAAGGCTGCGATCTTTTGCCTTTGGTCTCTCACCCAAGAGTCCCTATAATCGCGCCGTTTTCGTCTACCCTCACGAAGCGTCGTGCAGCAATCAGCTTGTGCGGGGCGCATCGACATTTTTCCGCTATTGAACCGGAGAACTTCCATGCTCAAACGTACCCTGGCTATGGCCGTCGGCCTGACCCTGTCCCTTTCCACCCTGCTGGCACAGGCTGCCGAGACCCTCAAGGTCAGCGCCATTCCCGACGAAGCCCCCACCGAATTGCTGCGCAAGTTCAAGCCACTGGGCGAATACCTGGAAAAGCAACTGGGCATGAAGGTCGAGTTCGTACCGGTGTCCGACTACCCGGCGGTGGTCGAGGCGCTGGCCACCGACCGTATCGACATGGCCTGGCTGGGCGGTTTCACCTTCGTGCAGGCGCGTTTGAAAACCGGCAATGCCATTCCCTTGGTACAGCGTGAGCAGGATGCCCAGTTCACCAGCAAATTCATCACCGCCGATCCAGCGGTCAAATCCCTGGCCGACCTCAAGGGCAAATCGTTCGCCTTCGGCTCGGTCTCGTCGACGTCCGGCAGCCTGATGCCGCGTTATTTCATGCTGCAGGACGGCATCAAGCCGGAAAGCTATTTCAGCCGCGTCGGTTACTCCGGCGCCCACGACGCCACGGTCGCCTGGGTTCAGGCGGGCAAAGTGGACGCCGGCGTACTCAACGCCAGCGTCTGGGAAAAACTGGTCAAGGCCGGCAAGGTCGACACCGACAAGGTCAAGGTCTTCGCCACCACGCCGGCCTACTTCGACTACAACTGGACCGTGCGCGGCACCCTCGACCCGGCCCTGGCCGAGAAAATCAAGGTCGCCTTCCTCGCGCTCGACCCGGCCAACCCGGAACAAAAGGCGATCCTGGACCTGCAGGCCGCCAGCCGCTTCATCGAGACCAAGCCTGAGAACTACAAAGGCATCGAGGAAGCCGCGCGCGCTGCCGACCTGCTGAAATGACCTTGCATCTGAACCGGGTCAGCCTCACCCACGACACGGGCGTGCGGGCGCTGCATGAGGTCGACCTGCACATCGGCGCTGGTGAACAGGTGGCGATCATCGGCCCGTCCGGCGCCGGCAAGTCGAGCCTGCTGAACCTGCTGGCCACCGCCCTGCGCCCCGGCAGCGGCACGGTCGAAGTGCTCGGCGAGCACGCCTGGCAGCTCGGCGCCCGACAGCGCCAACGCCTGCGCGCGCGCATCGGCCTGGTGCATCAGGCGCCGCCACTGCCACCGCGCCAGCGCGTGGTCACCGCGGTGCTGGCCGGCAAACTGGGTCAGTGGAGTTTTGCCAAAAGCCTGCTGAGCCTGCTGCATCCGGTGGATGTGCCCGGCGCACGCGCGGCCCTGGTCAAACTCGACCTGGGCGACAAGCTGTTCGCCCAGTGCCAGCAATTGTCCGGTGGCCAACTGCAGCGCGTGGGCATTGCCCGCGTGCTGTACCAGGCCCCCGACGTGCTGCTGGCCGATGAGCCGGTGTCGGCGATGGACCCGGTGCTGGCCGGGCACACCCTGTCGATCCTCTGCCGCCACGCCCGGGAACACAAGGTGACCCTGGTCGCCAGCCTGCATGCTGTGGATCTGGCGCTGAGCAACTTCTCGCGCATCATCGGTTTGCGCGACGGCCAGATCCTCTTCGATCTTCCCTCTGCCGACGTCGACCACGACTTGCTCGACCGGCTCTACGCCAACGAGCAACTGCAATCCCCGCCCGCTCCGGTGGCGCCCTTGAGCCTGCAGATTCCCCGATGCTGACGCGCGATACACGAGACCCGGCCACCCTGCCCCGCCTGCTGCTCAGCCTGTTGGCGCTGGCCCTGCTGTGGCCCGGCATCCACTTCAGCGAACTGGACCTGGGTGTGCTGCTCAAGGCCGACAGCCAGAGTGAAATGGGCCGTTTCGTTTCGGCCTTCTGGCCGCCGGCCCATGGCGAAGAGTTCCTCCAGCTGCTGTGGCAAGCCACCTTGCAGACCCTGGCCATCGCCACCGCCGGCATGGCCCTCGCCTTGCTGCTGGCCGTGCCGGCCAGCCTGCTCGCCAGCCGCGCCTTGTCGCTGTCGGCCGCCTCGCGCGGTGGTCGCCCGAGCGCCCTGGGCCGGTTGTTGCGCTGGCCGGTGCGCGGCTTGCTGATCTTCCTGCGCAGCGTGCCGGAAATCGTCTGGGCCCTGCTGTTCGTGCGCGCCGTCGGCCTTGGCCCGACGGCCGGGGTGCTGGCCATCGCCATCACCTACAGCGGCATGCTGGGCAAGGTCTACGCGGAAATCTTCGAGTCGGTCGACCAGCGCCCCGCCCACTCACTGCTGCAAGCCGGCAGTGGCCGGTTGGCGGCGTTCTGCTACGGCATCCTGCCCAATGTCGCGGCGGAGCTGCTGTCGTACACCGTGTACCGCTGGGAATGCGCGATCCGCGCGTCCGTGGTGATGGGCTTCGTCGGCGCCGGCGGACTGGGCCAGCAGATCGACCTGTCGCTGCGCATGTTCGCCGGCGGTGAAGTGGCGAGCATGCTGCTGACCTTCTTCATCCTGGTGCTGTTCGCCGATCAGATCAGCCGCCTGCTGCGCTGGAGGTTCGCATGAATCGCCTGATCAACCTGCTGCTGATCCTGTGCATCGGCGCCGCGGTCGTCGCCTCGTTCCGCTACCTGGGCATCGACCTCGGCGAACTGACGGGCAGCGGCAACCTGAAGCAGATGGGCGCCTACGTGCTGCGCTTTCTCAGCCCGGACCTGAGCGCCGGCCACCTGCAAGCCATCGGCCGTGGCGCCGTGGAGACCATGGCAATGTCCGCCCTCGGCACCCTGCTCGCAGCGGTGTTTGGCCTGCTGCTGGCGCTGCCGGCGGCCGGACGCTTCGGCTGGCTGCTCCAGAGCGCATCGCGACTTGTACTCAATGGCCTGCGCGCCATTCCCGAACTGGTGTGGGCCGCACTGATGGTACTGGCCGCCGGCCTCGGCCCGAACGCCGGCACCCTGGCACTGGCCATGCACACCACCGGCGTACTCGGCCGCCTGTTCGCCGAAGCGCTGGAAAACACCCCGCCGCAACCTGCCGAAGCCATTCGATTGCAGGGCGGCAACGTGGTCTGGGCCTTCTGCTATGGCACCCTGCCTAACCTGTTTCCGCAGTTGCTGGCGTACATTTTGTACCGCTGGGAGAACAATATTCGCATGGCCAGCGTGCTGGGGTTTGTTGGGGCTGGGGGGTTGGGGCAGATGCTCTATGTGAGCCTCAGCCTGTTTCAGGAGGCTCAGGCCAGTACGGTGATTTTGGCGATGTTGGTGTTGGTGTTTGCGGTTGATGGGTTGAGTAGTTGGAGTCGGCAGCGGTGGGTTAAGGCGTGATGGGGAGGGGTGGATGGATTTGGTCAGCTGATTGCATTTGAGCTGAGCAGGCGTTTGCATGGGATTGATCACCGCGCTTCATGGGCATGACTGGCAGAAAACGGCCAATAGCTGCCAGCCACGTAAGGCTGCTACCAGCGCTAGCCTTGAAATGTAATTTGAAGTGTTCGCCAACCTTAGTGTGGCTAGCCTGGAAATTTGGCTTAACAAAATATATGGACTATGTCATTGTGATAATGACAATGTGAATTAAAAATACAATGCCAATATAAAAAATCTATAACCACAAAGGATAGTGAAATTGTCAAAAGCAAACGTAGAGCTTTCGATTAAAGGGGAGAGCATTCAAAGTCTATATGGCTATTATCTTTCTGATACTTTTCTCGTTAATCGACGCTATCAGAGAAAGCTAGTATGGACACTTGACGAAAAAAGAGCCTTCATTGATTCAGTGATAAAAGGCTATCCCGTTCCATTGATATTGCTGGCCGACATAGTTAGTAATGATACTAGGCGCTTAGAAATTATTGACGGAATGCAACGACTGAATGCAATTATGTCGTTTATTGAACAGGAGTTCGACGTTAATAATGAGTACTTTAACTTAGATTCGATTGCTGACACCAAACTTCAAATGGACGATGGGAAGTTAACCCAAAAGGGAATCCCAATGGCGCGCGAGATATGCGCAAATATAGCGCGCTACCAAATACCTCTATCCGTTTTTCAGGAAAAAGGTGCTAGCCATGTAGATGAGGTTTTCAGAAGACTCAACGCTAATGGACGACATCTCTCAAAGCAAGAATTACGACAGGCCGGCGCGACGAGTAAATTCGCATCGGTAGTTAGGAAGATATCGTGCAGCATTCGAGGGGACTCGAGTGCTAGTGATATTCTTAACCTAAGCGCAATGAAAAACATCAGCATAACAAGTAAAAATTTATCTTACGGAATCAATGTTGATGATGTTTTTTGGATTAAAAACAATATTATAACTCGGGAGTCATTAAGGGAGTCCAATGATGAGGAAATCATTGCTGACATTGTTGCGTGGACAAGTATCGGCAAGAGCCTAAGATCCAGCTCGGATATCCTAAATCAGCTATATGGGTTCGAAGTCGACGATAGTGATTCGACTTTAGCGCAACAGGTTGAGGTGGCAATTCAGAAAATCAATGAAGAGCAGGTTGCTTTAAATGTTCAGTTGGTATTTGATAAACTTATTTCAATACTTGACGCCTCAGGAAAAACCTTCAATGCCTTGCTGTTTGAAAAGCAACAAGCCAAAATTTCTAGATACTTTCAAATTGTTTATCTAACGTTATTCGAATTAATTGTTGTGCAGGGGAAAGAGATTAGTAATATGGCGGGCTTGGTAAAAGCCCTGAATAAATCTGGAGATAAATTAATCAAATTGAGTCAGGGCGGGGGGGTAACTGGTCAGCAAAAGAAAAGCAATCCGCTATTGAAATGCTGGAAGGCCCGCTGAAAAGATTCTTCGCCAAATCCAAATCCAATGACCCAACACGACAGCAGTGGATAACCCGCTTAGAAAACATTCTAATGCAGTCATCTACAGAGCAAAGCTTGTATGATTTTAAAATGGGACTGCATTCGCTAACTAACGATGCGAAATTTGACAAGTCTCTGTTTTCAAAAATCATCAAGACGTTGACGGCAATGGCGAATACTATGCCGGGAGCTTCAGGTTATTGCATCATAGGTATTGCTGACACGAAGCGTTCAGCAAATGCTTTCGAAAAAAGATATGGAGTGCCAGGAGCGAGCTATTCCAATTACTGGATTACTGGTGTGGATGCCGAGGCGAATGCATACCATCAAGGGGTTGATACCTATTTTACGAAGCTAACTCAACTCATACAAGCCCAGCCAATTAGTGATCGCGACAAAGATTACATTGCGCGGAATATAACGACAGTTACTTATTTCGATAAGACAGTCATTATACTAAAAATTGAATCTGGCCTCGTACCCTCCTTCTATAACGGCCAATATTTTGTGCGTCATGGAAGCAATATTGCAGAGGTTTTGCCAGTACATTTCTCCAACCTGTTTTCTCGTTTTCCTCAGGCTACTCAAATTCAAAACTAAGTCACATCCCATAAAGTGGTGAGTCGCCCCTTGCCACTTTATGTATGCTCCCAGTTCTCAAGTTGAGATTACCCATTGCTGTTTTGCTCGACCTCAAAGTCCAGAATACGTTCGCTACTGACCGTTCTTGAGCGAAGCTTTTGGCCGATTGTTGCCCGCCACGACAGGCAGAAATCGACCCATTATAGATAGTTGACGGTCGACCATGGGCTATCGGCTAATTCTATTGAGCAACTGTCTCCCCCCTGCCAGATTTCAGGAAAAATCTCTGGATTAGCTAGCGACTGACTTCTTCCGAACCAACCCATTACCAATGTCACTATTTATTCATCTTCAAACGGTCTATTTTTTGCTGCTCTTCAAGCTTCTTACGTTGGAGCCATAGCCCCAAAAACGAACTGTCCTTTACTGTAAAAATAAATACCAATGACGTGATATTTGCACCGGCGAACGCAATTATCATTCCCCACTCATCAGGGCGGGGTAAGCCTTTCTGAACAAGAAGATAACCAATAGTCAGTAATGAAGCGATGTTGAATAGTATGGCTATGGTTTTCATTGCTCAATCCTTGATGGTTTTGTGCTGATTAGAATATTATTCTTTGTACGTTTTTTGTCTGGTACTGCCGCATCTGTCGGTGGTTCCACCTAAATTTGACACATCTACGTCTACGCTACTGTGTGATTTCAATCGAGAGATAGTGGGCAATGAACGCACGTAGGGCTGACTCTGTTTCAATCGTGACTTTGTAAGTTGCTTTATGGATTCCCCCAGAGAACACTCGGTCCAAAGCAGTAGATGTCGCCTTACCTAAAATCCTCTCAATATCGGTGATTCCAGGTAGACTGGGTGGCTCACGGTCAACGCGAACGTAGAGGCCTTCCTTGGTTTTTGGGTCAAACGCAAATTCTGTGCGTTTGGCTGATTTAAGCTTGTAACTCCAAAACTTATTATTGTTGTCTTTTTTGTGGATATCCACGTAATCAGTGAGTGTTTGAAGCACACGCACCGCATCTACCCCAGTAATTTTCATAGTTTTACCTTGTTTGAAATTAAAACTTAATTTGAAATGGAAAAGCCGGAGAAAGAAAAATATAAAAATTTAACCGCCCCTGATTTTATAGGCAATCTGACAGCCTTCTTTTGAACGATTTTGCCCGTCGCGAAGGACCGCAGTCGCCCCAAACAGCCCTTAAGCTAATCGCCAAAAATACTTGACAAGATTTGCCAGTTTATGGTCTTCACTCTTTGCATAGCGCTGGCCATCCATGCGAAACACGCCATGCCGACTCAACAGCACAACGTCCCGATTTTGATGCCATAAGCGTTTCCACCTTAGATCGATGGGTGGTAGGGATATTTATCAAACATGGTGCTGAAAACACCTTCAACTCCCATCTTCGCTCATGAAGTAAAAAATGACGAAGACCTAGCGCGCCGGTTCGATCATTCTTTAATGAGAAATGAGATCTGACTCGGTCGCACACACTATTTTCATGCCCATTGTAAACAACGAGAAGACCATCTTCCCTCGTCCTGCACAGAAGCTCCGAGCCAAATGTAGACCAGTTGGCCAGAGCGGTCTGTCCGAAGTCACACCCTTTATGCGGTAAGGTGCTCGGGCGCTCCAGTGCTTTCAGCTCTTCCATCGATAGATCGACTAAGAACCAGTACCAACCTGACCTATAAGATCTCCAGGGGCTATTTGCCTTACGCGTAATATCCCACGATAAAGTGAAGAGATTTGAGTCCCAGGCGTCATCGCCACCAAACTCAATCGAATGGCTACATTGCCATACAAGTTCAGCAATCTCGCTAATATTCATTCACTCTCACCGAGGAAATTAACTAGATTTAGATTAAAAAATACAATTTTTAAGGGGTGGCCACATTGCTGTAGTTCGAATAAATTTAATGTTAAAGTTGAAGTGTAATCTTCTTGCTACAAGCTGGGCACGATACATCCACCTCTTTGAGGGATTTTTGATTTGAGTGTTCATAGATTTCAGCTATGATTTTTGCCCGCTTACAATATGGGCAATTGTAGGATGTTTTGTTGAAGCCAAATGAACGGCCCAGGCTATGAGCGTCGATTGCTTCGGAAGCAGCATTTAAAAATACCTGATGATTTTTGTCGATCATGAATATTTAGTCCTAGTCACGGTAATTTTTGATGATTATCAATGCTTGGCTATTAAGCCTTTATAAAGACTGAAGACTCAACAAATCGTTGAGGCTAATGTGAATTCGCCTTGAGATTTAGTTTGTTGAGTGTAGTGATGATGACGTCACTTTCCGATGAAAAAGTCATTCGTCAATTTCTCCATCTGACAAATCCAGTTCGTTCCACAGGTCGTCGTCTGCAAGCTTTCGGAACTCAGGCATTAGATTCTTTGCCAGAGCTGAAGGCGCGCCCTCTAGGGCCGAAGACGCCACCAAAGCATACCCACCACGATCAAGACGAACCGATACAATACCGAGATCCTCCAATGCATCGCGTACGCTCACGATAAGCGACTCACGCAGAGTGCTCCGGCCTGCCAGAATCCGTAGTGTTTTTTCACTGATTCTGGCGCGAGTCTTGCCGGACCTCTTCAGCAGCACGGCCAACCGTAGGGCAACCGTCTCAGACGTAGGATATTTAGAATTCACTCAAAGCCCTCAGAAGGATTCATATTAATCCTAAAATAGGATCGTTTTTGGGGTCTGTAAAGGACTTTTTCACGCTGGAAGCCTTGTTAGGTCTGCTGAGAAAGATTTTTTAGGGCTTTTTATGGATTTCAGGGGCTGCGCATGGAACCGCTGAAATGAAAAATACGGGGCAGAATCAGATCAGCGCTGCCAATCGATAAACCCAGCGCAGTCGAATAATGCAGCCGTCCCTGAATGACCACTCTTGGCCGTTCTCTGCCGTTCATGGGCTACAAAGCCTGCTGCTGAAATCCAACGCAATCGATCGTCAGAACGAATACAAATAGCTGATCAGGCCAAATGTAAACGGGTGATCAAGTGCAGTGCAATTTCCCGCCTGACGACCAAACCACTACTACCCACACAAAAAAACCTTCCTGCGCGTCAACACAGGAAGGTTTTTTGTTTGCGGCTGATCAGTCTTTAGCCTGGCTCAACTTGGTAAACAACTCGGTCGGCACTTTCTTGCCGTTGGAGGTGTACTGGTTGGTGCGGAACTTGTACACCTCACCCTCGGACAGGAAGCCGTCGCCATTGGCATCCATCGCCTTGAATTCCTCAGTGCCCTTGGGGGCCACGGTCAGCAGTTCCTTGAGCGACACGCGGCCGTCGTGGTCGGCGTCGGTGCGGGCGAAAGACGCATCGCCGCACTTGCCTTCACCGCACTTGCCTTCGGCCTGGGTCTTTTGGGCGCTGGCTTCGCTGGCGCCGCACTTGCCTTCGCCACATTTGCCTTCGCTGGTCTTTTCGGCGGAGGCCAGTTGATAGCCCTGAGGCAGGGCTTCGGCGGAAAACGCGGAGGACGCGAAGTTGATACCGCCGACCAGTGCTACAGCGATCAGACCAATACGGGTTTTGTTCGACTGGATACGAGACATGTTGATACTCCGGGTCAATGGCGTGGCGGGACCACTTTTGGTCGTACCACAAGGGTTGATGAACCTGGTTGCGAGCTGCGTTGTGCTTCTCGCTTTGGCAGGTCTATTTGGCCCCAGTGGTGTATTCGGGCTGTATCCGTGATGAGTGGGTTTTGTAGGGTTGTAGTCGGATTTCGTGCGCTGATACACAGCGATACACGAAAGGCGGTTTTCCGTTGATCAGGGATGTTTTTTGCTTGCGTGGGGATCGCTCGACATCGCCCACGAGCGCTTGTTTAAAAAGGTTGTAGGGTATTTCCGGCGGGCTACAAGACCTTGCGTCGTTGCCTACGGGTACGCCAAAATCCGCCGGCTTGTGCGCCCTGCCCCTGGTCTCTATCGTTTCCGCGCCACTGCCCATCAGTGGTCGGGTTTAGCAGCCCGCGATAACTTGGCTGTGCGTGCATATGTCATGCAGGTATTTCATTGCCTGTACTTGATGGTGGCTGTACGTGGGGCGCCCTCGGGCGCGCCGGATTGCAGGTGTTCGCACCGCAACAACGTGTTCTAAGAATCGCCTGATGTTCATCGACATTTCAGTTGATTAGGCTGCAACGCTCCTTGGCCACCCCGTATAGCCCTTTTCATGAAGCGATCACCACTGCAGCGCCCTCTGCTTATCTTTGTCGCGACGACATTGCTGGCGTGCGCGTCGGACGCGATGGCGGCAAGTTGCACATTCGCGAGCACCCCCACCACCCAAACGCTCAACTTCGGCGCGAGCCTGGCCAATGGTGGCCTGACAATCCCCGCCGACACGCCCGATGGCACAGTGGTCTACCAGGACACTGCGCAGCAATCGTTTTCGCACGCATGGACGTGCAATACGACCGCGCAATATGGTGTGGCAGTAAATCCAGCGCTAGGCACCCCGACCCAAACCGTAACGACCTTCCCCCTGGGCAAGACCGGACTTTCGTTCCGTATCTGGATGGATGCATTAAGTCGCTATGAGCCTTCTCTGTTTCCGATAACCCCAAAAGGCTACGGCGTAGCCGCAGGCGCGGTCCGACTGGAAATCGTCAAGTCAGGTCCATTGGCTTCGCGAGTCACGATTGCTGCCGGCGAACTTGGTAGCTTGCAATCAGGAGAGCTGATTCTTAACAAATTTAACCTGACCAACCCTCTGGTGTTGAATGCCGCCTCCTGCCAAACCCCTTCCGTCCCGGTAGCGATGGGCGACGACTATCAACTCCACGAGTTTAGCGACGCCGGCGCAAAACCCCGAACGGTGCGCTTCAACATCGCTTTGAACCAATGCCAAACCGGCATCAAGAAGGTGACTTACTCACTCAAGGCCACCACTCCCGTCATCGACGCGACAAAAGGCATCGTCGCACTCAACAACACCTCTACCGCCACGGGCATCGGCCTGCAATTGATGAATGACGCCGGACAACCCATCGCATTCGATACCACCTACCCGTTCACCGCTTTTACCACCACCGGCACCGACTTCAATATTCCGTTTTCGGCGGCGTACTACCGCCTGCCCACAGGTGACCTCAAGGCTGGCAGCGCCAATACCGAAGTCACCTTCATCGTGAACTACCTGTAACAAACTAAGGATCGTCTGATTTTCCCGGCGCCTGACCACTCTTACAGTGCCGGGATGAGATTGAAGACTTACCTCCATCAGATCAGCCCGATTCTTTCCACGCCCCATACTGCAGGTCGCCTGCTACGCATTTTTGCCTTTGTGTTGCTGGTGGGCATTCTGGGCGGCGTCTACAGCTTCCTGCTGTTTTCCTTCAACAACGAAATCTCCCAGCGCCGCAGCTACATGAGCAGCGCCATCGCCGAGGCCCATACCTTTTTCACCACCCGCGAAGCACTGCTGGAAAGCCTGAGCCTGTCGGCCACGCGCAAGGCCAAAACAAGCATGCCGACATCTGACGAAGAGACCCGCCTGTTGCTCGGTCAAACGCCGGGCAAGCAATGGAGCATCTGGCTGAACCAACGCATGCGTGACTACCTCAAAGCCAGGCAACTCAACCTTGTCTACGTCAGCAGCGGTCCCCAGGCCCAGGTCTTGCGCCTGTACAACGCGACTCCGGTGGCCGGTGATTTCCCCCAGGCCATGCTGGATCAACTGCAGACACTCAAGCACCAGAACACCAGCGCCCTGCAAGAACTCTGGCTGACCCATGCCGTAGACGGGCATTCGCAGTTGTACATTTTTATTCGCCTGGATGAGCGCGACATCAACTCCGGCTGGCTCGGCCTGGAAATGGACGACCGCGAAGTGTCCAGTGCCTTGAGCGACCACAGTGCCGGCGAGTTCACCATGTTCAATTCGCAAGGCATGCCGCTCTTCAGCAACAGCCGCAAACCACCGCCCGGGCAGCATCTGCCGCTCCTGCGGCAACAGGACTTTTTCGGTTTTGTCTGGGACGGTTGGCTGCCGGAACAGTTGGTATTGCGCAAGCAGTTGAAATCATCGGATTGGCAGCTCACCTACTCCATCGACTTGCTCGCAGTGTTGTCGGCATTGTGGCCGCAAATGCTCGGTGCGCTGGTGTTCTGCCTGCTGAGTATCAGTCTGGTGTGTCTGCTGACCCGGCGTCTGGAACAGCGCTTCATTACCCCGGCGATCCACCGCATCCAGGCACTGGTGGAAAGCGAGTTGTTCAGCCGCGACGTGATCCAGACCGCCCCCGTGGCACTGTGCGTACTGCGGCGCACCGACGGCCAGGTGGTGCTGGAAAACACCCTCGCCCGACAATGGCTGGACGAATGTGGCGAGCAACTGGGCGCCGGCTGGATTCGTGATGCGTTCGACCCGACCGAACCTTGCCTGACCGATTACTTCGAGACCGCCGATGGTCGTCATCTTTATCTGAGCTGCGCGCCCACCCGCTACAACGGCGAAGACGTGTTGCTGTGTGCGTTCAGCGACATCAGTGCGCGCCGGCAAATCGAAGCGGCGCTGGAGCAGGCCCGCCAATCGGCCGACGCCTCCAACGAAGCCAAGACCTTGTTTCTCGCGACCATGAGCCACGAAATCCGCACCCCGCTCTACGGCGTGCTCGGCACTCTGGAATTGCTCGCCCGTACGCAGCTCGATACCCAGCAGAAAAGCTACCTGCGCGCCATCGAGGGCTCGTCCGCTACCTTGCTCCAGTTGATTTGCGATGTGCTGGATGTGTCGAAGATCGAGGCCGGACAACTGGCTCTGGAGTTGAGCGAATTTTGCCCGACGACGCTGGCGCAGGAAGTGGTGCAGGGTTACGCGGCTGCGGCGCAGAGCAAAGGCTTGCAACTGTACGCCTGCCTCGACCCGCAACTGCCGGATCGACTGATGGGGGATGTCAGCCGCGTGCGGCAGATCCTCAACAATCTGCTGAGCAACGCGGTCAAGTTCACTGATTCCGGGCGCGTGGTGCTGCGGGTCAAGCTGCAATGTCGCGAAGGTGAACGCGTGCGCCTGCAATGGCAAGTCTCGGACACCGGCAAAGGCATCGCCCAAGACGATCAGGCATTCATTTTCGAACCGTTCTACCAGACCGAAGGCAACACCAACGTGGTGGTAGGCTCGGGCCTTGGCCTGCCCATTTGCCTGCGTCTGACGCATTTGATGAATGGCACCCTGCGCGTGGTCAGCGAGCCCGGACTGGGCAGCAGTTTTTCCCTGAGCGTGTCCTTTGAGCAACCCTCATGCAACGCATCCCCTGCAGCCTTGCCGACATTGGCAGCGGACATCGTGTATGTGACCTCGCCCATACGCGAACTGGCAGACAGTATCAGCGGCTGGGTACGCCGTTGGGGCGCTCGCCCGTATCTCGGCGCACCTGACCGCATGGGTCCTGGCGCGACGGCTGTGCTGCTTGAGCTGGATCCCGCGCCCTACGGGCAACGCCCGAGCCTGCCATGGCAAGGGCCGCGGGTACTGGCGTGCGGCGACGGCGCCCACGAGCCGCAGTTCAGCGGTGATGGCTGGAAGGTCAATCTGAACGATCTGGCCGCCATCCAACGGGCGCTTCGCCAAGCCCAGGGCGGCCAGATTGCCCAGCACCCGAAACAACGAGAACCCCATGCGCTGCGAACGTTGCGCCTGCACATCCTGGTGGCAGAGGACAACGTCATCAATCAACTTATCCTGCGCGATCAGCTCGAAGAGCTTGGCTGCACGGTGGCGTTGGCCAGCGATGGCGAGGAAGCGTTGTCGCTCTGGCACGAAGGCACATTCGACATCGTCCTCACCGACGTCAACATGCCAAGACTCAATGGCTACGACCTGGCCAAAACCCTGCGACGTCAGGGTTGCACCACCCCGATCATCGGCGCCACCGCCAACGCCATGCGCGGTGAAGACGCCCTGTGCCTGGCCGCCGGCATGAATCACTGCCTAGTCAAACCTTTTACGCTGCGAGCCTTGTTCGCTGTCCTGGCTCCCTACGAAGGAGTTGCTCATGAAGTCCTGTAGCATTTTGATAGTCGAAGACCATCCCTTCCAGCACCGGTATTTACAAAACCTGTTCAACGAGTTGGGCGACTTCGACGTCGTGTGCGCCAGGGACGGCGAAGAAGCACTGGCCTGTCTGAAAGAACGCGACTTCGACCTGGCACTCACCGACCTGCTGATGCCGGGCATGGATGGCGTGCAGTTCATCCAGGGCCTCGCTGCGCAACGTTCGCGCCCCGCGCTGGCCATCATGAGCACTGCGTCACGCCGCATGTTGATGGGCGCCAGCCTGGTGGCGAGCAACCTGCAAGTGAAAGTGATCGGGCTGATTTCAAAACCGGTGAACACGGCCGCCCTGCGCTGCCTGATCGATCAGTTGCAGGCGCTGCGCCAGATGGAGCCGGCCAAGACCCGCGAAGGCATCGATCGCCAAAGTATTTTGCACGCCCTCGACAACGGTGAACTGCAAGCCTGGTTCCAACCCAAGAAAGCCCTGAACAATGGCCGAATCGTAGCCGCTGAAGCGCTGGTGCGCTGGGTTCATCCCGAGCATGGCACACTGCTGCCCGGCGCATTCCTGCCGGCGCTGGTCGCCTTTGGCCTCGAAGAGCGCCTGCTGTGGCGCGTGCTGGAGCAGGCGATTGCCGCCCAGATCGCATGGCGCCAGCAGGGGTATGACATTCCGGTTTCGATCAACCTGCCCACGCATTTGCTCAACAGCCACGATCTACCCGACCGCATCCTCGCTTTCGTGCTTGCCCATCAAGGCTTGCCTGCGAGGATCTGCTTCGAATTGATGGAATGCTCGGTGCCCGATGACATCAGCAACTTCTACGCCGGTGCCTGTCGCTTGCGGATCAAAGGGTTCGACCTGTCCCAGGATGATTTCGGCAAGGGCTACAGCTCCTACATGAATCTGGTGTCGGCACCTTTCAGCGAATTGAAGATCGACCGCACACTGGTGCAAGGTTGCAACGCCAATGAGGAACTGGCCCAGGCGCTGACCAGCATTGTCAGCCTGGGCCGCCAGTTGGGACTGACCGTGGTGGCTGAAGGCGTAGAAACTGCGCAAGAGCTTGCTCTGTTGCGTAAAATCGACTGCACTCAGGTTCAGGGTTTCCTGATCTCCCACGCCGTGTCTTCGGATCAGTTCCAGCAACTGCTGAACCATGACGGACCGGCAAACGTTTATTGACCCGCAAGCGGGTGTTGACGAGCGTCATTTTCTATCGAGGTCACTGTGTCAAAAGGCTCTTACTTCATCGCTGGCCAGGCGCTGTAATGCCACAGCCCAATGCCTTCCTGGAGAAACTCGCCAGCAGTTCATCACGCCTGAACAAGAGCTTGCTGGTGCTCGGCGCTCTGGTGTTGCTGTTGCTGGGTATCAGCTACGTGGGGGTGATGCGCATGATCGAAGAACAGCGCGATACCCTGCAGTTTCATTTTGCCCGGCTGATGGAGAATGTCCGCGAACAGGAAATGTTCCTGCAGGATATCTCCCGGGAAAGCACCAACGGCAAACCGCTCCCCATGGCCATGTTGCCGCCCTACGTGCAAAAACCTCTGCCCGAAGAAGGCCCCAACACTTATGAGGGCCGCGGCCTGCCATTTTCGCTGCCTTACAGCTTGAAGATCAATCCGCAGAGGATTGCCCCCGATCAATACGTCAAAGTCTTCACGCTGGGCACCTACCTGGCGGCCTACTACAGCGCGTTCTGGTCGGCGTCGCACTATCAGTCGCCCCAGGTCATCCTGATCAATGGGCCCGACAACTTTGATGTGGCCGTGCCGGCCGCCGGGCGTTTGCGCGGCGCGGGACAGACGCAGATTGGCGCGTTTGTCGAGGCGATGACCCGAGTGAGCGAGCGCGATCAGAACTCCTCGTCACAACCCGATTTTCAGGTGCACTGGGAGCCCTACTCATCCGGTCAGGATGACAGGGCCGCGCCGACCCTGTTGGCCTACGTGAACATCAACCTGTCCAGGAGCGCACTGACCGTCGAGGGGGCCGACTCCCGGGTGGTGCTGGGCTCGCTGCTGAATCTGTCCCAGGTCAATAACATCGAGCGGCTGATGCAGTGGTCGATCTACGACGACTTCACCTTGATTACCCCCACAGGCGTAGTCTTGACCGGCGCCCTGAAACCCGGGCAGACGCTGCACGAGGACGTCAATTTCAACCGCGACGGCCTGGTGTTCAAACTGACCAGTCCCGGCGAGTCACAATGGACAGCGATCTACGTCATCAGTGTCCAGAGTTTCCTCGATTACGCGCTGTGGCCATTGCTGTGTCTGGTCGCACTGGTGGTGGCGATGCTCGGCTGCGGTCGGGCCATCAATCGCTGGTACCGGACCCGGGTCATTCTGCCCGCCCAAAGCGCGCATGCCAGCATCGCCGAAAGCGAGGCGTTCAGCCGCGCAGTCATCGACACGGCGCCGACTGGCCTGTGCGTGATCCGTCGCAGCGACCACCGCGTGCTTCTGGAAAACCAGCGCGCCCAGCAATGGCACGACACCCGCGAACTCATAAGCCTGCTCAACCAGCAGCCGCCGACCGAACCCGGCCACGCGGACCTTGAGATTGACCGGCGCCACCTGCATGTCGCCTTCGTGCCCACCCGCTATCAGGGCCAGGACGCCTGGTTGTGTGCGTTGCATGACGTGACCCGGCATATCGAAGATGCGGCGGCGCTGGAAGATGCGCGTCAGGCCGCCGACTCGGCAAATCAAGCCAAGAGCCGGTTCCTCGCCACCATGAGCCATGAGATTCGTACCCCTCTGTATGGCGTGCTGGGCACCCTGGAACTGCTCGGCCTGACCCCGCTCGCCCCGCGCCAGCAGGATTACCTGCACACCATCCAGCGCTCCTCCGCCACGTTGTTCCAACTGATCAGCGATGTGCTGGATGTCTCGAAGATCGAAGCCGGGCAGATGACCCTCGAGCTTCAGGATTTCTGCCCGCTGGAACTGACCGAAGACACCGTGCGCACCTACAGCGCGTTCGCCCGGTCCAAGGGCCTGCAACTCTATGCCTGCATCGAGGCGACACTGCCGGATCGGCTGCGG
Source organism: Pseudomonas sp. PDM28 (assembly GCF_019219115.1). Lineage (NCBI taxonomy): Bacteria > Pseudomonadati > Pseudomonadota > Gammaproteobacteria > Pseudomonadales > Pseudomonadaceae > Pseudomonas > Pseudomonas sp. PDM28. The sequence goes on from NZ_JAHUWG010000014.1 coordinate 41,486, forward strand.
GGTGACCCGTTACGGATTCGCCAGATCCTCAACAATCTGCTGAGCAACGCGATCAAGTTCACCGACAATGGCCACGTCGTGCTACGGGTACGGGTGCTGGAAAGCATCGACGGCCGCGTCAACCTGCAGTGGCAGGTCAGCGATTCGGGGGTGGGGATTTCTCAGGAGCAACAACAGCAACTGTTCGCCCCCTTCTATCAGGTCAACGATGCCACCGGACAGGCCGGTGCCGGTCTGGGCCTGGCCATTTGCAAATGGCTGTGCGAATTGATGGCGGGCCAGTTGAACGTGGTCAGCGAACCCGGACTGGGCAGCAGCTTCACCCTGCAACTCGCGCTGGAGCGAGCGCCCGGCGATCTGGCCGATTGCCCCGCATTCAGCCCCGGCCCCCCCGCCGTCTATGTGCACGCGCAGGTCACGGAGCTGGCACAACACCTCATCGCCTGGCTCAACCGTTTTGGCCTCGACTGCCGCCCGCTAACCGTCGATACGCCAGCGCCATCGGCGCTGCTGGTGGAGCTTTCACCCCCTGCCAACAGGCCGGCCTGGCCCGGCCAAAGGATCATCGCCACACCGGACGGCCCTAACCCGTCGCAGTTGCGCGGTACCGACCGGGAAGTCGACGCCCACGATGTACGCGCCATTGCCTGGGCCATTTACCTGGCACAACACGGCGCCAGTACCGACAGCCGTCCTTTGCAGCCAGAAAAGACCCGGCGTTTGAATCTGCAGGTCATGGTGGCGGAAGACAACGTGATCAACTCGGCAATCATCAAGGAGCAATTGGAAGTGCTGGGCTGCTCGGTGGTGGTCGCGGCCAATGGCGAACAGGCCCTGGCGCAGTGGTTGCCCGGGCGCTTCGACCTGGTGCTGACCGACGTGAACATGCCTGTCATGAACGGCTACCAATTGGCCGAGGCACTGCGTCAACAGGATGAAACATTGCCGATTATCGGCGTCACCGCCAATGCCCTGCGCGAAGAGGGCGAACGCTGCGCCGCCGTCGGCATGAATGCCTGGATGGTCAAGCCGCTGAACCTCGCCACCTTGCGCGCGCACCTGGAGAAATATTGCAAGATTGCCATACCTGCCGCCATCGCCATGCCAATACAGCTGTCGCCGAAAATGCGCGAACTGTTTGTCACGACCCTGCGCCAGGACATACACGCCACATTGACTGCGCTGGACAGCGCCGATGCCAATAGAGTGGCGCAGCAACTGCACAGCATGGCCGGTGCGTTGGGTGCGGTGCAGATCGATGCCATGGCCACTGCGTTTGTCGAGCTGGAGTGTCGATTGAACGGCATGGCCGTGACAACCGCCCTGAACCTGGAAGTCCGCCAGAATCTGGCTCGGTTGAATGATTTACTGGATAACCTTGAATAATTTCACTCTGGATAATCACCCATGGAAACCCTCAATGTTGTCATTGCCGATGACCATCCCATTGTACTGCTGGGGGTACGTGAGCTGGTTGAGCGTGACGAAACCTTTCGCGTGGTGGGCGAAGCCGTTTGCTCCAACGAACTGATCAATCTGCTCGAATCCAGGCAGGTGGACCTGGTCATTACTGATTTCAATATGCCCGGCGACTCGCCCTACGGTGACGGCCTGAAACTGGTGGAGTACCTGACGCGGCACTTTCCCATCGTCCGCGTGCTGGTGCTCACCATGATTTCGAACCCCTTGATCCTGACGCGTCTGCGAGAGCTCGGGGTTCTGGCCATCATCCAGAAAAACCAGCTGCATAACGAAATCGAAGCGGCGCTCAATGCCATTGCCCGGGGCAAGCCGGTTCGCAGCAACGGGCCACCGCCAACATCTGTGCTTGACGACCGTGCGGATCTGGACGAGCGGTTTACCCGGTTGTCAGCCAAGGAACACGAGATATTGCGTTTATTTGTATCGGGACTTGGCGTCAACGAAATTGCGCGGGGATTGAACAGAAGTGCAAAGACCATTAGCACTCAGAAAATATCAGCCATGCGCAAACTTAATGTCAGCAGCGATCAGGACTTATTGGCTTACTGCATGGAACGCAATTTATTTAAGTAACAGGAGACTTCACCAGACTAGGAATGTAAGTACGCATAGCTGCGATCGACTTTCGCGCGACTCTATGGATATCTAGCAAAATTCGCTAGATCCATAGATTTAGCTAGGTTCTTTCTATATTTGGCTGGCACTCCTTGAGAGTGCCGGGACGCATTTATTACAAAAAAGATGATTTTCCCCTAGCGTTTGTTGGGCTTCCCTGCGTTGCAGTATCGATTATCCCGAATCATCTTTAAGAATCGTCTTATTCATTGGGGGCGCGTGTAGATTTAGCGTGCACACTCCAATTAAGGCGGGCACAACAATGAAAGTTGATAAGAATCTTACAGAGTTTGAAAACCTCCTGCGGCTTATTAATGCTAGCAACCCCGAGCTAAAGCTTCGGGCTGAACATATAAAATCGATGACCTCAAGGATGAATCACGACGGTTTCTACACCGAAAAAGACAGTTGCCTTGATGTCGAAATGAGCGAGGGAAGTGGGTATTTCGGGAATTTCAGATTTTACTACAATAAAATGACTATCCAAGGTTTCAAAGAAATACCCGAGTATCTGGTTCCTCTTCCTGTGTTGCTAACTGAAACACCGGAAGAAATCTTTGCCAGGTATATGGCACGTTATGAGCTCGCCTCGGATACCCAACTGTACTGGAGCTACTTTGTAGCCCCCACCGAGGACAATATGTATGGGAGTATCAGCATTGCTACAGATGGAAACTCATTAATTTATCAGCAAGTCTCTCACATAAAGCTATTCCGGGTTAATCGCCTGGATGAAGATCTTCCAATCAATATCATGGTTGGAACTTCCACGCTCGATGGGTTTGAACCGACACGCACTCAGCTGCTTATACAATAACGCAACCTAGAGACTTGATCTGGAATAATTGCCACACTAACTCGAAGTAAAACATTATAGTGACAAGGCAAATAAATATCTGCTTTCGTAAAGATCAAGCACCCAGGTGCTTGATTTTTTTTGCTTCATCCAAACGCCACGCAGCATAAACCCATCAAGAAATTATAACCTAAGAAATACTCACCCCAAACCAACTTGCCCAGCTAATAAATCATGACACTTACTGGCAACTAGTCGGCTTTTAGGAATTGTCTGATGTTACCCCCAAATCTTGCCTATTAATCTGTTGCCTCAACCCCATCAATGGAAAAGCAACATGAAAAAACTGACTCGAACGCTCCTCGCCCTTTCGATCTTTGCCGCGGCCGGTAATGTCCTGGCGGCCGATCCGGTCGTGCCCACCAAGGCCGGCAGCGGCACCATCAATTTCACCGGCACCATCAACAACGATGCCTGCTCGGTGGAAGGCACTAGCAAGGACAAGAACATTTCGGTCGCCATGGGCGAAGTGTCGATCAAGGACATGGGCACAGCCACCTCGCCGAAAGGCAACGGCACCCTGAGCGTCGAGAACTTCGACATGAAGATCAACTGCAACGCGGGCACCAAAGTGGCGATGATCTTTGAACCGAACAAGAACGGCGGTTCAGGCATCGAAGCCGGCACCAAAGTGCTGAAACTGATCGAGGGTTATGGCGCTGCGAAAGGCATCGGTATCGCCCTGCTCGACGCCAACGGCGCCGTTATCGATCTGAGCTCGCCGAGCACCGCGCGTATCGAAAATACCCTGCAAGACAGCAACACCACGCTGAAATTCTCGGCGGCCTATGTAACCACCGTCGACCCAAAACTGGCAGTCGCCGGTCGTGGTGATGCCACCCTGCCGTTCACCCTGCAATACGAATAACGCACGCGATCCAGCGAACACTGTGCAGGCCCACGGGTCTGCACTTCATTTCACCTGGCGCGGTAAACCCTCATGTTTTTACGTCAATCTCTGTCTCTCTGCATCGGCCTGTTGGGCCTGTTCGCCATCAATCAGGCCGTGGCCGGCATCTCCTTGAGCAGCACCCGCCTGGTCTTCGACGGCAAGCACAAAGAAGCCGGTATCACCGTGCGCAACAGCGGCGATGATGTGTTGATCCAGTCATGGGTCGACACCGAAAAAAGCGATGGCACCACCGTACCCTTCGCTGTCACGCCGCCACTGGTGCGCGTCAGCGGCGATGAACAGCAAATCCTGCGTGTCATCTACGAAGGTGTGGGCATGCCGAACGACCGCGAATCGGTGGTGTGGCTCAACGTGCAGGAAATCCCGCAGTCGGCCAAGACCGAAAACTCCCTGCAATTGGCGGTGCGGCAGCGCATCAAGGTGTTCTTTCGACCGGCCGGCCTTAGCAACAATGCCTATCTGGCTCCCGGCGAGCTCACGTGGCGTCTGACCGAGCGTGCCGGAAAACGCCTGCTGGTCGTGAACAACCCTGGCCATTATCACGTGTCGATTGCCGATATCACCGTACAGTCCGGCGCACTGCGTGAACACCCGTTCGACTCAATGATGATCGCACCGGGCGAACAAAAAGAGTTCGCCCTCAAACAACTTCATGCGTCTGATTCAGTACGCCTGTTATTTGCCAGCATCAATGACTACGGCGCACAAGATCGTTACGTCGCGCAACTTTCAAACTCTGCCACCGCTCGCGCCACGCTGGACAAAGAGTCGCCATAACTTGCGTGCCGCTTCACTGCCGCACTTTCACTGTATTTCTCTTCGCTCCGTTAGTTCGTATCGGAGGTGATATAGGGTTCCTACATGTTTTTACTTAAACGCGAAGGACTGGCGCCGTTTTCGGTGGTTCTGGTTTTCAGCTCCTCGTGTCTGGCTGACGCCGACGAACAATTCAACACTTCGTTTCTGCAAGGCGCACCGTCCTCGGTGGACTTGCAATCACTGCTCGCCAACAGCCGCGTACTGCCCGGTACTTACCGGGTCGATCTGTATGGCAACGACACCTTGGTCGGCCGCCGCGATATCGACTTCCGTCGCCAACCCGGCACCAACAAAATCGAAGCGTGCCTGACCCAGGACATGCTGCAACAGGTCGGTGTCGACCTCGGCAAGCTGCAAACGAGCGGCAAACTCGACGTTAATGCTGCGGATGCCTGCCTCGACCTGCCATCGCTGGTCGAGCATGCCACCGTGCGTTATGACGTGCCGCGTTTGCGCTTGCTGGTCAGCGTGCCGCAAAGCGCCATGGAACGCGGCCGGCGTGGCTACGTCGATCCGGCCCTGTGGGACGAAGGCGTGCCCGTGGCCTTCATCAATTACCAGCTGAGCAGTAACCGCAACAGCACCGAGAATCAAACCAGCCTCTCCAATAACGTCGGCCTGCGCAACGGCATCAATCTCGGCGGATGGCGCTTGCGCAACGAGTCCAACTTCAACAGCAGTACCGGCCGACCCAGCACGTTCCAAAGCAACCGCAGCTATCTGCAACATGACGTGACCGCGCTGAAGGGCCAGTTCAGTGCCGGAGATATTTTTTCTGATGCCGACCTGTTCGACAGCGTGCGTTATCGCGGCCTGAAACTGGCCTCTGACGATGGCATGCGCGCCGACAGCGAGCGCGGCTACGCACCGGTGATTCGCGGTATCGCGCAATCGAGCGCCACCGTAGAAATCCGCCAGAACAACTACATTCTGTACACGACCAACGTGCCGCCTGGCCCCTTCGAGATCAGCGATATCTACCCCAGCGGCTCCAACGGTGACCTGGAAATTACGGTCATCGAAGCCGACGGCCAGCGCCGGGTGACCGTACAAGCGTTTTCCAGCCTGCCGATCATGGTTCGCGAGGGTCAACTCAAATACAGCGTCTCGGCAGGCCACTACAACAGTAATAACGATGACCAACAGTCGCCGGCATTTGTCAGCAGCACCGTGGCCTACGGCGTGAGCAGCAATTTTTCGGCAGTGGTCGGGACCCAGGCGACCGAGAACTTTCAAGCCTGGTCCTTCGGCGCCGGGCGCAATACCGCCATCGGCGCCGTCTCATTAGACGTAACCCAATCCAGCAGCCGCACCTTCGGCCAGACTGTCAAAGGCAGCAGCGTGCGCGCGCTTTATGCGAAAACCTTCACCGGCACCGACACCAACTTCACCCTCGCCGCCTACCGCTATTCGACCGAGGGCTATCGCACCCTCAGCGAACACGTCGAGGAACTGAGCAGCGAAGGCGAGACACGCACGGGCAATTCGAAAACCCGCACCGACCTGACGATCAACCAGAGCCTGGGCCGCAACCAGCAATTCGGCAGCCTGTACCTCAACGCCAGCGACCAGCGTTATTGGGGGCGCGGCGGTTCGCAAAGCGTGTCGGCGGGTTACAGCAATTATTGGGGTGACGTGAGCTACAACCTTGGCGCCACCTACACCAAGGATGTCGGTAACTACGGAACGGCGAACAATGACACCCTGATCAACCTGTCGCTGTCATTTCCGCTGGGTTCGAATCCGCGCGCGCCGCGAGCCTTTGTTTCCGCCAGCACACAGAAGAGCAGCGACAGCACCCAAGTGGGCATCAATGGATATTTATCGCAAGACAGCAACACCTATTACTCGGTGCAAGGCGGCAACAGCAGCACGGGTGGGAGCAACGGTTCGGCGAATATCAGTACGCGCACCTCGGTGATGGACATCAGCGCCGGCTACAGCCAAGGAAGCGGGTACAACTCGCAGAACCTCAACCTCGCTGGATCGATCGTGGGCCACGCCGGTGGCGTCAACCTGGGACAAACCGTGGGCGAGACGTTTGCACTGGCGCAGGTCGAAGGAGTGGAAGGCGTGAAAATCGGCAGTTTCTCCGGGACCAAAACCGCCAGTAACGGTTTCGCGGTGGTGCCCAACGCCCAGCCTTACCGCGTGAACTGGATCAATCTGGACACCCGTGACCTGGGCGGCGAAATCGAAATTGATAACGCTACCCAGCAAGTGGTTCCACGCCGCGGGGCTGTGGTGCTCGCACGCTATAACAGCAAAACCGGGCGCCGAGTGCAGTTCGCCTTGTTCGATGCGCAACACAAGCCCATACCGTTTGGCGCTGCGCTTGAAGATGCCGCAGGCAAGCAACTGGCGATCTCCGATCCGAGCGGCAAGGCGCTGGCCTTGGTCGAAGAGGACGCCGGAACACTCATAATCAGTTGGCAAGGTCAGAGATGCACAGCGCCCTATGCATTACCAGAGCGGGACAATGCATTGAACTACGAACGCGCCTCTCTGGTGTGTCGCCCGTAGTCTTTTTGAAATGAAACCTGCCGTTTCGATCGGCTCACAGTTATCGATGACCGTGTTCATCACTTCTCGAATTTGTTGCCATCAGTTTTCATTCGAACACCCTTTTCAATGTTGTCTTTCAGCAGGATACGTTGGGTGTCTTTCTGTGGACAGGTGCAATGCAATTCCGCACCTGACGACCAAACCACTACTGCCCACACAAAAAAACCTTCCTGCGCGTCAACGCAGGAAGGGTTTTTTGTTAACGGCTGATCACTCTTTAGCCTGGCTCAACTTGGTGAACAACTCGGTCGGCACTTTCTTGCCGTTGGAGGTGTATTGGTTGGTGCGAAACTTGTACACCTCACCCTCGGACAGGAAGCCGTCGCCGTTGGCGTCCATCGCCTTGAATTCCTCTGTGCCCTTGGGGGCCACGGCCAGCAGTTCCTTGAGCGACACGCGGCCGTCATGGTCGGCGTCGGTGCGGGCGAACGAAGCATCACCGCACTTGCCTTCACCGCACTTGCCTTCAGTTTGGGTCTTTTGCGCGCTGGCTTCGCCGGCGCCGCATTTGCCTTCGCCACACTTGCCTTCGCTGGTCTTTTCGGCGGAGGCCAGTTGATAGCCCTGGGGCAAGGCTTCGGCGGAAAACGCCGAGGATGCGAAGTTGATACCGCCGACCAGTGCTACAGCGATCAGGCCAATACGGGTTTTGTTCGACTGGATACGAGACATGTTGATACTCCGGATCAATGACGTGGCGGGACCACTTTTGGTCGTACCACAAGGGTTGATGAACCTGGTTGCGAGCTGCGTTGTGCTTCTCGCTTTGGCAGGTCTATTTGGCCCCAGTGGTGTATCCGGGCTGTATCCGTGATGAGTGGGTTTTGTAGGGTTGTAGTCGGATTTCGTGCGCTGATACAGAGCGATACACGAAAGCCGGTCTTCAGTTGGCTGGGGATGTTTTTTGCTCGCGTGGGGATCGCTCGAGATTGCCCACGAGCGCTTGTTTAAAAAGGTTGTAGGGTATTTCCGGCGGGCTACAAGACCTTGCGTCGTTGCCTACGGGTACGCCAGAATCCGCCGGCTTGTGCGCCTTGCCCCTGGTCTCTATCGTTTCTGCGCCACTGCCCATCAGTGGTCGGGTTTAGCAGCCCGGGGTTGTAAGCAAGGTGCACATGCTCCTGTCAGTCAGGTATTCCTATGCCTGCATTTGATGGTGGCTGTGCGCAGGGCGCCTTCGGGCGCGCCGGCTTTGCTAGCTTCCCCGGTCTGCTAACCTGCGCACAGCTGCCTCCTTCTCGTTTAGCAGCAAGAGGGTTGGCACCCAATCAGAGAAGCAAGCATATGTTCAAGGTCACCCCCAACCCGCCGGACACCGATCCGACATCCCCCTGCGAACCCGATTCAAGCAGGCCCAACGAGGCCGCCGAATCCGCCTTCCACGTCCCCTCCACCGCCGACATCAAGGCCGCACCGCGCACGCCGGGCACTCTGTTTACCGTCGACCCCGAGGCCGATACCGAAACGCTGATGGTGTATCTGGTCGAGACGCTGGCCTCGGTCGATGTGATGGTGCATCAGTTGGTGGATCATCTGGAGGGTGGGTCGCGCAATGCCCTGTTGGGGATTTCCAATAGTGTGATGCTGGCGGAGATTACGGCGAATCGGGTGTTGGATCAGATTGATCCGCGTGAATAGACCCGTTCAATTGTGGGAGCTGGCTTGCCAGCGATGGCGGCGGCACGTTCACCATCGCATCGCCGGCAAGCCGGCTCCCACAGGGGTTGTGTGTTTGATGTTGGGGGATGGCTAGTTCGGGTCGAGCAACCCGCCGCTCCAGTGACGCGACACCCGGCTGCCGGTGAATTTTGCTACGCCCATGCCCTGGGCGATCAGTCGGTCGCGATAGCGCGTGACCAGGCGCCCCGCTTGTTCGGCGTGCAGCACCACTTCGGAAGTCGGATCGCCCGGGGTTCTGAGGATCCGGGCAAAGCGCTGCCCTTCTTCGACAAAATCTCCCAGCTCTTTTTCGAAGATCAGCACGCCGGGTTGCGGGGCGATGATGGTTTCCATGTGGCCCATTTCCACGGCTTCGACGGGCCAGTCTGCAGGCGCCACGGACTCATCGATGACGCCGAACGCGCACAGCCAGTGGTACAGCCCTTCGGCATCCGACTCGGCGAATCGGTCGTTGACGTCGCCCTGCCCGCGCAGCTCCAGGGTCGCGGCCATGCGCCCTGCTGTGACGCCGTCGCGTATCCACGGGGCGATGATGGTTTCTTCGAAGGAACCGTCGCCGCCGTCATCCCAGATGATCGCCACGTCCATCTTCATCGCCGCCGCCAGTTCGCGACCGCGGGGCCAGAAACTGCGGTGTACGTAGAGGTACGGCAGGGCTTCGTCGTCGGTGTGCAGGTCGAGCATCACGTCGGCCGGGGCGGCCAGTTGCACCAGTTTTTTTTGCCATTGCTGGACGCAGGTCGAAGGTCGCGCCATGGCCGCCGACTGGTCGAACGCGCGATTGAAGTTGTGCCCGGTCGCGTCGTGGTAACGCCCGAGAATCCGGCCCTGGCGAAACTGGCCGATGCCCAGGGGATTGGCCTGTGGCACCACGGTCACCTGGCCCTTGAGCCGGCCCTGGGTTTCGGCGATCTGTAGCCGTTGCATCAGCACATGCAGGACCAGCATCCCGGCGATTTCATCGGCATGCACCCCGGCCTGCAGGTGCACGTTCGGCCCGCTGCCGTCGCCGGTATAGCGCCAGGCACCGACACGCACGGCATCGCCGTTGTTGTTGCTGACACTGAACGAAATATCCTGCGGCATTGGTTTTCCCTCCTGTCATGACCGTTGAAAAACGCTGTATCGCGGCGGTCGAGGCTGGTGATTGAACAGGTGTTCAACTAAGTTCGACAGCGTGAAAGCTCATCCAGGGACAGCCTTGTGACAACCGATGCCCCGAAAAACCGTCGCGCCGAACCCGAAGACCGTCGCGAAATGCTGGTGGCCGCTACCCTGCGCTGCCTGGGCCGCGACGGTCACGCCGGGATATCCGTGCGGCGCATCGCCACCGAAGCCGGGGTGTCCGTGGGTTTGCTCAATCATCACTTCGGCAGCATCGAGGCACTGATCGCCGACACCTACCAGCGGCTCGCGAGCGAACTAACCACGGCCCTGCTCCAGGAAATCGAACAGGCCGGCACCCCCGCACAGAAGATGGATGCGTTCCTCGTCGGCTCGTTTTCCCCCCGGGTCATGGACCCGAAACTGCTCGGGGTGTGGGTGGTGTTCTGGAGCCTGATCCGTCACTCCGAACACGTCAGCCAGTCCCATGAAAAAACCTACCGCGCCTACATCGATCTGCTCAGCCAGTTGCTCGACGGCCTGGCGGCCAGCGAAAGTTTCGTGATTCACGACACGCGCCTGGCCGCCATCGGCCTATCGGCGATGCTCGACGGTCTCTGGCTCGAGTGGTGCCTGAACCCCGAGACCTTCAGCGCCGCCAACGGACTGCATATCTGCCGTTGCTGGATAAAGGGGCTGCGTCACGGAGCATTCAGCACCGACGACGTCCTGTGACGGGTGCCGGCCGAAGATCATCGCCAGGGTGCCGCTGACGGCAATCAACCCGGCGCCGATCATCAGTGAGGTGTCCATCAACGTGCCCCAGACCAGGCTCGACAGGGCAAACGCCCAGATCAAGCCGGTGTATTCGAACGGTGCGAGCAAGGTCGCGGTGGCGCGGCGGAAACTGGCGAACAACAGGAACTGGCCGATGCCGCCCACCAGGCCGGCGCCGAGCATGCCCAGCCAGGCCGGTGTCGGCGAGGGTGTGTAAGTCCACGGCAGGGCCACCGCCATGCAAATCACAAACACCACGTTGGTGATCAGCATCTGTTCCAGCACGGAGGTCTGGTCATCCACCTGACGCAGCTGGATGTAAGTGAACGCCCAGCACATCGCCGCCAGCAGGGTCAGGACGATGGGCAACGGCTCGGTCATGTGGTCGGGGCGACAGGCAATGACTACTCCGACAAAACCGACGATCAGGCTGAACCACTGCCAGCCGCTGGCGCGCTCCTTGAGGATCACCGCCGCCAGCACCGTGACCATGATCGGCGCGGAAAAATACAGGGTGGTCATCTCGGCCAGGGTCAGGTCCCGGGCCGCCGTGTAGTACAGCACCCAGGCCACTATCGACAGCAAGCCGCGCACCACCAGCAGGCGCCGGCTCGGCGAATGCCAGGCGCGCTGGATAACGCGCGAACGCCCCGCCAGCAGCACGGCCACGACCACCACGGCGGCGCGCCAGAACAGAATGGTGACCACCGAATAATCGGCCACCAGCCACTTGATGACCGCATCCTGCAACGACAGGAACGCATAGCCCAGGGTGCACAGGCCAATGCCCTGCAGCGAGCGGTCGACGTTCGACGAGCTCATCAGGCGGACCTGCGCACGGGCGTTCCGCGCCGCTCGGCGAAGGCAAACAGCGCCTCGATGAGGAAAGTCAGGCAGACGTAGACACCGGCCACCAGCAACAGGGGTTCGTACACTTGCAGGGTTTGCGCGCGGACCACGTTGGCGGCGCCGAGCAGGTCGATCACGGCAATGGTCGAGGCCAGTGCCGTGGACTTGAGCAGCATCACGGTCTCCCCCGCCAGGGTCGGCAACAGCAGGCGCAGGGCCCGGGGCAAGCGCACCCGCAGCAACGACTGGCGCGCGGTCATGCCAAAGGCCGACGCGGCTTCCATCTCACCCTTGGGCACCGCCAGCAGGCCACCGCGAATCACTTCGCCGACATAGGCCCCCACCGACACCACCAGGGCGAACACGATGTACCAGTAGCCATCGCGCAGGTACGGCCAGAGGAAGCTGCCGCGAATCAGCGGGAACTGGGCAAACAGGCTGCCCAGCCCGTAGTAGTAGATGTAGATCTGGATCAGCAACGGCGTGCCGCGCGTGACGCTGGTGTAGAACAGGCTGACCTTGGCGATCACCTTGTTTTTCGAGATCCGCGCCAGCGCCACCAGCACCGCCAGCAGGTAACCGAACACGCTGGAGACCAACAGAATGATGAGGGTGGTTTGCAGCCCCCGGCCCAACAGCGCCCCGTATTCAACTATCCACGCTGGAATCATTTCATTCTCTCTGCCGGTTCAGTCAACAAGAGGCATCCAGCGACGAATGCGTCGCTCCAACCGTCCCGAAAGATAGTTCGACGCCAAGGTCACCGCGTAGTACAGCGCGGCAGCCGTGAGGTAGAACAACAGATAGTGGCGCGTCGAACCCGCGCCTTGCTTGGCGGTGTACAACAGCTCGTTGGTGCCGACCACGCTGATCAGCGCGCTGTCCTTGATCAGGTTGATCCACAGGTTGGCCATCCCGGCCATGGCGTATGGCGCCATGATCGGCAGCGTGACCCGGCGGAACAGACCGAAACCGTTGAGGCCGAACGCCTTGGCCGCTTCGATCTGGCCGAAGGGAATCGCCTGGATCGCCGCGCGGAAAATCTCCGAGGCGTAGGCGCCCTGCACCAGTCCCAGCACGACGATGGCCGCCAGCGGGCCGCTGACGTTCACCACGCCGTAGCCGAGTTTGGTCATCAGCGAGTTGAGGAGCATGGAGCCGACGTAGTACAGCAACAGAATCAGCAGCAACTCCGGCACCGCGCGGAACAAGGTGGTGTAGCCGCGCATCAACGCTGCAATCGGCTTCGGCGCGCCGAGCTTGAGGCACGCCACCACCAGTCCGATGGCCAGCCCGAGCACAAAGGCCCCGGCGGAAATCTGCAGGGTCATCCAGAGCCCCTTCAACAGCGCACTGCCCCATCCCTGTTCGGTGAAATTGATCAGATCGAACATTGCCGGCATATCAGTCTCCAGTATGCGGTCATGAACACACCGCCGGATTCTGTGGGAGCGAGCTTGCTCGCGATGAGGCCATGCCAGTCAATATCAATGCTGACTGAACCACCGCTATCGCGAGCAAGCTCGCTCCCACAGGGATCTGCTTTTCCTCAGGACTTGCGTTTAGCCCGTCGTCAGAACGCCGGCTTCACGCTGGTGCCGAAGTAGCTCTGGGACAGCTCGTCGTAGTCCTTGCTAGCCAGCAATTCCTGGATGGCCTTGTCGAGTTTGGCCTTGAGTTCGGTGTCGTCCTTGCGCAGGCCGGCGCCTACGCCTTTGCCGAAGATCGGGTCATAGGGCACGGTGCCGAGGTAGGCCAGGTCCTTGGCATCCGGGGTCTTGACGAACGAAGCCATGGCGGTGCCGTCGGCCATCATCAGGTCAATGCGGCCGGCAATCAGGTCGGCGTTGGCCGAGTCCTGGGTGTCGTAGTACTTAACGTCGGCGATTTTTTCGTAGTAGGTCTTCAGGTAGCTGGCGCTCACGGTCGAGTTCTGCACGCCGATGATCTTGCCCTTGAGGTCATCCGGGTACTTCTTCACCGAGGTCTCTTTCGGGCCGACGACGGCAATCGCCGAATCGTAGTAGGCCTTGCTGAAGGCGATCTGTTTTTCCCGCTCTTCGGTCACCGACATCGAAGAAAAGATCACGTCGATCTTCTTCGCCAGCAGCGACGGAATGATGCCGTCCCACGCCACTTCCTTGATCTCGCAATCGGCTTTCATTTCGCTGCACAGCTTGTGGATCAGGTCGACTTCAAAGCCCTTCCACTCACCGTTGGCCTGCTTTTCGGTGTACGGCGGATAGGGTTCGGCGGCCACCGCGAAACGGATGGGCTGTGCCTGGGCCGCGCTCATGCCGGCCAGCATTACGCAGGCTGCACCGGTCAACCAGTTTGCAAAACGTCGATTTCCCATGTTGTTTTCCCGTCTTTTTATGATGAGTTAGCGAGTCTGATGAGCGTTGACGAATTGCCGGCAACGCTCGCTGCGTGGGTGTACGAACACTTCGTCCGGCGAACCGGTTTCCTCGATCAGCCCTTGATGCAAAAAGGCGACTTTGGAAGAGACATCGCGTGCAAAAGCCATTTCATGAGTCACCAGGATCATGGTCCGGCCTTCTTCGGCGAGGGAGCGGATCACCCGCAGCACTTCCCCGACCAGTTCCGGGTCGAGTGCCGAGGTGGGTTCATCGAACAGCATGACCTTGGGCCGCATGGCCAGGGCCCGGGCGATGGCCACCCGTTGTTGCTGTCCCCCGGAGAGAAACGCCGGGTACTCGTTGCGCTTGGCCGCAAGCCCGACGCGTTCAAGCAGGGCTTCGGCCCGTTCGGTGGCCTCCGCACGGCTTTCACGCAGGACCTGGGTCGGCGCTTCGATGAGGTTTTCCAGCACCGTGCGATGGGGCCAGAGGTTGAAGTTCTGGAACACCATGCCCAGGCTCGACCTGATGCGCACCAGCTGTTTGGCGTCCGACACCAGCGGTGCGCCGGGGCGATTCTGGTTGAGGTGAATGCTTTCGCCATCGACCAGGATGCGCCCCTGATCCGGCACTTCGAGCATGTTGATGCAGCGCAGCAAGGTACTTTTGCCCGAGCCGCTGGCACCGATCAGGGAGATCACCTCGCCTTCGCGGGCGGTCAGGGAGACGCCCTTGAGCACTTCGATATTGCCGAAGCGTTTGTGCAGGCGATCGACCTCGATCATGGTCCTGGCCGCGGCCGGTTCGACGGTGGCAGTGCTGGTCACTGTGCCGATCACCGGCCTCGGCGCTTCACCGTTGAGTACCTGGACAAAGCCGCGAATGCGCTGACAGGCCTGGGCCAGTCGCTCTTCGCTGAGGGTGAACGAAAGCCGGACAAAACCCTGGGCCGGCTCACCGAATGCCGCCGCATCCAGTACCGAGACACCGGCTTCACGCAGCAGGCGCCAGGCGAATTCCAGTGAGGTCAGGCCGGTGCCGCGCACGTCCACCAGCACGAACATGCCGGCATCCGGGTTGAGCACGCTGATGCCCGGGCAATCGGCCAGGCCGGACACCACCAGATCGCGGCGCCGACGATAGATCTCGCGCATGCCGTGGGTGACTTCTTCATGGGACTGCACGGCCTTGAGCGCCGCTTCCATGACGAAACCGGGCAAGCCGTACAGCATGCTCAGCACCAGGGTTTCGACATGGTTGACCAGGGCTTCGTTGGCCACGACCCAGCCGATGCGCCAACCGGTCATGGCATGGGATTTCGACAGGCTGCCGATCACCACGCAGCGCTCGGCCATGCCCGGCAACGCCGCCAGGCTCAGGTGTTCGCGCTCGTAGGCGAGGCTCTCATAGACCTCGTCCACCACCACCCACAGGTCATGGGCGATGGCGAGATCGGCGATGGCTTGCAGCTCTTCGCGACCCAGCACCACGCCGGTGGGGTTGTTCGGGTTGGAGAAGAAAATCGCCCGGGTGCGCGGGGTGATGGCCTTGGCCAGCACGGCGGCATCGAGGCGGAAACCCGAATCCGCCGCACAGGGCACCCGCACCAGCGTGGCGCCGGACGCCTTGAGCGTGGCTTCGTAGGTGACGTACATCGGGTCGAGGGCGATCACTTCGTCGCCGGCACCGAGCAGGCACATCGAGGTGGCGAACAAGGCGTTCTGCGCACCGGCGGTGAGAATGATGTTCGAGGCCTGCAGTTCGCGGTCGATCAAGCGGCTGTAGCGACCGGCGATGGCTTCGCGCAGGGCCTGGCGGCCGGCGATTTCGGTGTAGTGGGTATCCCCTTCGCGCAAGGCGTGGATGGCGGCATCGGTAATGAAATCCGGGGTGGGAAAATCCGGGTCGCCGACGCTGAGGATGATCACGTCCTCGCCTTTGCGCTGTGCCGCGTTGGCCGCGTAGTGAATATCCCAGGCGGCAACGCCTTGGCCACTGATCCGCTCTACAAAGGGTGAAAACCGCATGCCAGTGCCTCGTTCGAATTGAAGAAACGCAAGCCCGCAACCAGCCGGGGGAAGGTGGCCCTCAACATAGTCCAGACTGAACACTCGTTCAACAGAAAACTCACAAGGCTTCGCGTTCAGCGCAAACAGGTCGTTTTCACGACAGTCGCGCCGTTTTTCAGCACGACGCGACCAGGCGACGTGAAAGGATTTTGCTGACCGCACCAATCGCCAGGGCGATGCAGATCAGCCCCGCCGCGACCGCAAACGTCAAGCGCATCCCCTGGGCGATGGCCTCAGGTGGCGCCTGCAAAACATCGTGGCTGGCCGTGCCGAAGGCGAACACGGCGCCCATCACGCCAGCGCCGGTGATCAAGCCCAGATTGCGCGACAACCCGAGCAGACCGGAGACCACGCCGCGCTCTTGCGGCGTGATGTCCGCCAGCACGGCGGTATTGTTGGCCGCCTGGAACAGCGCATAACCGGCGGTCATGACCGCCAGGGGCACGATGTAGCCGAGCGCACCGAAGTTCGTCGGCACGGCGGGCAGGAGGCAAGCGCCGGTCAGCATGGCCAGCAATCCGAGCGTGCCGGATCGATGTGCGCCCAATCTGTCGACCCATCGACCCGCCGGGACCCCGACCAGTGCGGCGACCAGCGGCCCCGTCGACATCACCAGGCCAACGCTCGCTGCATTCAGCGCCAGTGCGCCGGTGAGATAAAACGGCCCCACCACCAGGGTGGCCATGACCACGGTCGTCACCAGCAGGCTCATGGCGAAACCTGCGCTCAGTTGCACATTGCGGAACATCGTCAGGCGAACCAGCGGCGACTCGGCAGTGCGCTCGACGAACACAAACACGCCCGACCCCACCAAGGCCACCAGCAGCAGTGCCAGGTTCAGCGGCGCAAAACGGCCGCGCCCGAGGGTCATTGCCAGCGCATAGGCCAGCAGCGTCAAAACCAGTACCAGGGTGCCGAGAACATCGAAACCCGCTCGGTCCGCGCTTTTCTCAGGGCCATCTTTCGGTAGAAAACGAAGCGCGAGGCCCATCGCCAAAACGCCCAGCGGCACATTGAGCAGAAAAATCGCCTGCCACCCGAAATTGGCAATCAGAAATCCGCCGAGGGTCGGGCCGAGCGAGGTGCCGATCGCCGACATCGTGCCGAGCAGGCCCATCGCGCTGCCCAGTTTTGCCTTGGGCACCGCCCCGCTCACCAACGCCAGGGTCAACGCCATCATGATGGCCGCGCCGATGCCCTGCAGGGCCCGGGCGGCAATCAGCAATCCGAGACCGGATGAGACGGCGCACAGGACTGAAGCGACGGTAAACACACCCATTCCGATCAACAACAAACGCCGACGGCCAATGATGTCGCCGAGCCGCCCGACACTGACGATCAGCGCCGTGATCGCCAGCAGATAAGAAAGCACCACCCATTGCACTTGCTGGAAAGAGGCCGAGAACGCGGCGGCCAGTGTCGGTAAACCCACGTTGGCAATGCTCGTGCCCAGGGATGACAGCAACATGGACAGCGACAGGCTGGCCAGCGCGCCCCGAATCGATATGGACTTCATTTTCTCGCGACTCCGCAAACAGGTTGTCTGGAGCCTAAGCCCAGCCATAACATGGCGGAAGACGCAGCGTTTGCACTGAATACATGCACCAGACGCCACTCACCCACAAACCAGTGTGGGAGCAGACCTGTGGTGAGGAGACCTGTGGAGAGGGGGCTGTGGTGAGGGACCTGTGGCGAGGGGGCTTGCCCCCGTTTGAGTGCGTAGCACTCACAAGATCTTTGGTGCATCAGAGATTTTGGGGCTGCTTCGCAACCCAACGGGGGCAAGCCCCCTCGCCACAGGTCCCTCATCACAAGCCCCCTCACCACAAGCCCCCTAATCACAGCCCCCCTCATCACAGGCCTGCTCCCACAGGAACCCATTCCATGCCCGACCTGAATCTGCTGATCACCCTGAACGTGTTACTGGAGGAAGGCAGCGTGGCCCGCGCCGCGCAGCGTTTGCGCCTGAGCCCGTCGGCCATGAGCCGGGCACTGGCGCGGTTGCGCGAAACCACGGGCGATCCGTTGCTGGTGCGGGCCGGGCGCGGGTTGGTTCCCACACCCCGGGCGCTGGAGCTGCGTGAACGCGTCGGCGTGCTCGTGCAGGATGCCGAAGCCGTCCTGCGCCCCGCCGAGGCACTTGACCTCGATCAACTGGCGCGCACCTTCACCCTGCGCACCAGCGACGGCTTCGTGGAAAATTTCGGCGCGCCACTGATCGCCCGCATCCACCGCGAGGCGCCCGGTGTCCGCCTGAATTTCGTGCAGAAGCTGAACAAGGACAGCACCCTGCTGCGCGACGGTTCGGTGGACCTGGAAACCGGCGTGATCGACGAATCCACCAGCCCGGAAGTGCGGACCCGGATGCTGTTTCGCGACCGCTTCATTGGCGTGGTGCGCGAGGGCCATCCGCTGGCTCACGGTGAAGTCACACCGGTGCGTTATGCCGACGCCCGGCACATCCTGGTTTCACGCCGGGGCCATGAAAAAGGTGTGATGGACGACGCCTTGAATGAGTTGGGGCTGAAGCGGGAGATCATCACCCTCGTCGCCGGCTTTTCGTCCGCGATTGCATTGGCGCGGGCTTCAGACCTGGTCGCCAGCGTGCCGCAGCGGCACGTCGGCAACCTGTGCCAGGGCATGCATTGCTTTGCGTTGCCCTTCCCCACGCCGCCGATCACGGTGTCGATGCTGTGGCACCCGCGCATGGACGCCGACCCGGCCCATCGCTGGCTGCGCGGTTGTGTGTGGGAGGTATGCAGTCAATAAACTCCGATGCCGCGCGCATTTCAGCGGTTTGTATCGAACTGTATTTCCCTTAGGCCACCTTACACAGCGATACACATCCGCCAGGTTCAGGACATATGGGCAGTACATGGAAATGAAACAGTGGGGCGCATCGGAAAGCGCAGGTTTTCCGAGCATTCCCGCGACCCACTGACAGGAAATACCACCATGATCAATGCAATCGATACCGTGCTGTACACCGGCAAGACCCACACCACCGGCGGCCGCGACGGTCAGGCGCGCAGCACCGATGGACGCCTGGACATCAAGCTTTCGCCTCCCGGCGGTTCGGGCACCGGCACCAATCCTGAGCAACTGCTGGCGGCGGGTTGGTCGGCCTGTTTCATTGGGGCGATGGGCAAGGCGTGCGTCTCGCTGAAAGTGGCCTTGCCGAGCGATGTTGCGGTGGAGGCCGAAATCGACCTGGGCAAGTCCGAAAACGCTTTCTTCCTTCAAGCCCGCCTGAATGTCAGCCTGCCGGGCCTGGACCCGGCCATCGCACGCAGCGTGGTGGAACTGGCGCATCAGACTTGCCCGTATTCCAAAGCGACTCGCGGCAATATCGACGTCGAGATCAATCTGGTTTAACCGACGCAAGAAAGCCTGGCCTGACGTCTTGATACCGGTCAGGCCAGGCTTTCTGAACACCGCAATCGTAGTTGTTGTTGCTGTTGTGGGAGCGAGCTTGCTCGCGATGGTCGTTAACGATAACGCGTGTTTTCTGGTTAAACACAGCGCTCTCGAGACCATCGCGAGCAAGCTCGCTCCCACAGTTCATCTACTCCTTCAGGATCAGCAGCGGCTGGCCTTTCCTGGCGATGTAGGTTGCCAGTTCCGAGGCCTTGTCCTGGCCCACGTTCTTCGCCACATGGGCGACGCCTTCGGGGATGTACAACGAATCACCGGCCTTGAGCGTCACCGGTGCCCGCCCTTCCAGCTGATACTCGAAGGTACCGCTGATCACGTGCGCCACTTCTACGCCAGGGTGAGCGTGTTTGGGTGATGTCACGCCCGGGTCGAAGTCCACGAGCACCTGAGTGACTTCACGATCGGCGGCGCCCAGGTCTTCGCGTACCAGATCGGTGCGATGCAGGCCCTGCTGCCAGTTTTTCACTGCCGGAGCCGGCTGTGCCGCCTGGGCTTGAGAGAAGCTCGCGAAGGTCGCAAGCCCTGCGGCGGCCAGGGCAATGCCCAGCTTGCCGATGGTGTGACGGGTGTTGATACGCAACATTGCCTTTCCTCCAGTTGAACCCTGGCCAGCGCGCCGAAAATGACACGATGCCGGTGGTTGCATTTGAAGGCCGCCGTGTATCGCCAGGGTGTCTGGAAACCCCGGTTTTGTATGCCCGGGTAACGGCGGGCGTTGCGGATACCTGCCGATACAAACCCGCCGCTAGGCCTTGAACGCTTCGCGCCGGGCGCTGCGTTCGGCGACATAGGCGGCACTCGGTTCACTGATCAGGTCTGCGCGGCGCAAGGGCTGCCCGCAATGGGCGCACAGCGGACCGAGGCCAGCGGGCTCGCCGCAACTGCGGTGGGTATAGACCACCGCCAAACCTTCCCCGGGCGATTTGCACCAGGTTTCGCCCCAGGCCCGCAGCGCCAGCACCACCGAGTAGAACGCATCGCCCTTTTCCGTGAGGTGATATTCGTAGCGTTTGGGCCGTTCGCTGTAGGCACGTCGCTCCAGGAGCCCGTCGGCCTCCATGCTCTTCAAGCGCGCCGCGACCATTTGCGGCGTACCGCCGGTCTGCGCCTGGATTTCATCGAAGCGATGACTGCCCATGAACAACTCACGCAGCACCAGCACCGTCCAGCGGTCGCCCACGACGGCTTCGGCCCGGGAAATCGGGCACAGGGTTTCAGAAACGGTTGCTTTCACCGACATGCGGTATTGCCTCTTGCCTAGTTACTATGATTATCATATCTACGTGAATTGCTGGCAACTACACTTCATCATCCACGGATTATCTTACGGAGCACCGCCATGTCCAACGCCACCTACCCTCTTGATCGGACGGCCTACCTGCTGGTCGACCCCTACAACGATTTCCTGTCGGAAGGCGGAAAGATCTACCCCTTGATCGAGCCCATTGCCAAGGGCGTCGGCCTGCTCGACAACCTGCGCACGCTTGATCGCACCGTTCGCGGGCTCGGCATTCCGGTGGTCATCGTACCGCACCACCGCTGGGAAAAAGGCGACTACGAAAACTGGGATCACCCAAGCCCCACCCAGTGCAAGATCATGCACATGCACCACTTCGCACGCGGGGAATGGGGCGGCGAATGGCACCCCGACTTCGCGCCGCAGGAAGGCGACATCATCGTTCAGGAACATTGGGGTTCCAGCGGCTTTGCCAATACCGACCTGGATTTTCGCCTCAAGCAAAAGGGTATCACCCACGTGATCATCGTCGGCCTGCTGGCCAACACCTGCATCGAGGCCACCGCCCGTTACGCTCAGGAACTCGGCTATCACGTCACCCTGGTACGGGACGCGACCGCGGCCTTCAAGCCGGAGATGATGCATTCGGCCCATGAGCTGAACGGCCCGACCTTCGCTCACGCCATCCTGACCACCGATGAACTGGTTGCCGCACTGGCACAGGCAGGTGCGTGATGCAGTTGACCGGCAACCTGCTGATCGGCGCCCGTGATGTCGGCGCCAGCGAAGGCACCTTGAAGGCGCTCAATCCCGCGACCAACCAGCCGATTGAACCGGCGTTCGCATTGGGTAGCGTGGCCGATGTCGACCGGGCGGCGACCCTGGCCGATGAAGCATTCGATGTGTACAGCCACACCTCGCTCGCCGTGCGGGCGACGTTTCTCGAACGCATCGCCGACAACCTCGACCGCGTTCGAACGGCGCTGGCGGCACGGGCCGCCCTGGAAACCGGCGTGCCCGAGGCGCAACTGGAAGGCGAGGCCATCAAGGCGGCCACGCAGTTCCGCCAGTTCGCCGATGTGGTGCGCAAGGGGCGTTTCCTGCAACTGGCCATCGACCCGGCGCAACCCGAGCGCCAGCCACGCCCGCGCATGGATCATCGCCTGCAAAAAATCGCCATCGGCCCGGTGGCGATTTTCGGTGCGAGCAACTTCCCCATCGCCTATTCGGTGGCCGGTGGCGACACCGCGTCGGCGCTGGCGGCGGGATCGACCGTCATTCTCAAGGCGCACAACGCGCATCCCGGCGCCTCGGAAATCCAGGCCCGGGCGATCCGCCAGGCGGTGCAAGACAGCGGATTGCCCGAAGGCGTGTTCTCCATGGTGCGTGGCAGCGGCAATGCCATCGGCGAAGCGCTGGTCGATCATCCGCTGATCAAGGCCGTGACCTTCACCGGTTCCGAACAGGGTGGCATGGCGCTGTATCGGCGTGCGCAATTGCGCCCCGAGCCGATTCCGGTCTTCGCCGAAATGACCAGCGTCAACCCGACCTTCATCCTGCCCCGGGCACTGGCCGAACGCGGCGCGGCGATTGGCGATGGCTTTGTCGAGCGCATGCTGGTCAACGTCGGGCAAGCCTGCCTCAAGCCGGCGATCCTGCTGGCCGTCGAAGGCGCAGGGTTTGCAGCGCTGCGCCACGCCATGAGCCAAGGCGTGAGCGAAGCACCGGCGCGCACGATGCTGACACCGGGCATCCATGGGGCCTATCTGAACGGGCTGCGCACCCTGGAAAACGCCGGCGCCCGCCTCGTCGCCGTGGGCTCGACCGCCACCGCTGAAGTCGATGGCCGTTCGGCGCTGTTCGAAGTCGACGGCGAACATTTTCTCGCCGAGCCGGCGCTTTCCCAGGAGGTATTCGGCCCGTCCGCGCTGCTGGTGAAGGTCCGGGATGAAGCAGAGCTGTTACGGGTAGCCCGCTCCTTCAAGGGGCAACTCAGCGCGACCCTGCACCTTGAGCAGGACGACCTGCCACTGGCCCGTCGCCTGCTGCCAACCCTGGAGAGACGCACCGGGCGCATCGTGGTCAACGCCTTCGCCCATCCGCAGGAAGTGTGTTTTGCCACCGTGCATGGCGGGCCGTTTCCAGCCACCTCGGACAGCCGCTTCACCTCGGTGGGCATGACCGCCATCGAGCGCTTCCTGCGCCCGGTGGCTTACCAGGGGTTTCCGGATGAGCTGCTGCCGGAGGTTTTGCGCGAGGGCAATCCCCTGGAGTTGCCACGTCTTGTAGACGGTCATTAACGCCATACCGTCAATTGTAGGAGCGAGCCTGCTCGCGATGGACTCAAGTGCGCCGCGCTTAGCCAGCAAGCACGCGTTTTCGTTAACGTCCATCGCGAGCAAGCTCGCTCCTACAGGTGGCGAGGGAGCTTGTGGGACCGCCGCACTGTCCCGCTGACCGAAACAACCGCACAGGACGCACCTGGCCCTGCGACAAACCAGCGATACAAGCCATGGATGAAGCGTCGCCATCAGCGCTCCGGGCAGCTTCAACAAGACTGAACTAGCTTTACCTGCAACGATCCACGGCCAACCGGCAAGGAGTTGTGATGCGCGCCACGGCATTTTCAGTCGGTCAACCAGCCCCCTGGTTTCATTGCCGCACTCAACTACGAGAACGCTTTTGTTTCGACACGATTGCCGGTCGGTATGTCGTGCTTTGTTTTTTGGGTTCTGCGGCCGACCCTGTGTCCACTAAAGTTCTGGAAGATATTCAGGCCCATCGCCCGCGATTCGATGATGATCAAGTCTGCTTCTTTGGTGTTTCCGTCGATCCAGAGGATGAAAAGCTGAAGCGGGTGGAGAGTTCGATACCCGGCATACGCTTCATCTGGGATTTCGATCGGTCGGTCAGCAAGCTCTACGGTACATTGCAGCCAGACGGCAGCATCAGGCAA
Source organism: Pseudomonas sp. PDM28 (assembly GCF_019219115.1). NCBI lineage: Bacteria > Pseudomonadati > Pseudomonadota > Gammaproteobacteria > Pseudomonadales > Pseudomonadaceae > Pseudomonas > Pseudomonas sp. PDM28. The sequence continues at coordinate 65,203 of NZ_JAHUWG010000014.1, forward strand.
ATGACCTATGTGCTGGACCCTGCGCTACGTGTCCTGGCCATCGTCCCGATAAGCCCCCCCATTGATAACCATGTCCCCTCGTTAATGCGTTTTCTGGATCGATTACCGGCAACGGCCGCGCCACGTGCCGCCACTCCACACGCCCCCGTCCTGGTGGTTCCCCGTATATTTGAGCCGTCTTTGTGTAAAGCACTGATCAGTTATTACGACGAACGCGGCGGCGAGGAATCCGGGTTCATGACGGAGCAGGCGGGTAAAACCGTCCACATCACCGACCATAATCACAAACGACGTCGTGACTGCGTCATTGAAGATGAGGCTCTGGCCAAAGCCTGTGAATCGCGCATAGCCAGCCGTTTGCTTCCGGAGTTACAGAAAGCGTTCCAGTTCAATGCCACTCGAATGGAGCGCTATCTGGTGGCCTGCTACAACAGCGAGGAAGGCGGGCATTTCCGGCCCCATCGGGATAACACCACGAAGGGTACGGCCCATCGCCGTTTTGCCGTTTCCCTGTTTCTTAATTCGGGAGAGTACGAAGGGGGGTTTCTGCATTTTCCGGAGTATGGAAAAGTCTATTACAACGCGCCGACAGGAGGGGCCGTGGTGTTTTCGTGCTCACTCTTGCACGAAGCCACTTCAGTAACCCAAGGTCGCCGTTATATGTTTCTGCCGTTTCTCTACGATGATGCTGCCGGCGTCATTCGAGAACAGAACCTCTCTTTTATTGAAAGACAGCCTTGAGTGCCGGATGCCCTCCGCTGATGTAAAAGCCGGAGGGCGAGCCGAGGCACTTTTTGCCGGTGGTGCCGGCGTTATCTCCTCTAGACGCGGCGATTCACGTCAAAGCGATCCAGGTTCATCACCTTTGTCCACGCAGCCACGAAGTCCTTGACGAATTTCTGCTGCGCATCGGCGCTGGCATAGACTTCGGCCAGCGCACGCAATTGCGCGTTGGAGCCGAAGACCAGGTCAACCCGGGTGCCCGTCCACTTCACCGCACCGGTTTTGCGATCACGCCCTTCAAACTCCTGCTGGGCATCCGACACCGGTTTCCACTCCACGCCCATGTCCAGCAGGTTGGTGAAGAAGTCATTGGTCAGCGCTTCCGGCCGTTGGGTGAACACACCGTGTTTGCTCTGGCCGACGTTGGTGTTCAACACCCGCAGGCCGCCCAGCAGTACCGTCATTTCCGGTGCGCTGAGCGTCAGCAGTTGTGCCTTGTCGATCAGCAAGGATTCGGCGGGCACGCGGTACTGGGTTTTCAGGTAGTTACGGAAGCCGTCGGCAATCGGTTCAAGGAAACCGAAGGACTCGACATCGGTCTGTTCCTGGCTGGCGTCCGTGCGTCCCGGGGTGAACGGCACCGTCACACTGTGGCCGGCGTTTTTCGCCGCCTGTTCGACACCCGCGCCACCGGCGAGCACGATCAGGTCGGCCAGGGAGATTTTCTTGCCGCCGCTGTTGAACTCCTTCTGGATGCCTTCAAGTTTGGCCAGCACATTGGCCAGTTGCTCCGGCTGGTTGGCCGGCCAGGACTTCTGCGGCGCCAGGCGCAGGCGCCCGCCGTTGGCACCGCCGCGTTTGTCGGAGCCACGGAAGGTGGACGCGGCGGCCCACGCCGTCGATACCAGCTGCGACACCGACAGGCCGGACGCCAGGACCTTGCTTTTCAGGCCCGCCACATCGCTGTCGTTGACCAGCGGATGATCGACGGCAGGGATCGGGTCTTGCCACAGCAGTTCCTCGCCCGGCATTTCCGGGCCGAGGTAGCGCGAGAGCGGGCCCATGTCACGGTGAATGAGTTTGTACCAGGCGCGCGCGAAGGCATCGGCCAGTTGATCGGGGTTGGCCAGGAAGCGTCGGGCGATCGGTTCGTAGATCGGGTCGAAACGCAGGGCCAGGTCCGAGGTCAGCATGGTCGGATCACGACGTTTGGACGGATCAAAGGCATCCGGAATGATCCCGGCACCGGCACCGTTCTTCGGTTTCCACTGATGGGCGCCGGCCGGGCTCTTGGTCAGTTCCCAGTCGAAACCGAACAGGTTTTCCAGGTAGTTGTTGCTCCATTTGGTGGGCGTGGTGGTCCAGGTCACTTCCAGGCCGCTGGTGATGGCGTCGGCCCCTTTGCCGGTGCCGAATGTGCTCTTCCAGCCCAGGCCTTGCAGCTCCAGGCCGGCGGCTTCAGGTTCCGGCCCGACGTGGTCGGCGGGCCCGGCGCCGTGGGTCTTGCCGAAGGCGTGGCCACCGGCGATCAATGCCACGGTTTCCTCATCGTTCATCGCCATGCGGCCGAAGGTTTCGCGGATGTCCTTGGCCGAGGCGACCGGGTCCGGTTCGCCTTCCGGGCCTTCCGGGTTCACATAGATCAGGCCCATCTGCACCGCAGCAAGGGGGTTTTCCAGATTGCGGCCATTTTCGGTACGGCTGTCCTCGTTTCTGCCGGGCTCAGCCACCAAGGGCACATCGCCGGGTTTCTGCACCGGTTTGTCTTCTTTGCCGTAACGCGAGTCACCGCCCAGCCATTTGCTTTCAGAACCCCAGTAAACGTCTTCGTCCGGTTCCCAGACATCCGCGCGACCACCGGAAAAACCAAACGTCTTGAAGCCCATGGATTCCAGGGCGACGTTGCCGGTGAGGACGATCAGGTCGGCCCAGGAGATTTTGTTGCCGTACTTTTGCTTGATCGGCCACAGCAGCCGGCGGGCCTTGTCGAGGCTGACGTTGTCCGGCCAGCTGTTGAGCGGTGCAAAGCGTTGCTGGCCGGAACCGGCGCCGCCCCGCCCGTCACCGGTGCGATAGGTGCCTGCGGCGTGCCAGGACATGCGGATAAAGAAAGGCCCATAGTGGCCGAAGTCCGCCGGCCACCAGTCCTGGGAATCGGTCATCAGCGCCGTCAGGTCTTTTTTCAGCGCCTGGAAGTCCAGGCTCTTGAAGGCTTCGGCGTAGTTGAAGTCGCCCCCCAACGGGTCAGACTTGGGCGAGTGTTGACTCAGGATCTTCAGGTTCAGTTGGTTCGGCCACCAGTCGCGGTTCGTCGTGCCACCGCCAGCGGCGTGATTGAACGGGCATTTCGATTCAGTTGACATGGCATCTCCTCTTGATTTTGTTTTCAGCTAACCACCCTTGAGCGTGGATCCGGATCACCGATTGATGAAATAGCTTTTCGGTATGGGATCCATAGCCTTGAGGCTATGACAGCCCCGCGATCAGTCGCTCCAGACCCTCCATTAAAGTACCGGTCCGGGAAACTGTCGCTTCATCCGTGGAGATAGCTGATAAACAGCGCAAATCAGTCACGCGATGCAAGATCAGCAACACCTGCCACAATGGATTAATACTATTGCTACAGGGACGTCGGCGATCGGAAGGATCGTTTTGCGCGAGAGGTTTCGCCATGTACGTGAAAGCCATTGTCATCTGGGTAGTGCTGGCGATCATCGTCGTCGCCGTGCTCTGTCGCCTGGTGCATAACGCCAAGGCCGCCGACCGGGCACTCAAGATCGCCAAGCCGGATCATCAGCCTCACGGGCGAAAGAATGACAAGGCCCCATGACTGACCCGGGACAACAGGATCGGCGACGATTCGGATCGCCGCGCGGCCTCCATCACTCGGGACTTTGCTCCAGGCAATAAAAAACCGGCCTTTCAGCCGGTTTTTTTTTGCTCACTCAACAGCACTTGGGTCCGGCTTTACTGCCGTAACGGGCCTCCTGGCGCTCGCGGAAGAACGCCTCGTAGTCCATCACCGGTTTGTCCGGGTGCTTGCTCTGCATGTGCTCGACGTAGTTGTCGTAGTCGGGCATGCCGACCATCAGGCGCGCGGCCTGACCGAGGTATTTGCCCAGGCGACTCAGGTCATTGAACATGCTGCGCTCCTCGCCTATGCATTCGGCAGCGCCTGGAATGGCGCTTCTTTATCCGTACGCTCTTTGCTGCCCCAGGCGGCGATACCGACCTTGAGTGCGAAGAACAGGATGCTGAACACCACAAACAGGAACAGCGCGGTCAGCGTGGCGTTGGTGTAGGCGTTGAAGATCACGTGTTGCATCTGCTCGATGCTCTTGGCCGGGGCCAGCACCTGACCATTGGCCAGGGCATCGCTGTACTTCTTCGCCAGGGCGAGGAAGCCGATCGCCGGGTTGGCATCGAACAGCTTGATGAAGCCGGCGGTGGTGGTGCAGATCAGCAACCACACAGCCGGCAGCAAGGTGACCCAGGCATAACGCTGGCGCTTCATCTTGATCAGCACCACGGTGCCGAGCATCAGCGCGATACCGGCCAGCATCTGGTTGGAGATGCCGAACAGCGGCCACAAGGTGTTGATGCCGCCCAGCGGGTCGATCACGCCCTGGTACAGCAGATAACCCCACATGGCCACGCAACCGGCGGTGGCGATCAGGTTGGCGGTCCAGGACTCGGTGCGGCGCAGGGCCGGCACGAACGAACCGAGCAAATCCTGAAGCATGAAGCGCCCGGCACGGGTACCGGCGTCGACCGCAGTCAGGATGAACAGTGCTTCGAACAGGATCGCGAAGTGGTACCAGAACGCCATGGTGTTCTCGCCCGGCAACAGCTGGTGCAGGATCTGCGCGATCCCCACCGCCAGGGTCGGCGCACCGCCGGCACGGGCCAGGATGGTGGTTTCCCCGATGTCGTGGGCCACCGCTTGCAACGCTTCCGGCGTGATCGCAAAGCCCCAGCTGCTGACGGTTTGCGCAACGGCCACCGCATCGGCGCCGACCACGGCCGCCGGGCTGTTCATGGCGAAGTACACGCCCGGATCGATCACCGACGCCGCGACCATGGCCATGATGGCCACGAAGGACTCCATCAGCATGCCGCCGTAACCGATGTAACGGGCATGCCCCTCATTGGCGAGCAACTTCGGCGTGGTGCCGGAAGCGATCAGCGCGTGGAAACCCGACACCGCGCCACAGGCGATGGTGATGAACAGGAACGGGAACAGACCGCCCTTCCAGACCGGGCCGGTGCCGTCGATGAATTGGGTCAGGGCCGGCATTTTCAGCTCGGGCATGGTCACCAGGATACCGATGGCCAAAGCCACGATGGTGCCGATTTTCAGGAAGGTCGACAGGTAGTCACGGGGCGCCAGGATCAGCCACACCGGCAACACGGCGGCAACGAAACCGTAGCCGATCAGCATCCAGGTGATCTGGATACCGGTAAAGGTAAAGGCCTTGGCCCACACCGGATCCGCGGCAATCTGCCCGCCGAGCCAGATCGAACCGAGCAGCAAGAGCACGCCGATCACCGAGATCTCGCCGATGCGGCCCGGGCGGATGTAGCGCATGTAGATGCCCATGAACATCGCGATCGGGATGGTCGCCATCACCGTGAAGATCCCCCACGGGCTCTCGGCCAGGGCCTTGACCACGATCAGCGCCAGCACCGCGAGGATGATGATCATGATCAGGAAGCAGCCGAACAGCGCGATGGTGCCGGGGATGCGGCCCATTTCTTCACGGACCATATCGCCCAGGGAGCGGCCGTTGCGGCGGGTGGACATGAACAGGACCATGAAGTCCTGCACCGCACCGGCCAGCACCACGCCGGCGATCAGCCACAGGGTGCCGGGCAGGTAGCCCATCTGCGCCGCCAGTACCGGCCCGACCAGCGGACCTGCACCGGCAATGGCCGCGAAGTGGTGACCGAACAGCACGTGTTTGTTGGTCGGCACATAGTCCAGACCATCGTTATTGAGCACAGCCGGCGTGGCCCGAGTGGGATCGAGCTGCATCACTTTGTTGGCGATGAACAGGCTGTAATAGCGGTAGGCAACGAGGTAGATGGCGACGGCTGCGACTACGATCCACAGGGCGTTGATCGCTTCGCCGCGGCGCAGGGCCACGACACTCAGCGCAATCGCTCCCAGGACAGCCACGGCAAACCAGGCGAGGTGTTTAGCCAGACGGGGCATAGCGTGTCTCCTGCCGACAGCCAGTGACTGCGGCGGTAATTTTTATAATTGTGTCCGCATTGCGGAGCTGGCCCAATATCTGCGCATGCCGTCCACAAATAAATCCGCGTTACTACGTACGTGGTCTCTACGTAGTACTACGTAGACGCCATAGATCCCCTGTGGGAGCGGGCTTGCCCGCGATGGCGGCCTGACGGTCGACATAGATGTTGAATGTTATGGCCTCATCGCGGGCAAGCCCGCTCCCACAGGTTCAGCATTCCAACTGAATGACCTCACCCGCCAATGGTCATTGCGTCCAACAATGCTGTGTATCTTTGGCATATGATCCCCAGCCTTCGCGCGGGCAGGAGTCAACATGCAGCTCAAACACAAGATCGTCGCCCTCGGGATTCTGCCGCTGGTGCTGGCCATTGCCGTCATCTGCGCGCTGGTGATTTCCCTCAACCGCCAATTGGGCGATCAACAGGCGCAACTGATTGAAGACAGCATTCTGGCGAGCAAACGCGCGGAACTGAAAAACTACGTGGAAATGGCCCAGAGCCTGATCGCCCCGCTGTACGACGACGGCCATGGCGACGCCCGTGCCCAGCAGCAAGTGCTGGAAGAACTGCGCAAGCTCAGCTTCGGCATCAACGGCTACTTCTTCGTCTACGACCACGAAGGCCGCAGCCTGATGCATGCGCGCCAGTCGGACCTGGTGGGCCAGTACCTGTGGGACATGAAGGATCCCCACGGCCTGCCGGTGATTCAGGCGTTGCTCAAAAGCGCGCAATCGGGCGAAGGCTTCCAACGCTACGCCTGGAACAAGCCCTCCTCCGGCCAGGTGACCGACAAGCTCGCCTACGTGGTGATGCTCGACCGCTGGGGCTGGATGCTCGGCACCGGCATCTACCTCGAAGACGTAGAGCGCGCAACCCAGCAGGCCCGTGCCGAAGTGGCCATGGGCATCCGCAAGACCATGATGGCGATTGCCGTGGTCGCCCTGGTCGCGGTGCTGTTCGTCTTCGCCACCGGCATGACCCTCAACGTCAGCGAGCATCGCCTGGCGGACAAGAAACTGCAGCGCCTGACCCAGCGCATCGTCAGCCTGCAGGAAGAGGAACGATCCCGGGTGTCCCGCGAGTTGCACGACGGCGTCAGCCAGGTGTTGGTCTCGATCAAGTTCCAGTTCGAACTGGCCAGCCATCTGCTCGAAAGCGGACAAGCCCAAGACAAGGGCCTGAACACCCTGAAGGACGCCACCGAACGTCTGGGCGATGCCATCGGTGAAGTCCGCAGCCTCTCCCATGACCTACGCTCATCCTTGCTCGACACCCTCGGCCTGCCGGCGGCCATCGGTCAATTGGCCGCGGAATTCGAGCAGCGCAGCGGGCTGACCGTGACCTACAACGAAAATGAATTCGACTGCCAACTGGTCGACGGCGCGGCAGTGTCGCTGTTTCGCATCGTCCAGGAAGGCCTGACCAATATCGAACGCCACGCCCAGGCGAAGCACGTGTCCATTACACTGCGCGGCTGCGACGAGTCCGTGCGGCTGACGCTGGTCGATGACGGCATCGGTTTCAATGTCGCCCAGGTCGAACGGCGTCAGGCCGGCATTGGCTTGCGTAACATCCGCGAACGCGTCGAACATTATGGCGGGCGCTTCGACTTGATCTCGATGCCGGGCAGAAGCGAGCTGGACGTACGACTGCCGATGAAGCCTGGCGCAAAACACTGAGCCGGCCCCACCACTACAAGAGTGAATAGCTGCGATGAACCTGCCCTCCCCGATCCGCATCGCCCTGGTCGACGATCACTCCCTGGTGCGCGACGGCATCAAGGCACTGCTGGCCGTGATGTCGCCCCTGGAAGTGGTCGGCGAAGCGGAAAACGGCGCCGACGCCATCGACATGGTCGGGCGCTGCCAGCCGGACCTGCTGCTGGTCGACATCAGCCTGCCGGACATGAACGGCCTGGAACTGACCCGCGTGCTGCGCAGCCAGTACCCGTCGCTCAAGGTGCTGGTGCTGAGCATGTACGACAATTACGAATACGTCAGTGAGTCGGTCCGCTCCGGCGCCAGCGGCTACGTACTGAAAAACGCCCCGTCACGGGAAATCATCGCCGCCATCGAAGCCATCACCAGCGGCGGCACCTTCTACAGCGCCGACATCGCCCAGCGGCTGATCGCCGACAAGAACACCGACAACGAACTGACCCCGAGGGAAAGCCAGGTGCTGTCGAAGATGGCGCAAGGGCTGAACAACAAGGAAATGGCCCGGGAACTGGACATCAGCGTGCGCACGGTGGAAACACACCGCCTGAGCATCCGGCGCAAGCTCAACATCGACAAACCGGCGGCGCTGGTCAAATACGCCATCGACCACGGCCTCATTTCCCGCTGACACCACCGCCCCCTGTGGCCACTGCAAAAACCTGTGGGAGCGGGCTTGCTCCCACAGGGGGGGGCACCGAATCATCCATTGACTGCATCAATAGTCACCATCAACTCAATGAAGTTCTCATAAAAAATCCACGGCGTAACATCTGCTCCATACCAACCCATAAGCACCCCGGAGCACACGATCATGAAACGCCAGACCCTCCTCAGCATCGCTTTCTCGGTTTTCGCAGTTAACGCTTTTGCCGCAACTTCTGCTCAACCTGTGGTCGCTGAAGGCGGCTCGGATCGTCTGATTGAAAGCCGTGTGGCTGAAGGTGGTTCCGATCGCCTGATCGAGAACCGCGTCGCCGCCGATGGGTCCGACAAGTTGATGCAGAATCGCGTGGCTGAAGGCGGTTCCGACAAACTGCTGCAGAACCGCGTCGCTGAAGGTGGCTCCGACAAGCTGCTGCAGAACCGCGTCGCTGAAGGTGGCTCTGACAAACTGCTGCAGAATCGCGTGGCTGAAGGTGGCTCCGACAAACTGATGCAGAATCGCGTTGCTGAAGGTGGTTCGGACAAACTGCTGCAGAATCGGATTGCCGAAGGTGGCTCGGATCGTCTGATCCAGAATCGCACTGCCTGAATACGTTGCTCTACCACCGCCCTCAAAAAAACCGGCCTGATCAGCCGGTTTTTTTGTATTGTTCAGCCTGACGGTGCTCTGGGATTCTCAGGCCAGACTCTCAACAGTCTCACCGCTGCTTGCCCGTTGAGCATCCAGCAGCACCTCCAGCGTCGTAAGGAACAGGTCATGACTCATGATGCCGGTGCACACCGTTGATAGAATCTGATTCCCAGCCTCGTCTTTCAGAGTGACCTTCTCACTCCAGGCGTTCAAATTGACTGAAGCAAGGGCCGACACCGGGACTTTACGTCCGTCAACTTCCAGAAACTCGCGTGTCACAATAATTGTTTGAGTGACGACATTCAGGAAGTCCCCCGAGACTCGCTTGCGCCAGACCTGCCCGGTCGGCACATACTTGAAGGTCACTGCGCCGTTAGACTCAAGTTTGTTCATCACAACCAGCAGACACTCGCGAACATGCAACTCACGCACCAGTTGCTGGAATTCCTGAAAGCCTTTCAGCGACTCGATGACGCGATGAAACGGCTCGCTTTCGTTACGACGGTACGCCAGGTTGGTGATCAGGCCAGTGAATACGGTTTGCCCTGAACTGAACAGGTAAAGGTCTTCTATTTCAGTAAACGCCGTATATTGTTGCTGCTTTCCACTGACAGCAACAATGCCGTGCTCGTAAACCTCATAATGGGTTCCGCGCAACTTCTTCTGCCACGGATAAAGCCCGAACAAGACCGCCGAAGTGACGACCAACAGGCCACTGACTGAATAGATCAACAACTGCGGACTGGAACCACGACTGGTGTTCGCCCCGGAACTGGCCACCGGCAGTATGGTACCCAGGTACAACACAAATCCCGCCATACAGAACAGGACAATTGCGAGCAACAGCAAGAAGACCAGAAAGCCTTTACCGTGACGGAAGGTAGAGATCAGTTGACCTGTCACCGTTGAAGCGGGTTTGGGTGATTGCTGCATGAGATGGTTACTTCCCTAGTGGTTGATTGTAAAAAACAACGTAATCCAGACGACTATCTTTCATTAAGAGGCGTTGCCTGCGAACACTGTCGACTCCATTGCAAACCTTCAGATACAGGTTGTACGGTTCAGCCCATTGATCACAGAGTCAAAGGATTGCCCAAAAGTCTTGGCATCTCGCTCGATGGGATTATTCATTTTCCACATCATTTGTCGTTGCTCATCAGGCTTGTAGCCACCGCTTCTCGCCGTGTTGATCGCTTCACGCCCTTTACCGACAAAACGGTTCAAATCACTGAGCAAGACACTGCATTTGAGAGCTGGTGTCTGAGCCTTGCCCTTCTTGTCCCAACCATCGATCATTTGGGCGGTCTTATTCAGGCTGTTTTCAAAATGTTTGGTAGCTTCCTGCGCACCAGATGACTGGAAAAAATCGCCAGACAATCGAACGGATTGCTTGGCGTAAAGCACGATGCCTGCACGGTAATAACCCAGGCTGTCTTTCTCGGCGCTATCAAAGGCTGTCTGGGTATTTATTTCGTCGAGCTTGTTAATACCGGCATAAAATTTCGCCTGCTCAACGGCAACGGCTTCCAAGGCTGCATCCAGCAATGGCTCCATTTCTCTGGCTTTTTTTCCGTCATCGGCCAGGTATCCCTTGGAATTGGCATAATTGGCGAGTTCTGCGTGGACAGGCTGCAATTTTGCGAGCGCTACAAGCATGCCTTTCGCAGGTCCATCCAGTTCTGGCATCGGGTAAGAGAGTTCCAATGCTTTGTTAAAGTTATCTTGCAGAATGCTGATATCATAACTGTTGAAGATGTAATAACTCGTCAGTTTCTTTTCTGACGCGAGGGTTTCCGAATATTCGGCCCTACGCTTCTCCAGTGTGGTGACGAAATCCCCGCCCCTGTTCGCGGCCTCGACATAAATATTGTATTTTTCTATCTCTGCCTGGCTTGAGTTCCGCGCCTCCAAATGCTCCTGATTGTGGGTCGCAACGTCTTGGGTGTTGTCGGATTTGTCACATCCGCTCAGAAAAACCCCTACCAACATCAACATCCCTGTCAGCATATTCCTTGAATACATGCTACTTCTCCCTATCCATACAAAAACACATCTACTTCCGAAACAAAAACCACCATTTCAATACAACCTCTGCACACCTCACAGTCCCTTCAATAACTCCGAGCAACTTCCTTAAAAGCGAGCCCTCTTAGGCCTAGTGACTCTACAGCGTCCTTGAACACTTGACTGACATATAGCACTTGCGGATTTTCAGGAATGCGGAAAATTTCTCCCGTGTAACTCTCTGGAATTTTTAATACCGCCTTATAAACGACGTAACCACCCTCCCCCCTATCGTAATCGGATTGATCAATATCAAATGCATTTGATAGAAGCTCGGCAATGAATATTGCGACATCCCCTGCACGTGGCCCGAGCAGCTTAACCCTAGGAAAAGTCTGCAAAAAATCAAGCGCATCATATGCTTTTTCCGAGACAACCAAGATCGGCCTGAAAAAAGTAAAAAAATCAGAAAGTGCCGGCTTATTTTTATCATCACTATTATAGACGACACAAAAAGCCTGTCTCTCAGACTCTAAAATCACTTCACCATATGCCAGCTTTGTAGCGAATTCCTGCAGACTTTCCACCTGATCCGCATCGATCAATGTTTTGTATTTATCATCTTGTGTTATTGAATAAATCTTCATAAATCACCCAAATAATCCAGACCACTGCGCATCGCGCGGACTCGTAAGCAATGTATTACGAATTCTATCAATCGTCTTCAAAACCATCGGCTTACCACCAGCCTTATCCGCACTAATTATAAGCTGGTTAACATTCTCAAAATAAGAATTTGGATGCTTACCATTATGCAAGATCCCCGGCACACTCGAGTCAATGTTATTACGATTAGGCAAAAACACTCCATTGACCGCATCATCCACATGAATATCATGCTTTGCCAGGACCGCTCTCGCAGGAGCTGCAAGCTTAGCGGTATCACCAACGATATGATGTGCAGCTGAGTTTGCGGGGCGGGGTGTTCCACCTTTTGTCATATTGTTACTTAGCGCCTTGGAGCAAAGCCCCAGTGGATCGATCCATCCAGTAGGACCGGGCGCATATTTATATAAGTTATATCCCCCATCTAACCCAATCGGATCCTGCGTAACAAAACGCCCCACCTCCGGATCGTAATACCGAAACGTGTTGTAGTGCAGCCCCGTCTCCTCATCGAAATACTGCCCCTGAAACCGCAGGTTCTGCTCGACGTCATTGACCGTCAGCTTCTCAACCGAACCCCAAGCCTTGTACGTCGCCTGCCAGACAATCTGCCCCTCACGGTCCGTCATTTCCAGCGGCGTACCAATCTGGTCGGTATGGAAGTAGTAAAGCTGCTGCTCCCCACCCTCCGCCTGGTCGACACGCGCCAAGGGCGCATAACTCCCCGGCTCATACAGGTACAGACTGCTCCGCCCCGGACTTTCCTCGCGCAGCATCCGCAGGCCTTGCCACAAAAAGTGCTTCTGCTCGGTCCGACCGTTGATCTCTGAAACCTTGGCAATCCGCCGCCCCAAACTGTCGTACCGATACGAACCGGTACTTACGAGCTTGCCGTTGACCAACGTCTCGGCCCGCACCAACCGATTCTCACAGTCATAACGAAACGTCTGCAGCGTGCCCATCCCGCTGCGTTTCTCAATCAGGTTGCCCCACGCATCGTAGGCATATTCCTGATCCCGCCAGCGCTTGAGGCGGTTGTCCTTGACGTGGTCGAACTGGCTGGTGTTGAAGTTCAGCCGGTTCGCGGCCGCGTCGTAGCGGAATTCTTCGCTGTCGATCAACTGGCCGGTGTCGCGGCTGTGCAACTGGCCGTTGGCTTCGTACTCGTACTTGATCTCGCCGCGCAGTTTGTCGAGGGTGCGGGTCAGTTCGCCGGCCGGGTCGTAGCGGTGACGGCGGTGGATCGGGTTGTAGGCGTGCTCGACCAGCAGGTCGGGCTGGATGCCGGGGTTGTGGAGGCGCGAGAGTTTTTCCGCCGGCAGGCGCGAGGCGAACTGCCAGCTCTTGCGGCCCATCGCGTCGTAGCCGAAGCAGCTGGTGAGGGTGCCCTGGGTGCGCAGGACTTCGCGGTGCAGGTCGTCGCGCTCGATGTCGCTGATGAGCTGGCCGTCGAGGTTGAGTTGGTGCAGGTGGCCGCTGCCGTAGTACAGGTGATTGAGGTGTTGGCCAGTGGGCAACGTCAGCGTGGTGAGGTTGCTCAGTGGGTCGTACTCGTAGGACAAGGCGCCTTGCGCCGTAGTCTCCTGGATCAGGCGGCCGAGCAGGTCGTAGGAGAATTCGAGCGTTTCTGCGCTGACGCCGAGTTGCTTGCCCTGCGCGGTCGGCAGGCGCTGGATCGACAGCAGGCGATCAGCGTCGTCGTACACGTAATCCTGACGGGCATCGGCATTGAGTTTGGCCAGCAGTCGGCCAATCGCGTCGCGCTCGAATTCGGTGCGGCGCTGTGGCCGTTCGCCGCGTTCGCCGTAGCCGGTTTCGTCGACCTGGGTCAGGTGCCCGCCGAGGTTGTAGCTGAAGCGCCGGGTCAGGTTGTCGATGCGTTTTTCTTCGACCAACCGGTCGGACGCGTCGTAGGCGAACTGGTACGCCGCGTTGTTTTCGTTGATCAGTGCCGTCAGGCGAATCGCCGGGTCGTACTCGTAGCGGATGCGCTAGCCCTTGGCGTCCTGGCGGCTGCTCGGCAGGCCCCGGGCGGTGCGCAGCAGGCGCGTGGTCTGGCCTTTGCCGTCGGTGTGCGTCAGTACCTGGCCGAGGGCGTTGTAGGTGAAGGACTCGGCGCTGCCGTCCGGGTGATGGATACGCAGCACTTCGCCGTCGGGCTTGCGTTCCAGCGTGGTGGTCTGACCCAGCGCGTCGGTGACGGCGACCAGGTGCTGGCGCTCGTCGAAGCGATACGTGGTGTTTTTACCCGAGCAATCCTGGAAGCGCTCGACCTGGGCCAGGGTGTTCCACCACAGGTATTTTGACTTGTGGGTCGCGTCGATGATGGTGTGTGGCAGGCCGTCGTCGCCGTTGAGGTATTCGGTGGTGTGACCGAGGGCGTCGACTTCGGCGACGAGGTTGCCCTTGTCGTCGTAGCGGGCTTGCCAGGTGCTGCCGTCCAGGAAGGTCGTTTCTGTGACCAGCGTAGTACCGAGGTGGTACTTGTATTTGATCTGTCGGCCCAATGGGTCGGTTTCTTCAAGCAAACGCGAAAAGTTGTCGTACTTGAACCCCAACCGGTTTCCATCCGGCAGCTTGAGACCGGTCATGTTGCCCGCTTCGTCGAGGTCGATAGCGTACTGCTCACCGCCGAAGTCACGACTGGCAATCACGCGGCGATCTTCGTTGTAGTGGATCTGGAGCTCGCGCCCCAGTGCGTCAGTGGCCCACGAGGTGCGGTGCTTGAAGTCGTAGCGGTAGTGAAAGTGTTCGCCATCGCTGGTCCAGTGCTCCACCACACGCAGCTGGCCTTCAATGGTTTCCCAGCGGTAATGACAGCTCAGGCCCAGGGCGTTGCTGTGGCTGGCCATCACACCATCGGCGTAGCTGAAGCGGCGCATCGAATCGCTGTTGCGATTGATCACCTCGATGAGTTGGCCGTTGTCGTCATAGCGGTACTGCACCAGGGTTTCAACCGCCTGGTTGTCGACGACGCGCTTGACGTCGGTCAGGCGCCCCAGCGGGTTGTCATAGTGCAGGTGCACCCGAACACCACCCGTGGCGCTGATGTCGGTCAACCGGCCTTCAGCCGTGCGGGTGAAATGCAGGTAATGCCCGAGGGCATTTTCCAGGCGTTGCAGCGGGACATCGCTGCTGTCGTCCGGCACCTCGCCGAAGTAGAAGAACAGGTTGTCGAGGGTTTGCAGCAGGTAGTGGCCGCCTTCGGTGCGGACCAGGTGGAGCTGCTCATAGGGGTTATAGATGCGATCACCGGGTTCCACATCCACAAAGGGCACGCTGCGCCCCTGGTTATCCGTGAGGTAGACGAAGCTGCCACTGCGACACGGGCTTTGTTCCCAGGGCAATACCCAGCCCCGGTCGAGCACACAGTCGACGGTCAGGTCGCTGGCGTAGAAGCGTGACCAGTCGATGGGCATCAGGCCTAGGAGGCTGAAATCAGTTTCGTCAGGGATGACCTTGCGGCCGCTGGTGGCATCGACAGGGTTGCCGACCAGACCGCCGACTGCACGCTCGATAGCCGGTCCTACGACGTAGCGACTGGCAACCTCACCCGCGACGAAGTCGGCGGTGAATTTCAACACGCAGGGCATGATGGCTTTCATGCCGGCCTGTGTCCCGGCCTTGATCAATTGAGCGATACCGCCCGCCGCACCGGCGACTGCTATGATGATATCGACCGTGGCTCGCAGCCAGCCGGGGATCTCGTCGTCCACCGGCAGATAGCGGTGTGTGCCACCGCCAATGAATACGTTGCCAGAAGGGTCTCCGTTCATAGCGGGGTAAGTGGCTGCGCTAACCTCGCAACCACTTTTAATTAAATTATTAAAGAGCAAACCAAAAACGAATGCAGGAAATACTCGAGCTGACACTCTCAACTCTCAATAGTGTCAACACCTAAGCTAATGTACAGCCAACAATACTATAAGCTGCTCAAAAGCCCCAAATCAAAATCTTTATTCTTAATTATCTTTTTATTTAACTTAACCTTCTCAAGATTTTCGCTGCTGATGATTCCTGAATTATAAGCAACAGCACAATGAATAAATAACGCGGGATATGCATAGTCAGTCGGAGATGCCAGCACATCATCAATAGTCCGGGCGCTTGGCAGTATGCACCCTGCCATGAGGGGGACATAGTGGCTTTCAAGCGCGCGCCGGATATGCGCACATATCGCACCAGCATCCTCTCGCTTAGGCACACTTATGGTGCCATATATACTTGTGCCGAATTTTTTATCTTGTCTTCCTGATGTTGTAAATGAGAAACACGCAGCACTACCCAAATTGCTTTTATAAGGAGGATTGACCTCAGAAGAACAGTCAAAAATAGGCCCCCCGAAGACTATGCCATTCAGGACATATGCATTCGAATTTACCAAATACTGAAAATCAAGCTCAGCTACTAATTTTTTTTCCCAGCGAAATTTAACCCCTCCCTTTACCGCCTTAATCGACAAGCCTGGCCATTCAAGACCCTTCAGCTCTTTTAGCAGCTCACTCTCAAAATAAACCCTATCTTCTTTACTCATAAAATCACCCATATTTCAAAACATTGAACGTAGCATTATGAACGGCGCCTTTGCCGCCTAAGGACTTACCAGGCTTACCTTTAGTATCAACTTTGAATGTGCCTGCTGTGCCTTGCGATTGTTTTATGGTCCCACCACCCAGATGCTGCGTAGTGTTGGCAGGACTTGACATATCATAGACTCCAGCGGCTTTTTGATTCTTAGTGAGTCCACCAGAACCATGCTTAACCTCGAATACGTGATAACTCCCATGTGCATCTTGAGCGACTATATCGGCGCGAACCCTACTGCCATTAACTTTCATCGTCACCTCTTCCGAAACCACCTTATATCCATTTCGCTCAAGATCATGCCGTGCTTTATTTGTGCCTTTAACACCACTTGCAGAACTTTTGCATAGGCCAAACGGGTCAATCCAACCAGTGGTATTGGGTGCATATTGATAGAGATTCCCCCCCCCCAACAAACCAATCGGATCCTGCGTAACAAACCGCCCCACCTCCGGATCGTAATACCGAAACGTGTTGTAGTGCAGCCCTGTCTCCTCATCGAAATACTGCCCCTGAAACCGCAGATTCTGCTCGACTTTGTTGACGTCCAATCGCTCCAGCGATCCCCAAGCCTTGTACGTCGCCTGCCAGACGATCTGCCCTTCCCGGTCAGTCATCTCCAGCGGCGTACCGATCTGGTCGGTGTGGAAGTAGTAAAGCTTCTGTTCCTCACCCTCGGCCTGATCCACCCGCGCCAACGGCGCATAACTACCCGGCTCGTAAATGTACAGACTGCTCTGCCCCGGCGTTTCCTCGCGCAACATGCGCAAGCCTTGCCACAGGAAATGCTTCTGCTCGGTGACGCCATCGACCTCTGACACCTTGCCAACCCGCCGCCCAAGGCTGTCGTAACGATACGAACCGGTACTTTCCAGCTTGCCGTTGACCATCGTCTCAGCTTTGACGAGGCGGTTTTCGCAGTCATACGTGAACGTCTGCAGCCGGTTCATCCCGCTGCGTTTCTCAATCAGGTTGCCCCACGCATCGTAGGCATATTCCTGATCCCGCCAGCGCTTGAGGCGGTTGTCCTTGACGTGGTCAAACTGGCTGGTGTTGAAGTTCAGCCGGTTCGCCGCGGCGTCGTAGCGGAACTCTTCGCTGTCGATCAGCTGGCCGGTGTCGCGGCTGTGCAACTGGCCGTTGGCTTCGTATTGGTATTTGATCTCGCCGCGCAGTTTGTCGAGGGTGCGGGTCAACTCGCCGGCCGGGTCGTACTGGTGACGGCGGTGGATCGGGTTGTAGGCGTGCTCGACCAGCAGGTCGGGCTGGATGCCGGGGTTGTGGAGGCGCGAGAGTTTTTCCGCCGGCAGGCGCGAGGCGAACTGCCAGCTCTTGCGGCCCATCGCGTCGTAGCCGAAGCAGCTGGTGAGCGTGCCCTGGGTGCGCAGGACTTCGCGGTGCAGGTCGTCGCGCTCGATGTCGCTGATCAGTTGGCCGTCGAGGTTGAGTTGGTGCAGGTGGCCGCTGCCGTAGTACAGGTGATTGAGGTGTTGGCCGGTGGGCAACGTCAGCGTGGTGAGGTTGCTCAGGGGGTCGTATTCGTAGGACAAGGCGCCTTGGAGCGTCGTCTCTTTGATCAGACGGCCCAATAGGTCGTAGGAAAAATCGAGTTTTTCTGCGCTGACGCCGAGTTTTTTGCCGTTGGCGGTGGGTAGGCGCTCGATGGTGAGCAAGCGGTCTGCGTCGTCGTAGGTGTAGTCCTGGCGCGCGTCGGTATTGAGTTTGGCGAGCAGGCGGCCAATCGCGTCGCGCTCGAATTCGGTGCGGCGCTGTGGCCGTTCGCCGCGCTCGCCGTAGCCGGTTTCGTCGACCTGGGTCAGATGTCCGCCGAGGTTGTAGCTGAAGCGCCGGGTCAGGTTGTCGATGCGCTTTTCTTCGACCAACCGGTCGGACGCATCGTAGGCGAACTGGTACGCCGCGTTGTTTTCGTTGATCAGTGCCGTCAGGCGAATCGCCGGGTCGTACTCGTAGCGGATGCGCTGGCCCTTGGCGTCCTGGCGGCTGCTCGGCAGGCCCCGGGCGGTGCGTAGCAGGCGCGTGGTCTGGCCTTTGCCGTCGGTGTGGCTGAGCACCTGGCCGAGGGCGTTGTAGGTGAAGGATTCGGCGCTGCCGTCCGGGTGATGGATGCGCAGCACTTCGCCGTCAGGTTTGCGTTCCAGCGTGGTGGTCTGGCCCAGCGCGTCGGTGACGGCGACCAGGTGCTGGCGCTCGTCGAAGCGATACGTGGTGTTTTTACCCGAGCAATCCTGGAAGCGCTCGACCTGGGCCAGGGTGTTCCACCACAGGTATTTGGACTTGTGGGTCGCGTCGATGATGGTGTGTGGCAGGCCGTCGTCGCCGTTGAGGTATTCGGTGGTGTGACCGAGGGCGTCGACTTCGGCGATGAGGTTGCCCTTGTCGTCGTAGCGGGCTTGCCAGGTGCTGCCGTCAGGGTAGTCCACCTGCGTGATCAGCGGGGTCAGGTGGTGATAGCGGTATTTGATCGTGCGCCCGAGCGGGTCGGTCTCCTCGAGCAGCCGTGCGTACTCGTCGTACTTGAGCGTGATCCTGTTGCCGTCAGGCAGCGTCAGGCCGGTCATGTTGCCCGTGTCATCGATGTTGATGACGTAGTGCTCGCCCCCGAAATCGCGGCTGGCGGTGACGCGATGATCGGTGTTGTAGTGAAGCTCGGCTTCGCGCCCGAGCACGTCGGTGACCCGGGTGGTGCGGCCCTTGATGTCGTAGCGGAACCGGAAACGTTCGCCATCGCTGGTCCAGTGTTCCACTACCCGTTGCTGGCCTTCGATGGGTTCCCAACGGTAGTTGCAGGTCAGGCCCAGAGCGTTGCTGTGGCTGGCCATCATGCCGTCGATGTAGCTGAAACGACGCAGCGAATCGCCGTTGCGGTTGATCACTTCAGCGAGCTGTCCGTTGTCGTCGTAACGGTACTGCACCAGGGTTTCAACGGCCTCGTTGTCGACCACGCGCCTGACGTCGGTCAGGCGGCCCAGCGGGTTGTCGTAATGCAGGTGCACCCGCACGCCCCCGGTGGCGCTGATGTCGGTGAGCGTGCCCTCGGCGGTGCGGGTGAAGTGCAGGAAGTGGCCCAGGGCGTTTTCGATGCGTTGCAGCGGTACCGGGACATTGTCGTCCGCGACTTCGCCGAAGTAGAAAAAGCTGTTGTCGAGGGTTTGCAGCAGATAATGACCGCCCTCGGTGCAGACCAGATACACCTGTTCATGGGGATTGTAGATACGCTCCCCCGGCTGCACGTCCACGAACGGAACGCTGCGCCCCTGATTGTCGGTGAGGTACACGAAGGTGCCGCTGCGACGCAGGCTTTGCTCCCAGGGCAAGACCCAACCCTTGCCGAGCACACTGTCGACGCTCAGGTCGCTGGCATAGAAGCGGGACCATTGGATCGGCATCAGGCCCGGCAGGCTGAAGTCGGTTTCGTCGGTAATGACCTTGCGGCCGGTGGTGGCATCAACGGGGTTGCCGATCAGGCCACCCACCGCGCGCTCGATGGCCGGTCCCACGACGTAACGCGAGGCAACCTCACCGGCGACGAACCCGGCGGTGAATTTCAGTGCGCAGGGCATGATGGCTTTCATGCCGGCCTGGGTCCCGGCCTTGATCAATTGAGCGATACCGCCCGCGGCACCGGCGACCGCCATGAGGATGTCGACCGTGGTCCGCAGCCAACCGGGAATCTCGTCGTCCACCGGCAGGTAGCGATGGGTTCCGCCACCGATGAAGACATTGTCCGAGCCGCTGGAGAGCGTCGCGCCGCAGGTCATCTTGTCGCCCTTGCGGGCGGCGGCCGTACCGTTGATGAAGACGTTGGTCGAACCTTCGGCGACCTTTACCGGACCGGGATGCTTGTCGCAGGCCCCCGTGCTCTTTTCGACGTGGGCAGCCTTGCGACTGTTGATGAACACGTTGGGCGACGCGGTGACGATCGTCCCCGCGGGTGAAGAAAACATACTGCCTATCTTCTCCCCGGCCGCGGTGAGCAGGCTACCTCCGACGCCTGCGGCCAAACCCGCCAACAAGGCCACGCCAAACCCACAGGTGAACGTCGCGATCGCCACCGTGGCAATCAGCGCAATACCAAGCGCCGCGCCGATGAGAAACCCGCCCAGGGCGCTGGTGTGCGACAGTTCATCGCCAAACCTTGCGGCTTCGAACATGGCCGTTACTCCTGTGCGCTGGAGTCGGTCTTGGGGCCGCCGGGCTGGCGAGGCTGAAAGCTCGCCAACAAGTCTATCCAGTTCTGATTCTGCTCGCTGCTGAAGTCAGCCTGGGCTGTGGTGGAAAAAATGATCGCGCGTCCAGGCTCGATCAGAAACGCCGCCTGGCGCTGATAGAAAGGTCGGCCATCGGTCATGTAATACGCATCGATCTGCACGCCCTCGATCGGCGCCGTGGTCGACAATGCAACGGCCTTCTTGCCCAGCAGCGTATAGCCACGCAGCTTGGACGCGAGCATTTTGATCTGACGCTCGACGTAGGCTTTGAGCACTTCGCCGGGCAGCAATGTGTCCCGGGAAATGGTGATGCTCAACGGCGCTGGAATACTCGCCCCCAACACAAACATGTTTACCGTACGGTCCTGAAAACCTTGCGGCAACGCGATGCTGCCTTCCTGCAACTCATAATCCATTCTGGGTAACTTCCTTGAATCAAAAAAATTAGGCGTTCAGCGCAAGGCAAGGCCGTCGAGCATGCCGTCAAAATCAACCAGCCACAGACTGAGCGCGGGCCGGGCCGGATCAATCTCGCAAGCAATGCTCAGCCATTGCCCATCGTCACGCCCGGCGACAGGCACCAGGGCACCGACAAGGCGCGCGTGACGATCGGCATGACCGGTCTTGAAATGCAGATCCACGGACTTCGCCGCACTGCCGGCCACGCTGACATCGCGCTGGCGGATGATGCGCACGTCCGGATGCTCCTGGCGAAACGCCTGCACCGAGGCATCGAAAAGCTGCTCCAGGGTCTGCCCCTGTCGCACATTACGACGCCTGATCGTCAGGTTGACCGGCTCGCCTTCGTGCTCGAGGGTGGTCTGGACTTCGCGGAAGTTGAACCCCGTCGGAAATGCCAGGTTGAAACCAGCGAAGGTGAAACTGCTGGGCGTATCCTGCAGCGCCACCACCGGCTCGGGTTCTGGCTCGGGCTCAGGCTGGACGAGGAGCACGTTCTGCTGGGCAAGGCGTTCGACTTCCTCCTGCGCAATGCGCTTTTCGGAGATGCGATCGTAGAGACTGACTCTGGTCATGGCGCCATTACCTCAGTCATTGACCCTGACCTCGGAACCGGTGATCTGGGTCGTGCCGGTGCTCGTCGTGGTGATCGCCTTGCCTTTGATCTCGATGCCGTCCGGCGTGAGAGTGATGCTGCTGTCCCCCACCTGAAGAATGATGTGCTGATTGGCACTGACCTGAATGAACTGGTTGTCGACCTGAATCGTCAGCGAGCCTTCCTGGACATTCATCACCGTGTCTTTCTTGATCGTTTCGGTGTGCGTGCCGCCGACCTTAATCGTGCGATTGCTACCGACGGTATGGACTTCATCGACCTCGATCTCGGTGTCCATGTTGCGCTCGGCATGCATGATGATCTGCTCGGCACCGGCCTTGTCTTCGAAGCGGAAGAAGTTCGCCGTGCCGCCGTCACCTTTCATCGACCGAGTCAAAAAACCACTCTGGGTCTTGTTCGCCGGCAACGACCACGGCGGGGTGTTCTGGCTGTTGTAGAGGCTGCCCATGACCAGCGGGCGGTCGGGGTTGCCGTCGAGGAACACCACCACGACTTCATCGCCTACCCGGGGAATCTGGATGCTGCCGAAGCCGCCGCTGGCACCGGACTGGGCGACGCGGACCCAGCAGGAGCTCTTGTCGTTGTGCTCGCCCTTGCGGTCCCAGTGAAATTGCACCTTCACGCGGCCGAGTTCGTCGGTGAAGATTTCCTCCCCCGGCGGGCCGACGATGATCGCGGTTTGCGGGCCGGAGATGGTCGGACGCGGGGTAGTGAGTTGAGGGCGGAAGACGATCTTTTTGCGCACGCAGGAGAAGGTGTTGTAGTAGCTGGCCTGGTGCCCGTTGAGGTAGTTGTTGTGGCCTTCGCTTTCGACGCTCATCAGCAGGAACTGACGCTCATCGGCAGGGCCTTGATCGTGATCGTAATGCTGCAACAGCTCAAAGGTATAACCGGGCTTCATCGCGCGGCAGTTACTGGCGCCATGAAAGCTCTTGCCCTTGAGCTCAAGCGCTTCGACCCGCAACCGCAGCAGCGCTTCACCTTCGTCGTAGGTGCCGTGGGTGTATTGACCGGGGAAGTCATAGATTTCGAATTCGTCGACATCGCCCTGCTTGTTCAGGCTCTTCATGGCGACCGGCAAGCGGTTGGACGGCTGACGATAATCGAAGGTCTGGACCGCGATTTTCCCCGACTGCAACTGGCGGTTGCCGCTCCATTGGGTGATGGAGTCGGCGGTCTCGGTGACCGATGCCGTGTGGAAACGGATCTGCGGCTGCTCAGGCAACGGCACCAACGTAGTGGAGTCGTCGCAGATGATCATGGTGTGGCCTTCGGCGGTGTGCTCGAAGTAGTAAAACATCCCCTCTTCTTCCAGCAGGCGCTGGACAAAGTTGAAGTCGGATTCGCGGTACTGGGTGATGTATGTGTAATGCTTGAGCGGCTTGCTCAGGCGGAACTCGTGCCGGGAAAACGCGGTGCACAAGGCAAACACCTGGGTGACGACATCTTCCACCGTGCAACCCTGGAAAATGCGCGTGTCGAAACGATTCTTCAGCATGGAGAACCAGGGGTTCAGGGTCGCCGTATAGCGGGCCATGCCACCGTCGCTACCGATACTGGCAAAACGCGTGAGGTAGCCCGCCAGGTAACGAGGCGTGGTGTCTGCCAGCTCGATTTCCAGAACCACGTGCTGACCCATCATCGACTTCAGCTCGACGCCGGAGTCCTGGCACACCAGCAGCAACTCGAAGTTGTACGCACGCGACAGACCTTCAGTCCCCTTGAAGGACTCAAGCAACAATTGCTGTTCGGGGTTGGCGAGGTTCTTGAACTTGAACAGGCGCCGATTCTGCGGGGAAAGCATTGCGGCAAGGTCCATCAACATGTGTATCTCCTTGAAAACAGTGGAAAGCTACCGCCCTCTCTCAACCACTGCGCATAACGAATCAGATAAGAGGGTCAAAACCCTGTCTGCCACATCATCGATCTGGGCGAACACCTCGCCGCCCCATGTTTTCGGACTGTGGCAATTTGCAAGTCTTGTAAGCGACTGCCTCTAAAAACGCTTCATTTTCATCGGGTTTGTTTAAACGCCGAGTGAAATTCCTCACACGAAACAGGCGTCAGAAACTGCGACCGCAAGACAGTATGAAAGTGCCATCATTCAGTAAAATATTTGCGAAATTTGTCACACTTTTGCAGGCATCACAGATGCTCGAACGCGGGAAGGAGACACCCATGTCATGCACTGTGTCAACCCGGACGCCATATATGCGCGCACTTCCACGCACTTGGAACTCAGTTCAGGATAATCTCTGAAAAATAATTATCGCCACACTGGCCAGCCAGAAACGCTGATATATCAAGGATGAACGGGAAGTTAGCGGCCACTTGTTGGCGACTAATGCCTTATTGCCATCATTGCCGAATGTAACGCGAATAACAAAAATGGGATCCATGTTGAAATCTTCTACCCGCCCCGCAGTCTGAAGTGCGGCTAATTGCCATCACTTTGGCAATGATGTGAAGTCGGATATTCGACAGCTCGACCGCAGCAACAAGGAAGCGCCTTACCCCCAAGGACAGTGACGAGTAAATGGATCTTTTAGCCAACGTGCCCAGCTGGGCCGATGTCGAACGCAACCTCGACCAGAAATTCAACGAGCTGAACCAGGGCGTCAACGACGGCTTGCAGAGCGTGCACGACAACTGGAACGGCTTCACCCGGCGTGTCAGCAATGGCGCGAGCCAGGCCTACGGCTACATGGGCGGTCGTCGCATCGATGCGGTGCATCAGGCGATGACCCTCTCTTACCCGATCATCCAGATGGACCTCAAGCGCAAGTGGGCCTCGATTGAAATCGAGCAGATCCTGCCGGTACTGCTGCAACTGGTCAAAGAAGTCTCGATGATTCTCGGCGGCAGCGTGGCGATCGGCACCGTGGCCGGCGGCGCAGCGGGGGCCTTCGCCTTTGGCGTCGGTGCGGCCCCCGGAGCCGCTGCCGGGGCCGGTATCGGCTTGCAGGTCGGCAACCTGATTCTCATGGGTCTGGGCCTGTCCGCCATCGCCGAATATTTTTACCAGGGCCTGCCCGCCTGCCTCTCGACCTTGCAGGAAGGCATCGCCACGGCCTGGCACGCCGAAGAAGGCCTCAAGCCGTCCGGCCTCGATCCCAGCGGCGGCTCCGCTGCACTGGTACAGGAACGCATCGAACGCGCGGCACGACAACTGGCTCGCGGGCAGGAGCAGCTTGTACTCCTGTTGCTCACCGCCATCGTCACCTACCTGACCCGAGGCCAGATGAAAGCCGGTGTGATGAACAGCATGGAAAACATCGCGACCCGCAGTGCGAAGCTTCAGGCGGAGATATCGAACAAGGAGCTGGCGGGTTGGTTGGCAAAGAATGAGCAGAAGTTGTTGGCTCGGGATGAGTTGCGGGTGAAGGAGCCGGCGCCCCTTCAGAAGGCCGAGCCAGAGACAATGCGTGAATATTACGCTAAACAAGATCCAGACTTTGTATCACTGGAGGATAAAAAGAATAAGGTGTTAACCTTTGATACACATGGCCTTTCCGCCAAACAGATCAATGAGTTTTTTGAGAGTCCTGAAGGGCAGCTGTATTTTGACAAACTCCGGGCATCAGATCCGAAAGCATCCACTGAAGAAATTTTCGAGCGTGCCGTAGCACAAATTGGGTCAGGGAGTACAATTCCGAAAGTCATCACGATGGAAACCCCGCTCGTAAAAATCGTACCAGTGGGTGAAAAGATTACCGATTACTCTCCTTATTTTACCACCATGGAAGAATTGCAGGCATCTGCCAAATCCAGTAAAACCTTAGCCGACTCACTGGGGCTACCTCTGGTGAGTGAAGCCCCGAAGTATTCAATTTTCGAAATTCACCCTCTTCAACCTACAGAGGTATTCATCAGTAAAGTCGCACCGACGACGGAGTTCGGAGGTAATATAGTGCGTACGGGTGGCGCCAATCAATTTTTGATTCCCAATCGCAATGAGTGGTCTACTAAAAGACTGCTGGGAACAATCGACAACTAGGAAAAAAAATGAATATTGACGACCTAAAAATCGCCACACTCCAACTACGCGAACAACTTGAGCTCTGCAAAGACAAGAGCGACATTGCGGCAATGCTATACAGTCAGTTGGAGCCACTCTTATCAGCAGTGGAGCAAGGTAAAATAACGCAAAATATTGAACCTCGAGAAATACCTGGCCATCGATTATTCGAAGAGACCAATCTAAGAGAAAACAGCGATCTAAAGAAAGCTTACGCCAATTTTTACGTAGAAATTATAGGCGGCCGCGAGTGGAGTTCATATAAACTCCTCAAAGCAAAAATGGATAAAACGTAATTAACTTCAGCCCTCGGAGTTGAGAGAATCGAATGGCAATTCAAAAGGGCGAGCGTTTCGCTAACGAAGACTTTTATGTTGACTATCCATACGAAGAAGTCACCTATCGCTGGGATCATCATTTGAAGCAGATATTCGTACGTTTCTACGGCAACGAAGAGAGTTCTCAACCAGTCCCTCATGACAACCGTTTATACAATGAAGCGCTGCGCTTCGGTGAGGAGATCACCCGCCAGGACTACGATAGAGGTCGCTCCCGCCGATGACGGTGCGTGACGACGGCTACTCATTGAAATCTATTGAGTTGAACAGGAGCCAACACAGATACAACATGAAGCTAACAACGTCACTTGAACACGTCGGATAGTTAACACAACTAATAGGCGTGACGGATGCAGCGCATGACAAATTCACACCTGACCGAACTACTGATCACGCTCAAAGAAATCTTTCACAGTGAGAGCTGCCAAAATTTTGATTCAGGAATAAATGCGATAATCCGCCTACTGTCTGAGGACCCTTTGCCGGACAGTAATGAATGGGCAAAAGCGACTTCAATGTATAGAACAATGGCAGGCAGCAAATCAGGTTTCTCAGACGTCTACATTGATCGAGGTACCGCTGAACAGCGAACCGCAGCTAACGCAAGACTGGATGCTATTCGACAGATGTTATGGGACGCATTTGAACGCGTCTGAACTCATACGATACGTCATAACAGATCATTGCCTGGTGCCGAGATGTTAAAAAACCTTATTGATCTCAGAAGCTCAAACGAAGCGCTCACCCAATACACTGAGCGATACGACCACTTGCTCCCACCGCCCTCTCCTCAACTGCGCCAGCGCATGGATTACATGTTGCAGCCGGACGCACCCAGATTTCCGAACAGGAAACCTGAGTGGCTGACTTCCAGGCCTTGCACCCTCACTGAAGAGCAGGCGCTGGACCGCGCCAAGGGTTGCCTGTTGGGGCTCGCGATTGGCGACGCCGTGGGTACAACGCTCGAGTTTCTGCCCCGTGGTCGTGAACATGTCAGTGACATGGTTGGCGGCGGCCCCTTCAAGCTGAAACCGGGTGAGTGGACTGACGATACGAGCATGGCACTGGCTCTCGCAGACACTTACGTGGCAAACAATAAATTCGATTTCCGCGACTACACGCAGAGGCTTTGTCGCTGGTATAAAAATGGCGAAAACAGCCATAACGGAAAATGCTTTGACATTGGCAACGCCACTCGCGCTGCGCTTGAAGGTCGATTGGCGCAGGGTGTCGACTGGTACGGCAACGATCATCCATCCACAGCCGGCAACGGATCGATCATCAGGCTGGCACCGACCGCCATCTTCCGTCGCCACTCCTTGTCCGGCACCTGGCGGGAAAGCTCGGCACAAAGCCGTTGCACTCACAAGGCTGCAGAAGCCGTAAATTGCTGCGAACTGCTGGGCGCTCAACTGCACCTGGCCCTCAATGGCGCGGACAAGGAAGAAACCTTGTCGTCAATGATTCGCACCTTGTATCCCCGCCCCTTGATCATCAACGCTGGCGAATACAAACAAAAAACCCGCGATCAGATCCGCTCCTCCGGCTACGTCATCGATACGCTGGAAGCAGCTCTGTGGGCGGTCTGGAACACCGACAACTTCAAGGATGCAATCCTGTTGGCGGCCAATCTGGCGGACGACGCCGACAGCGTGGCAGCGACCACCGGCCAGATAGCCGGGGCGCTGTACGGGGTGACGGGCATGCCTGAAGAATGGGTCAAAACGGTCGCCTGGTCAGAACACATTCAGGACTTGGCGCAAAAATTATTCGAAAGCGCCCCACTCCATGACGAGATGGATGAAGTGATTTATGGGAATCGCTGAAACGGCAAGTACTCCCTGGAAATTCTTGTCAGCGGATAGTTTTACTCAAAATCAAAATCCTTGAACGGCTACCTCCATGTCAAAACTACTGCAGCACTTGAAAACCTTTTTCGGACAAAAGCCCGCTCCTCCACCCGCCCCCACCGAGCAGGTTGTCGATGCAGCCACCTTGACCGAAGTGGACAAGCCACCTTCCCGAGTGGAAAGGAACCTGTCCTGGCTACCGATCAATCGTGAACCAGAGTTTTTTGTACCGTTGATGCCCCCGGCCTGCCCGGACCTGACGCTAGTGGATGCCCTCCTGTTGCAGCACTATCGGGTATTCGTCATCGCAAATGACCGGGCCGGATGGACATCAGAGACGACGATAAACCGCGATAAAGCCAGCCAACTGGCTCGTGACTTGTACAGCAAAGGGACAGATATTGGTTATTGTCGAGGCACCGAATCCTCGTTCGAAATCTATTGGCTCATACAATGTGCGGCCATTGTTTCGTTGCTGGCCCATGGACCACAATCGGAACAATTCCTGACCTATAGAAAACATGTTGATTCCTATCGGGACTCTGCCACGAAAGGCGAGCAGATTCGAATGTTTGATCAATACGTGGCGTCGCGCAGCAATCAAAGCGCTGATACAGAGAGGGACCGCCTCTTGAAAACGCCGATAACTGCCCTCGACTACATCGACAATGCGCTAGCCATCACCGCCCTGAGATACAACGGCTGTCCAGAATTCCAGATTTATTCAAGCTCGTTGATCCAGTTGCAATTCATCAAGAACGTGTTGCTAGGCGTTGAAAAAGATAAAGCCCGGCTCCACGATTTGACCATCGGCGTTTGGGCCAGCAAAGAGTTTGAAGCCGACGATCCTGAACTTTCTGGTGTACTGGGGGATGCCTTCTACATAGGCATTCAGATCGCACGCGGCCTGAAGATTCAGCTGCCTAATGGATTGCCACCGGAAAGTCTTCCTCGTACATAGCATTAAATACTGGGTATTGATCAGTGGTAACTGGAATGGCCTCAGCTACTCGGTCGATTGGAACCATGGTTCCGCCAACGTTGTGAACGTTGATAAATGGTTCGCTCAGGACTGGCGCCATGAAAGACATCTGCAAGATCTCCTCGAACCTTGCCCGAACAGCAGAACTGCTGAGGAGATTCGATCACCCGCAATGGGCCGACAAACTTGAGGAGTGCAGCCTTGCGCTGCCCCAGGAGACGGCGTACGCACTGTCTCGACTGATGTCGCTGTACGGCGGCATGGGCTCGATCAACGACGTTGTTCTGTATGAAGACGCAAAGCCCTTGCTGGCCGAAAATAACGAACTTCAGACGCTGCTATCAGACCTCCATCAGCTCTGCGCAGGGTGCCATTGAACTTCGCACCCCACGCTTGCAGGCCAAAATCGGCCATGTGCCAGATCGGCAATGGCGCCTTTAGGTTCGCAAATACCAAGTGCTCGGGCGTCCGCAACAACGCCGTCTTGTTCGCCCGCTTGAGCATGCGCAACGAGAGTGGCAGCAGGCACGCCATCAATACGACCAGCCCCCCGCCAGCAACCAGTATCATCGATTTGCCGATGCAGTGGCCGGCGCTGGCGATTGCGGTTGTGTGCGCAGTGATTGCCTTGCTGAAGCA
Organism: Pseudomonas sp. PDM28; assembly: GCF_019219115.1. Taxonomy (NCBI): domain Bacteria; kingdom Pseudomonadati; phylum Pseudomonadota; class Gammaproteobacteria; order Pseudomonadales; family Pseudomonadaceae; genus Pseudomonas; species Pseudomonas sp. PDM28. The sequence continues at coordinate 94,582 of NZ_JAHUWG010000014.1, forward strand.
AGCTTACCGACCGCTCGCCAAGGGCGGTCGCGTTTCGACTTGTTCAAGGCTTACACGGTAGGTGGTGTAAGTGTCGCCGTCTTCAAGGTAAAGGTTGCTCTGGTAATTCGATACTGCGCCTTTGAGTTTGATGTGCAGGCCGTTGGAGACACGCTGGATTACCACGTCTTTCAAGTCAGTGTCCGAGACCAGGAAGGGCGGGGTCTTTGCGAGGAGCACCTTCATCGTCTCATTATTCCAACCGTCGCCATTGTTGACGTAGAACCTCAGGCTTTTGGGCTCATCTGCATCCCTGGCATCTTGAACGATGTAGATCGACTGCCCCGGAATGAAGTCGTGCTTCAGGACTATCTCAGAAGGAAACTCCGGTTTGTGCAGGTACGCATAGATGAAAACGCCTACAAGGCAGAGCATAAAGATAATCGCGAGATACTTTTTAACTCTGACTACAAGCGTTTGCAGTTCGGCCTTATTCATGGGATTCAACTGTAATCGAAGGTGAATAGCACCAAGCCTTCAATCGGCTCGTAGAACATGACGATCATGTCTGCGCCGGCCGGGTTTACGGTGCTGATATCCAAGCTGAACAAAGGGTGCAGATGGTTGGCCAGCTCCAGTTGATCGGCGACAAACACGTCTTCAACAGGCGGGAACGGCAGCATGCCGGTGGGGACTTTGCTGAAGTCGGGGGTGTGATTGTCGGTCATCAGAGCTTCTTCCTTGTAGGTCGCCATGGATTGAGCACTTTGGGTATCAATGGCTGTCCTGGTAAGCGCCCAGCGTGGCGCAGTGACGACATTTGAACAGGTAGGCAGTAGGCCCATGATCCTTATCCAGGACATTGAAGAACGCTTGCCACTGCGGACCGTCCTCCAAGCCTGTTGAGCCATTGAACCCGGAACTCCACGCTTGCCGATGCTGAAAGCCTTCAAGCCTGCTCGAATCGCTGCTGCAGCAAGTGCCGTGCAGTGCCTGCATTCAGATAGGTGCCAATCAGGTCCGCCAACTCCTGGTCCTTGAGTTTTTTGTCGTCACGGCAGATTTGAAGCAGCTGCAACTGGACCCAGCGTTTTTTCCTGTTGAGTTTCGCATCCGGTGAAAAGAACGAACGCGAGGCCAACTCAGGCATGGGGGCGTCGTCTTCCAGCAGCAAATTCAAGTGCACCCCGTGCCCCACTTGCAGACCAAAATCGGCGACGTGCTGTATCGGCAATGGCGCCTTGAAGTTGGCGAACACGAAGTGCTCGGGCGTCAGTAGCAAGGCAGTCTTGTTCGCCCGCGTGAGCATGCGCAAGGAGAGTGGCAGCAGGAACGCCATGCTGATCAAGAGCAGAATACCAACCAACTTCATTGTGGAATCCGCGTCCACGAAAACCTGCGGTAACAGGTACGGCAGGATCAGCAGGCCCAAACCCAACAACATGAAGAGCGAGAAGCAACCCAGGGTAATCCACCCGCGCAATCGTGCGCCTTCATGCAGTCGGACTTCCTCCGTGGCATTGCCGGCATGGCTACGCAACGCTTGCACAACCGCCGCATCCTGCTCCACGTAGTGGCCGAGAAAGTCCTCGGTAATGCGCGCACGCAATGCCTGGGGATCGGCGAAATAGTGATCCATCGAGGCGCTGGCTTGTGCCGCGATGATCGGTCGGGTGCCACGGCTGACGGCCTCTTCGACCGTGACTTGCAGGGACGCCAGCCGCTCGCGGTTGGAGGGGTGAGTGTCCGACGGATGAGGCAGGCTGGCTGCCATTTCCTCTTCGGGCAGGGTCAGCGGCTGCGCGGCCAGTTCCTGCAGCACGCTGCCTGGCAAGTCGCGGGTCAGGACGTGTTCGGCGCTGGGGTTGGTCGCGTGGACCACATGGGTCGAGACACCCTGGTGCAACAAGGGGTCGATGGCAGAGATGCGCACCAGCGCCGAAGCGATGGCGATATTTCCCGTCAACTGCGCACCCGCCGCGTCCGCCGCCAGCTCCCGCACGCGGCTCCAGTGGTTCACCGCATGATCGAAACGCTCCATGAAATACTCACCGAGCATGAAGGCCGGCCACAGCGTCATGCGTTGCAGCACATCGCTTTGCAGCATGGTCTCGGCAATCACCCCGAGACTGCGGCCGATACCCTCGTAGATCGGTACGAAGCGCAGGCTGTACTCGGTATCGGCACCGGCGAAGTGCGCCAGTTCGTGACCGATGACCGCGCCGGTTTCTGCCGAATCGAGCAAGCCCAGGTACATCATCGGCACGTGCAGGGTGCGCCCCTTGAGCGCGGTGCCTGACGGGAGCAGGTTGACGTCGCTGGAGGTGACGTAAAAGCCTTCGTTCATGCCCAACACGATGTGCTCGGGTGCCAGCGCGTCGAGCTGGTCCGCCAGCTCGCGAACAAAGGCCCACAACGTCTGCGCCTGCTCCGGTGTGACCACCTGGCCCAGCACGCTCATCGGCGTGGACTGGAACATGTGCAGCATGACCGGCAGCTGCTTGCCCATCTGCCAGATCGAATACAGGAAACCGAGCATCAGCATCAGCACGATAAGCATCAGCTTGAATTCACCAGTGGCCATTTTCCCCATGTGCCACAGCCCCAGGCCTTCGAAACCGAGGATGGCCGCTACCGCCGCACCCATGGCGACGATGTGCCCCACCAGCAGGTACGGCAACAGGCGGCTCACTAGGCTGAAGGTGTGCAGCAATCGTTCACGGGAATGACTGGCGCGGGCACCGGCCCAACGCAGACCCAGCAACCCCAGCACACCGACCAGCGAGGCCAGCAGGCCGAGGGCGATGACACCCTTGGCCAGGTTGTTCATCACGGCTGCCACCGGTTGCAGGATGGTCAGTTCATGCTCGACTTGGGTAATGAGCGACAAAGCCTGGTGAACACCCATGCGTTCACCGTTGATATCGACCTTGGCCGAGCGTGAGAACGGCTTGGCGACCATCGCTTCGATTTCGGGACGCATCACGCCCAACTCGGCTTTGGCTTCGGCGAAGTCCCGAATGCTCTCGGTACTGCGTTGCAACTCCCAGACGCCAAACAAACCCAGGCAAAGCGGCAGGAGAATAAGTACGGCAATGAGTTTCAACGTTCTCATGAGACAGGGCCTCAATAGTCGCGTCGCCTGACATCCGTGGCGAGCATAAATTCCATTTAACAAAGGCCCGAAAGCCCTCACGCTATTGCACAGCCCGACATGAAAGTTGCGGGGCGCACTCGTACCCGGCGCGTTATACAGAAATATCGACGATATGTAACGCCAAATTGCCCGAACACTCGTTCAGCAATGGAAATGACGCCTTGTATATCCCGGATATCCTGAGATGCCATCACTTCCTTGCCGACTATATGACACTTATCCTTCAATCTTTTCTTTAACAGACCCTCAAGCGGGCATTGGGTGAACCGGTTCACCTTTTACAAATTATTTTCAATTAAAAATTGGATCCACCACGCCTCTGAAACCATTGAATTGACTGGCTTTCGGAACTGTCTGACAGACACATCCCGCAAATAGTGGCACTAAGGCATCATTGCGACATGTAACAAAAACGAGAAAAAATCCGCCCCCGAATGAACTTTTCGATACGACGTGTTGCCATACACGACGTTACTGGCAACTCGATATCTATATGCCAGCATCACACTTCCGATTGTTTCCGGCAGTGTGATTTTTTGATGACGAACACCAGCAATCAATTCTCGTGGACGGATGTCCACTTGTGAATCAAGTCACTCGACATGCTCTCCGGTTTTATTCCAGGAAGGTGCGAAGTGCTCAAGGACGATGTACCGATGACTCAAACGTTTTTCGATGTTGAAGCATTGATCCAGCTGCGAAGCCAGACCCGGGCCATTTCCGATGCGCTCAAGGCGCAGGCCTCGGATTACCTGGCGACCCTGGCTTTGCTGATTCGTCCGCAAGCGTTTTTCGGTGAGTACCTGCAAGGCGCGCAACGCAGCAGCGGGCGCGAGACCCAGCACCATTTCAAGGAACTCAAGGAGCTCTTCGACCGCATCGGCTCGGCCGCTCCGTTCCAGCTGGTCAATGAACTCGAAGTGCCCCTCAACCTGCTCAGTACGACCCCGCAATTGTTTGCGCTGGAGTACGACAAGGTGCTGTCCCAAAGTGGCCAATCCATTCGCATCACCAGCCCCGTGCGCTGGGTGGTGGGCTTCAGTTCGTTCGACCTGGCCCGTTTTCGCACCGTCATCAAAGACCCCAATCGCAGCAGCGCCGAGCTGTACCGCTTCGTGGTGCATTACCTGGTGCTGTTCTACTGCCTGAGCAAGTCGCCCGGCATCAGCCGCCTGCTCGAAGGCCTGCGTTTCCCCGTCAGTTTCGAACGCTTGAAGGAGTTCGGCGACCTGCCCTTCTGCGTCATCAGCTCGCCGGTTCGCTCGCAGTTGCCGGACGAGGCCGTGATTCGCAGCAGCACCCAGATCGCCGGCAACACCAGCTTCGAAGAGTTGGTGGGGCACGCCAACATCATGGAAATGAACGATGAAATCCGTCAGCGCCTGCTGCTGACGATCGAAGGAATGTAACGCGCTCGGCCACCCATTGAACCGACACGCAAACGACTTGCAGCGAATTGTTCGCACAGGAGATCACGATGGCGAAGAAGGAAAGTACCCAGCACAAACTCGACCGCGTCCGCGCGCCTCGGGTCCATATCACCTACGACGTGGATATCGGTGACGCTCAGGAAAAGAAAGAGCTGCCCTTTGTCGTCGGTGTGCTGGGCGATTTCTCCGGCAACCCGCTGGAGCCGCTGCCGAAGCTCAAGGATCGCAAGTTCATTTTCATCGACCGCGACAACTTCAACGGCGTGCTCAAGGGCATCAAGCCGCGCCTGACCTACCGCGTCGACAACACCCTGGCGAAAAACGGCACGCAGCTGGGCGTCGAGCTCAACTTCAACGCCCTCGAAGACTTCGAACCGCAGAACGTGGTCAAGCAGGTCGAGCCGCTGCGCAAGCTGCTGGAAGTGCGCAACAAGCTGGCGGACCTGCGCAACAAGATGGGCGGCAACGACAAGCTCGAAGAGCTGCTGATGGACGTGTTGCAGAACACCGAGAAGTTGAAAACCCTGGGCAAGGAATTCGGCCGTGAAGCCGCCGTTCCGGCCACCGACGGCAAAGCGTAGGAGCCTGACGATGAACGACAAGCAAACCGTGACTCAACAGGACAGCACGCTGGTTGAAGTAGACAGCTTCACCGCGCAATCCTCGTTGCTCGACAGCATCATTTCCGAAAGCCGCGTGGCCCGTTCCGAGACTGAACGCACCCGTACCCGCGACCTGATCGGCGAACTGGTCAACCAGATCCTGGAAGGCGAAATGACGCCAAGCAAGGACCTGATCGCCGTGCTCGATGCGCGCATCGCCGAGATCGACGCGATGCTCTCCGAGCAGATGAACGAAATCATGCACGCCAGTGAGTTCCAGCAGCTGGAAGCCTCCTGGCGCGGCCTGAAGTACCAGGTGGACCAGACCGAGACCAGCACCACGCTGAAGATCCACTTGCTCAACGCGTCGAAGAAAGACCTGGTACGCGACCTCAAGGCCGCTTCCGAATTCGACCAGAGCGCGCTGTTCAAGAAGATCTACGAAGAAGAATACGGCACCTTCGGCGGTGCACCGTTCGGCATGCTGCTGGGTGACTACGAGTTCAACCGAAGCCCGGAAGACATGTACCTGCTCGAAGAGATTTCCCACGTCGCCGCGGCCGCCCATGCGCCGTTCATCTCGGCGGTTTCGCCTGAGCTGTTTGGCTGGGACTCGTTCACCGACATGTCCGGCCCACGGGATCTGGCGAAGATTTTCGACACCGTCGAATACGCCAAGTGGAAGTCCTTCCGTGCCTCGGAAGACTCGCGTTATGTCGGCCTGACCCTGCCCCACGTGCTCGGTCGCCTGCCTTACGGCCCGGATACCACGCCGGTCGAGGAATTCAACTTTGTCGAAAGCGTCGACGGACGCGACCACAACAAGTACCTGTGGATGAACGCCGCCTACGCGCTGGGCACCCGGGTCACCGATGCGTTTTCCCGTTACGGCTGGTGCGTGGCGATTCGTGGCGTCGAGGGTGGTGGCCTGGTGGAAGGCCTGCCGACCCACACGTTCAAGACCGATGACGGCGAAATCGCCCTCAAGTGCCCGACCGAGATCGCCATCACCGACCGCCGTGAAAAAGAGCTGTCGGACCTCGGCTTCATTCCGCTGGTGCACTGCAAAGGCACGGACTACGCCGCGTTCTTCGGCACCCAGTCGGCGCAGAAGCAGAAGCAGTACAACACCGACATCGCCAACGCCAACGCCCGGCTTTCGGCGCAGTTGCAGTACATCTTCGCCACCTCGCGCATCGCCCACTACATGAAGGCGATCATGCGCGACAAGATCGGCAGCTTCGCCTCGCGCAAGGATGTCGAGCTGTTCCTCAACAAGTGGCTGTCGAGCTACGTGTTGCTGGACGACACCGCGAGCCAGGAAGCCAAGGCCAAGTTCCCGTTGCGCGAAGCCCGCGCCGAGGTGTTCGAAGTGCCGGGCAAGCCGGGGGTGTACAAGGCCGTGACCTACCTGCGCCCGCACTACCAACTGGACGAGCTCACCGCTTCGTTGCGCCTGGTGGCTGAATTGCCGCAATCGACCCGCGGCTGATCGAGCACATTGCCAGGGAGGCAATATGAGTAGTCAACACAAGCTGTTGCCATCACTGCTGGACCGGTTGCTGGACGATCGTCCGCATCAGTCCATCGAAGCGTCATCGCAGCGCTTGTGTTCGCTGGCCGATTACAAGGCCAGCATCGTTCGCGACCTGGAGATCCTGGTCAATACCCGCCAGTCCCTGGTCGCCAACGAGCTGGAAGGTTTCGTCAATCTGGGCGGCACCATCCTCGACTACGGCATGCCGGATTTCACCAGTCGCAGCGTGCTTGACCCCAAGGATCGCCTGTTGATCCAGCGGCAACTGGAGAAGGCGATCTCGGTCGGCGACCGGCGCTTTCGCAGCGTCAAAGTCCAACTGCTCGCCCAACAGACCGGCCAACGCATGCTGACCTTTCGCGTGGACGCGGTCCTGCGCCTGCAGGACGTCACCCGTCAGGTGTCCTTCGACGCGGTGCTGCAGGTCAACACCCAGGAATACAAAGTGCAGAACCTCAACTGATGCTCGACGATCTGCTGCCCTATTACGAAAAGGAACTGTCGCACCTGCGCTTTTTGGGCCAGGAGTTCGCGAGCCAGTATCCGAAAATCGCTTCGCGGTTGCTCATCGAGGGCGATAACTGCGAAGACCCGCATACCGAGCGCTTGATCGAAGCCTTCTCGTTCCTGTCTGCACGGGTACACAAAAAACTCGACGACGAACTGCCGGAAATCGTCGAGTCGTTTCTCGAAGTGCTGTACCCGCACTACCTGCGCCCTACCCCGTCGATGTCGATCGTCGAGTTCAACCTGGGCAAGCAGGAAAAAGTCACCGAAGCCTTCCGTGTGCCCCGGCATACCGAAATCAGTGCCAACCCGATCGATGGCGTGGTGTGTAAATTCCGCACCTGCTACCCGGTCGAGCTGTGGCCGGTGGCGGTGCAACAGGCATCGTTCATCGAGATGGAACGTTCGGCATTCAACGGCCACAGCGCTGACCTGGTCGCGCGCTTGCGCATCGGCCTGGTGGCGACCGGCGACGTGATGTTCGGCAAGCTGGAACTGGACCGCCTGCGGTTCTTCCTCGACGGCGAAAGCACGTTGATGCTGCAACTGTACGAACTGCTGTTCAACAACCTGGCCAAGGCCACGCTGACCTTCGAAGATCAGGGCCGCACCCGCGAAGTCGCCTTGCCGGCCAACGCACTGAAAACCGTCGGTTATGGCCTGGACGAAGGCCTGGTGGATTACTCCGAGCGCTCGTTCCTCGGCTACCGCCTGCTCCACGAGTACTTCACCTTCCCCGACAAGTTCATGTTCTTCGACCTGTCGGGCTTTGCACGAATTCTGGCGGGCAAGGAGGTCGAGAAAGTCGAGGTCAATTTCTACTTCTCCGACTACGACCTGAGCGACCGCCTGGCGCGCCTGACGCAGAACATCGGGCGCAATAACTTCAAGCTCAATTGCACGCCGATCATCAACCTGTTCCGCCAGCAGGCCGAGCCGATCAAGTTGACCCACGCCCAGCACGAGTACGCGGTGACACCGGATGTGCGCCTGCAAAGCTCGGCCGAAGTGGTGTCCATCGACCGCGTGCGACGCGTGCGCAAGGTGGGCAGCATCGATCAGGTCGGCACCTGCCATCCGTTTTTCGAGCCCCGTGGCGATCAGGGCCCGGGCCAGAGTTTCTGGATTGCCCGGCGTCGAGCCGTACAGACCGGCCAGCGCGATGGCTCGAACGTGTTTATCCGGGTGGTGGATCGAGAACTGGGGCTGATGGAGGCCAACAACGATACGTTGAGCATCCGCCTGACCTGCAGCAACCGCGACCTGCCGCTGATGTTGCCTTTCGGTGGCGAGCGCGGCGATTTCACTATCCCGGGCAACTCGGTGATCAAGGACATCCGTTGCCTGCGCAAGCCCACCGCCACCGCTCGCGTGCCCCTGGGCAACGGCGTGATCTGGCGGCTGATTTCGCACCTGTCGCTGAACCATATGTCGCTGGTGTCCCGTGGTCGCGAAGTGCTGCTGGAGCTGTTGTCGCTCTACAACTACCGCAACCTGTCGGCACTGCGCAAACAGATCAACGGCATCGTCTCGGTGAGCAGCGAGCCGGTGGTGGCGCGCATCGGCCACCCGCGGCCGAACTTCGTGCGCGGCGTCGGCATCACCCTCAATTTCGATGAAAGCCAATACACCGGCAGCGGTGTGTTTCTGTTCGGCATGGTGCTCGATCACTTCTTTGGTCAGTACTGCAGCATGAACAGTTTTACCCAATTAACCCTTCGCACCTTGCAGCGCGAAAAGAGAGTCGTCCAATGGCCACCGCGAACCGGCGATCAACCCCTGGTCTGATCGACCAGGCAAGGGCTGAGCCGCACCGATTCGAGTTTTTCCAATTGGTGCGCCTGCTTCGCCTGCATTACAGCAGAACCGGGCGCATGGACCTGGAAACCCGACCGCACGAAGACCCTCTGCGTTTTCGCTCGCAGCTGTCGCTCAACTTCCCGGCCAGTGAAGTCAGCGACCTGCAGTTCGAGCGTGAAGGCAAGGTGTCCGTGGCCGGCCTGCCGCTGTCCGAGATGCAAGTCACCTTCATGGGCCTGGTCGGGCCCTCGGGTGTGTTGCCGCGTCCGTACACCGAGCTGTTGATCGAGCGGCACGTCCAGTACCGCGATGACGCGGCCCATGCCTTCCTCGACATCTTTTCGCACCGCATGACCACGCTGTTCTACGAGGCCTGGCAAAAGTACAAGTTCTACATCGAGTACGAACGCAACGGTACTTCGGATTTCGATCGCTACCTGCTCAACCTGGTGGGTTTCGGCCCCGAGGCGCAGAAGCAGAAATTCGACCGGCAAGGCTCGCCCTTGCGCCGTGAACTGTTCAGCTATTTCTCCGGGCTGTTTGCGCAAAAACCGCGCAACGCGTTGAACCTGGAAGCGATGCTGTCTTTTTATTTTTCGCTGCCGTTCAAGGTCAAGCCCTTTGCCGGTCGCTGGCTGAAACTCGACGCCGGCCAGTGCACGCAACTGGGGCGCAAGAACGCCGTGCTCGGGCAAAGCGCCGTCGCCGGCAACCGGGTCTGGGACTACCAGTCGTGCGTGCGCATCGAGATGGGTCCACTGGAGCTGGCCGACTATCAACGCTTCCAGCCAGGCACCGAGGACTACCGGAAACTGGTGGAACTGGTGCGTTTCTATGTCGGCGCCGAACTCGACTTCCAGTTGGCGCCCAAGCTCAAACCCCAGGCCGTGCCCGTTGCTCGCCTGGGGCGCCAAGGCAATGTTTCGCTGGGCTGGCTCGGCTGGCTCAAGCGCCCGGACGCCGACGTCGAGCCATCCCGTTGTGCCCTCTTCCACATTCCTTTTGATGGGGTCTCCCTGTGAACCTGAAGTCCCTGTTTGCCAAGCTCAACGACACCAGCCGCGCCGCCACTGAAAGCGCCGCCGCCTTGTGCCTGTCGGAACACCATTACGATGTCGAAATCGAGCACCTGTTGTTGCAGCTGCTCGACAGCCACGACAACGACCTACCGGCCATCCTGCGTCATTACGACGTAGTGCCCGAACGCTTGCAGGCGCAGCTGGTGACGGCACTGGGGACGTTCAAGAAAGGCAATACGCGCACACCGGCGCTGTCGCCGCACCTGACCCGCATGATTGAACAGGCGTGGGTCCTGGCGTCCATCGAGTTCGGCCAGGCGCAGATCCGCACCGGTCATCTGTTGCAAGCCTTGCTCGATGACGACGAGCTGCGCCGCGTGGTGGTCGCCAGCGCCGCCGAGCTTGAGAAAATCAACGCTGACGACTTGCGCGTCAACCTCGGCGCGCTGGTGGACAGCAGCGCCGAGTCGAAACAGGCCAAACCGCTGGGCACATCCGACGTCGCCAGCGCCGGCACGGTAAAAGGCAACGGCAAGACCCCGGCCCTCGATCAATACACCATCAACCTCACGCAAAGCGCTCGCGAAGGCCGGATCGATCCGGTGCTGGGCCGGGAGTTCGAGGTGCGGCAGATGGTCGACATCCTCACCCGCCGCCGCCAGAACAACCCGATCCTCACCGGTGAGGCCGGCGTCGGCAAAACCGCCGTGGTCGAAGGCCTGGCCCTGCGAATCATCCAGGGCGACGTGCCGTCGGTGCTCAAGGGCGTCGCCATCCACACCCTGGACCTGGGCCTGTTGCAGGCCGGTGCCGGCGTGAAGGGCGAATTCGAAAACCGTCTCAAGTCGGTGATTGAAGAAACCAAGCGCAGCCTGCATCCGATCATTCTGTTCATCGACGAAGCGCACACCCTGATCGGCTCGGGTGGCCAGGCCGGGCAGAACGATGCCGCCAACCTGCTCAAGCCAGCCCTGGCCCGGGGCGAACTGCGCACCATCGCCGCGACCACCTGGGCCGAGTACAAGAAGTACTTCGAGAAAGATGCCGCACTGGCGCGGCGCTTCCAGGTAGTGAAGGTCGAAGAGCCGGACGAAGACAAGGCGATCCACATGCTGCGCGGCCTGCTGGCCAAGATGCAGGAGCATCACAAGGTCACGGTGATGGACGAAGCACTGGTGCAGGCGGTGCGCCTGTCCAATCGCTACATCACCGGCCGCCAGTTGCCGGACAAGGCCGTCAGCGTGCTGGACACCGCCTGCGCCCGGGTGGCCCTCGGTCAATCGGCGCAGCCGGGGCCGCTGGAAGACTGCAAACGCCAGATCGACAACCTGCAGGCGGAAATCGCGGTACTGCAGCAGGAAGCCGCCAAAGGCAGCGACCACGCCCGGCGGCTGACCGCCCTCAATACCGAACTGCAAAGCGCACAGCAGACCCGCGACGCCCTCGAACAACAATGGCAACGCGAACTGCAACTGGTGGAAAAACTCGGCGCCCTCAGCCACCCGGAGAATCAGACACCGGATGCCCAGGAGATTGCCGCGGTGCGCGCCGAACTGGCCAGCGTCCAGGGTGAGCAACCGCTGGTGCATGCCCTGGTGGATGGCGGGACCATCGGCGAAGTGATTTCCGGCTGGACCGGCATTCCATTGGGCAAGATGCTGCGCGACGAAATCGAAACCGTGCAGCGCCTGCCGGCGTTGCTGGGCGAGCGGGTGCTCGGCCAGGACCACGCACTGCACGAAATCGGCAAGCGCATCAAGATTTCCCGCGCACGCATGGAAGACCCGAACAAACCGATCGGCGTGTTCCTGCTGCTCGGCCCGAGCGGCGTCGGCAAGACCGAAACCGCACTGGCGCTGGCCGACACCCTGTACGGCGGCGAGCGCAACGTCATCACCATCAACATGTCCGAGTACCAGGAAGCCCACACTGTCTCCAGCCTCAAGGGTTCGCCACCGGGCTACGTCGGCTATGGCGAGGGCGGCGTGCTGACCGAGGCGGTGCGACGCAAGCCGTACAGCGTGGTGCTGCTCGATGAAGTGGAGAAAGCCCACCCGGACGTGCTCGAACTGTTTTTCCAGGTGTTCGACAAAGGCGTGCTGGATGACGGCGAAGGTCGCGAGATCAACTTCCGCAATACCGTGATCATCCTCACGTCCAACACCGGCACCGACCGCATCATGCAGTGGTGCCTGAATGCTCAGACGCAACCGACGCCGCAGGACATCGTCGAAGGGCTGCGTGACGAGTTGAACCAGGTGTTCAAGCCGGCCTTCCTCGGCCGCCTGACCATCGTCCCCTACTACCCGGTCAAGGACGCGATTCTCGAGCGTATCGTCGCGCTCAAGCTTGCGCGCATTCGCCAGCGCTTCGAGCGCAATCATCAAGCGCAGTTGAGCTATGACGAAGCACTGGTCAAGGCGATTGCCTCGCGCTGCACCGAGGTCGACAGCGGCGCCCGCAACATCGACAACATTTTGTCCCAGACCCTGATGCCGGAACTGGCCCAACGGGTCTTGGAGCGCATGGCGCAGGACAAACCGATTCAGAGTTTGAACATCGAGTTGGGCAGCGACGGCGATTTCGCCTATCGCCTGAACTGATCGGGCATTAACAGGTAGTGGTCATGGACAAGAGATATTCAGGGAAGCGTCCCGCGGGGACGACGTTGGCCAAATGCCTGACGGCGGTGGCGATGATGACGGTACTCAGCGCCTGCGGCGTCACCGACCGGGTCGGCAAGCGGGTCGACAACACCTGGGCCGGCGACATGCTGTTCGAGGATAACGAGAAGGTCATCCTGACGTCCGACGGCGGCAATCAGCTCAACCCCGACGCGGCTGGCAAGCCGCTTTCGGTGGTGCTGCGGGTGTACCAGCTGACATCGCTGGAGCGCTTTGCGTCGGTGGATGCCGACTCGCTGTGGGACGACCCGCAAAAGGCCCTCGGCAACACCCTGATCGAAAACCGCGAAATCACCTTGTTGCCGGGCATGGGGCAAGTCGACAAGTGGCCGCTGAACAAGGCGGCAGGCTATGTCGGCGTCGCGGCTTTCTTCCGCAACGACGAGAACAGCCGCTGGAAGGTCGCGTTCGACGCCAACTCCCTGCGCAAGGACGGCATCTGGTTCTCCTCCGACGGCTTGCGGGTGCTGGTGGACAACAACACGGTGTCCGCCGTCAGTGGCGTCGACGTGCTGGACAAACCCAAGACCCAGGAGCAGCTCGCAAAAGCCGCCGCCCTGCCCGACCAGCCGGCCGAGCCCACGCTGACCGAGCGCGTGCAGGACGCCGTGGTGCAGAAAGCCCAGGACCAGGCGAGTGCCTCCGCGCAAAAAGCCGTGGAGTCGAAATTGAATTCATTATTGGAAGGCGCTCAATGAGTAAGCAAAGCCGGGTGATGTGGTCCGAAGGCATGTTCCTTTTGCCACAACATTTCCAGTATCAGGATGAGTTCCACCAGCATCAGCTGGCGCAGGCGACCCTGCGCAACACGCCTTTTCACTGGGGCGTGCAGTTGCTCGAAGTGGACGAGGAAGCCCTCGCCACCGGCTCCCTGCAGCTCAAGCGCCTGAAGCTGGTGTTTCCCGACGGCAGCCTGTTCGACGCACCGCAGCACGACCCGCTGCCGGCGGCCCGTGACCTGAAGGACCTGCTCAAGGGCAACGACCTGAAGGTCTACGCCGCGCTGAAACTGCCCGAGCCATTCGGCCTCAATTACGTCGAAGACGGCCAGGAGCAGAAGACCGGGCGACGCTTTCGCAAGCAGTTCGACACCTTGCCGGACCTCAACGAAGGCGACCTGGAAAACGAAATCACCAGCCTGCGCCTGAACGTGGTGATGCTGATCGACGGCGACAACCTCGATGGCTACACCTGGTGCCCGATTGCCCGGCTGTCGCGCAACAACATCGGCGGATTCAACCTCGACGGGCATTTCGTGCACCCGACGCTGCACCTGGGCACCCACGACACCCTGGTCGGACTGGGCAAGCGTTTGCTTGGCGCCCTGCAATCCAAGAGCAAGGCGTTGTCGGGTCGTCGTCGCGAGCGCGCAGACCAGATTGCCGAATTTGGCTCCAGCGACGTGACCCTGTTCTGGCTGTTGAACACGGTGAACCGTGCCCACCCGAGCCTGGCGCACCTGCTCGCGCACCCGCGCCTGCACCCCGAGCGCTTGTATCTGTTCCTGGCCGAACTCGCCGGCGGCCTGCTGACGTTCTCGCTGGATACGCAGCTCAACGACATCCCCGAATACGACCACCACGACCCGGCGGCCTCGCTGGTCAAGCTCGACGAAATGATTCGCGTGCTGCTCGACAACGTCGTGCCGAACCAGTGCGTGGTGATCAACCTGACCCAGACCAAACCCTCTTACTGGCAAGGGCAATTGCACGACCCACGGCTGGCCGAGGCGGACTTCTACATCTCCGTGCACGCCGACATGCCGGGCGCAAGCCTGCTAGAGCTGGTGCCACGGGCGTTCAAGGTCGGCTCGCCGGAAGACATCGAAGTGGTGGTCAACAGCGCCATGCCCGGCGTCACCCTCAATCATTCGACCCGCCTGCCCAATGCGATTCCGGTGCGACTGGACAATCACTACTTCTCCATCGAGCCCCATGGCCGGGTGTATGAACGAATGATGAGCGCCCAGGCCATCTCTTTCTACGCGCCCAGCGCCTTCACCAACCTCAAGCTTGAACTGATGGCGGTACTCAAATGACCGAAGCCGTACTGCAAGGCGCCGTTGCGGCCGCCCGTGAAAAACCGACGCTCAAAGACCTGGTGCAAGACTTCATCAGCATGGCGCTGATCGTGCGCAAGGGCCGGCAAGTGACGTCGGTCAGCGCCTTCGAGGCCAGTGTCGACACCTTCTTCAAGGCACTGGAGCGCGATGCCCGCAGCGCCAACTACAGCGTCGAACAGGTGAAGGACACCCAGTACGCCCTGTGTGCGTTCCTCGATGAAAGCGTGTTGCGCTCCGGGGACAACGAGTTGCGCCGGCACTTTGAATTGCAGCCGCTGCAGTTCCGCTACTTCGGCGTGCACCTGGCCGGCGAAGGCTTCTTCGAAAAAATCGATGCCCTGCGTGGCGACGTCAAACAGCACCTCGATGTGCTCGAGGTCTACCACCTGTGCCTGGCCCTGGGCTTCGAAGGCAAGTTCAGCCTCGGGCAAAAAGATCAGCTGCGTTACCTGGCCAATACCCTGGGCCAGGACATCGCGCGTTATCGCAAGACGCCCAAGGCCCTCTCGCCTGACTGGGCGTTGCCCGACCAGGTCTCGCAAATGCTGCGCCATGAAGTTCCCCTCTGGCTCTACCTGGCGCTGATTGCGCTGGTCTGCGCAGGTGTCTACCTGACGCTGGACTGGTTGCTGGCCAAGGACGTAGCGGCGTTGTCCGAACAAATCAGCCAGCTGTTCAGTGCCTGAGCACAGGTCAGGTAACCGAGTCAGGAAGACATGAAGACATTATTGCGTTTGTTGAAAAGCTTTTGGTTCCTCGTTCCCGCCCTGTGGCTGGCGAGCCTGGCGGTCTGCTGGTTCGTCGCGCCGCATGTGAGCTGGCTGCGCGGTTATGCGCCGGAGGCGATGGCGATCGTCAGCGCCTTCTACCTGCTGATCATTGTGCTGCGTCAGTACAAGCGTATCCGGGCGGAGCACAACCTTGAAAACCTGGTGCAGCTCGAAGTCGATCGCTCGCTCAAATCCGCCGGTGAGTTCCGCGATCAGCAGGTGCTGCGCGAACGCCTCAAGCACGCCATCGCGATGCTGCGCACCGACCGCTCGGCCGGTGGCGGCGGCTCGTCGGCACTTTACGATTTGCCGTGGTACCTGGTCATCGGCATGTCCGCGGCGGGCAAGACCTCGTTGCTGACCCGCTCGGGCCTTTCCGCAAGCATTGCCAGCAGCGCCAACGACACCGAAAGCGGCACCCAGCATTGCGATTGGTATTTCAGCCCCGAGGCCGTGATGATCGATACGGCCGGCCGTTACCTGCGCGACGACCCGTCGGCCAGCGAATTCGCCGCCTTCCTGCGCATGCTGAAAAAGCAACGCAGCAAGGCCGCCGTCAACGGTCTGGTGCTGGTGGTGAGCCTGCCTGAACTGCTGGCATGCAGTGCGGCCGAGCGTAACGAACTCGCCGCGCAACTGGTGTCGCGCATCGAGGAGTACAACGCTTGCCTGGACGCCAGTCCACCGATCTACCTGATGCTGAGCAAGACCGATCAACTGCCGGGCTTCAGCCAGGCGTTCGAGGGCCTGGACCTGAACGAGCGCCAGCAACCGCTGGGCATGACCTTCGGTTTGTCCGAGATCCGCAACCAGGGCCTGCGCCCGGTGCTGGATGCCAAGCTGGCCAACCTGCACAGCCATATTCGCCGTCACGTCGACGCCCAGATGATTGCGCTGGGTGCCGATGCCAACAGCGCACTGCTGAACTTTCCGAACTATTTCGCCGAACTGTCCGGGGTGCTGGAGCAGTTTCTCCAGCACTTCGCCGAGACCGGTCGCAGCGGTGCGCCGCTGTTGCTGCGCGGGCTGTATTTCACCAGCGCCCTGCAGACCGACCAGCAGTTGGGCCAGGTGTATGAAGACGACCTGGCCGAGTCGTTCGCCCTGCAACTGGAACATGAGCAATCGCAGGCAAGCACCGGCAAGAAAATCAGCGACCGCAGCTATTTCATTACCGATACGTTCCGCCGGGTGATCTTCCCGGACCGCGACCTGACCCTTTATCAGTCGCGCCTTGGCAAGAACACCTCCGTCAGCCCTGCCCTGCTGGGCCTGGCGGTACTGGCCGGCGTCGCGTTCATTGGCTGGCAAGCCCTGTCGTTCCAGAATAACCGTCAGTGGCTGGCCACGTTGCGCGAGCAACTGACCGAGCTGCAACAGTCCCCGGACCGTGCCGGGTTGCTCGCCTCGGGCCAAGGCCTGGAGCTGTTGCGTGAGCAGCTCTCGGCCATCGAGAAGAACCGTGCCAAAGGCGTGCCGTTGCAGCTGGGCGCAGGCCTGTATCGCGGTGACGACATCTACCGCGTCGCGCAAGCCGCCTATCTGCAACAACTGCGTACCCAGGCGCTGGAACCCGTCACCTTGCAATTGCAATTGCAGATGCGCGCCTTCAACGAGTTCGCCAAAACCATGGAGCCGCAGAACAGCTTTGCCTCGGCGTCGTCCAAGGCCGACGCTGCCAAAGGCCGTGCGCAAGGCCTGAAGCTGCCCACCCGCCTGAACGGCTTGCCGCGCAGTAGCGGTGAGGCGGCCAGTCGCCTGAGCGGCGCGGCCAAGGGCGCTGCCAACAAGGCACGCGGCGAAGCGCTGGCAGCACTGCGCAACCCGGCCACGGCGAGCGATGCCGCGGATTTGTCGGCGACCACCGGCGGGCTGTCGTTGTCTGAAGAAATGCTCGGGCGGTTGGATGAGCGACAAGTCGCGTCCATCATCGAGTCGTATAACGCACTGAAGCTCTACCTGATGCTGACGCAACCCGGCACCCACCCTGACCCGGAGTTCGTCGGTGCTGCGTTGCCGGTGGCCTGGGCCAATACCGCCAGTGCCGACAACCCTGTCAGCACGGCGGTGATCCAGGACAACTCGCCGGTCTACGTGCAATTGCTCAAGAATGGCCAGGCGCCGTCCTTGTCGCGTAACGAGCAACTCATCAGCGAAACCCGCAACAGCCTGAAGTCCTTCATGATTTCCAGCTCGCTGGTGGACCGTGAATACCTGCGCCTGCAACTCGAATCCAGCCGTCAGTTCCCGGCCGTGGGCTTGAGCGACCTGGTGCCGATGCCCGGCCGGCAGTTGCTGTACGGCACTGAGGCGGTACCGGCGATTTTCACCCGTCAGGGCTGGGAACAGTTCGTCAAGCCTGAGCTGATCAAGCTGGTGTCCGGCAACCTGCAAAACGAATCGGACTGGGTGCTCGACGGCGAAGGCGGCGACAGCATCGTGCAGAAAGCCAATTTCATCCGCGAGTTCATGACGCGCTACAAGCGCGACTACACCCAGGCCTGGTACACCCTGATCGACAGCGTTGGCGTTCGCCATTTCACCGACATGGCCAACGCGACCCAACAGTTGGCCCTGCTCAGCGACGTGCAGAACTCGCCGGTGAAAATCCTCCTGGCGGCGGTCAACGACAACACCCAATGGGATGTCCCGGCCCCCCGCGAAACACTGCCGGCGGGGGTCAAGCCCGATGACGGATTCTGGAGCAGCGTCAGCGGGGTTTTCGATGGCAAGAACACGTCGCCCAGCGCGTTGATTTCGCCTTTGCCGGCGGTCGATGACGGCAGCCTGGCGAAGCGCTTCGAGCCGGTGTCGCGGGTGTTCGCCGTGCAAAACGCCGAAGGCGCCGACAGCACGATCATGGACCGCTACCTCGCGGCCTTGCGCAAGCTCAAGGTGCGGATGAACAACATCCAGCGCTCCCAGGACGTGGGCAAGAGCAGCAAGCAGCTGATCAGCGAAACCCTCGAAGGGCTGCCAAGCGAAGTGACCAGCGTGCGCAACTATGTCGAGACCACTGTCGACACCAGCCAGGGTGGCCTGTCCGAATCGTTGCAGGGCCTGTTCAGCCTGCCGATCCAGTTTGCCTGGGAAACCCTGCGCGACCCGGCCGGCCAGCAGATAGCCAAGGCCTGGGCACAGCAGATCGCCAAGCCGTGGGAGCAGGTCATGGCGCATCGTTACCCGATTGCGCCGGGCAGCCGCAATGAAGCCTCGGTCAAGGACCTGCAGCGTTTCGTCGACCCGGAGTCCGGGCTGCTGCCGAACTTCAAGCGCAACGAGATCGGCAACCTGTCCGGTGGCGAAGGCCTGGGGATGAGCAACAACAGCAAGGCAACGCCGCTGGTCAACCCGAACATGGTCAACAGCATCGACAAGGCCAGTTCGTTGGGCCAGGTGATCGCCAGCCTGTCGGACCGCGACAACGGCTTCGAGATCATGCTCGAGCCCTCGGCCAACCTGACCGACATCATCTTCACCCTCGATGGCCAGGTGCAGCACTACCGCAACGGCAAGACCAGCTGGAGCCGCTTCTCCTGGCCGGGCACCACCACCACGCCGGGCGCACGCCTGGATGTGGTGACCCTGACCGGCGAGCGCATCACGGTGTTCGACTACCCGGGCCGCTGGGGCCTGCTGCGCATGAACGACAGCGCACGGGTCAGCGATCTGGACGGCATCCAGCAACGCTTCAGCTGGAACACCGGCAGTGGCCCGGTCAGCCTCGCCGTGCGCAACTACGGCGGCGTCAAGTTGACCGACCTGGCCAACGTCAAGGCCTTGAGCGCGCTCAACGCCAAAGAAGGTCAAGCGCTGTGAGCCGTCGAACCTTGAACCCGGGAACCGGCCAATGATCGGCTGCTTCGGCAAGGTCCCCGCGAGCCCGGACTTCGTCAGCCTGCAAGGTGCGGGCGACGAGGTCTGCGAGTTCGATAGCTGGCTGCAAGGGGCGCTGGCCGCCCTGCAGCATCGTGAAGACTGGCGAGCGTTGTTCGACGCTTTGCCAGTGTGCTTTTTCAGCTATCGCGCGCGCAGCGGCAACTGGTTGCTGGGTGGGTTGATCAGCTCGAGGGATGCGAGTGGCCGACGCTACCCGTTTTTCATTTTCCAGACGCTCAAGGCCAGCGAAGCCGAACCTCTGGTCAATCCGTTCACCCTGGGTGAACTGTTCAGCGGGCAGATCAGGCCGCTGCTGCACATGGCGGTCCAGGGCGAAAGCACTTCGGTGCTGTTCGAGCGCATCAAAGCCCTGCGCCCGTTGCAAGGACAGGACTTCGAGTTGTTCCGTCGCGTGCATGACAAGTTCCTGGTGAACTTCAACCTGCGCGACATCGCCTGCGCGCTACAGGGCACCTACCCGGAGTTCGTCACCAACGCCGTACTGACCCGGCTCCAGGCCCTGAAAAGGCACCTCGATCAGGCCACGCCGATCGGCATCGCCCTGCCCTTGCCGGCGGAACGGGGGTTGAAAAACCCGACCGCCGATTTGTGGGTCACCTGGCTGACGCAAATGACACCCGAACGCGCCGTGCCGCAAATCAATCTGCTGGCGGACGATTTCATGCGCCCCCGGCTGATCTGCTTTGCCTCACGCAATACCAGCGATGCCTATCGCCTGCTGACCGGCATCAACGACCGCTCGCAGAGCTACGACGTGCTGGCGTCATTCGATGCCTTTGACGAGCACCACCGCACACACGCCTTTCCCGAAATCGACCGCCCTCTGGGTGACGTTATCGACCGTTTTGTCGATGCCCTGGATTCGAAGTCCGTATGAACAAGATCAAGTATTACTTCTTGCGCTATCAGCCCTACATCCTGGGGGTGTGCTTTTTCCTCACGATCTTCGTGGTGTGGGGCATCGGGCGTGCGTTCGGCTTCAGTTCGCTCAACAGCCTGTTGACCGGCATCGGTGTGTTCCTGGGTCTGTCCGCCGGCTATGTACTGCTGCTTTATCGCGGCGTGTCCCGGCACCACAACCTCGAAGGACTGCTGCGCGAGGATGCCGACCAGGCCGTGTTGAACGCGAGCCCGGCGGATCGCGAGGAAGTCAGCCTGTTGCGCGAGCGCCTGTTGCAGAGCATCGAGCGCTTGCACAGCAACAAGCCACGGGGCAGCAACCCCAAGGATGCGCTGTATGCCCTGCCCTGGTACCTGGTGGTCGGCCAGCCTGCGGCAGGCAAGAGCACCATGCTTTACCAGTCGGGCCTCAATTTCCCTTACGCCGAGCGCGAAGGCGTGCGGGTGGCCGGTCTGGGTGGCACGCGCAATTGCGACTGGTTCTTCAGCTCCGAGGCCGTGCTTCTGGACACCGCCGGGCGCTACATGAACAACCAGGAAGAGGCCGGCAAATGGCGCGCGTTCCTGCAACTGCTGCGTCAGCATCGCCAGCGCCGGCCACTCAATGGCCTGATCGTCACGGTCAGCATCCACGACATCCTGCAAGCCTCGCTCGAAGATCAGGAACGCATTGCCAAGCGCCTGCGCGAACGCATTCAGGAAACCCATGCCTTGCTGGAAGTGCGCCTGCCGGTCTACCTGGTGTTCACCAAGTGCGACCTGGTGCCTGGCTTTGCGCCCTTCTATCGCCAACTGGACGAGATCGCCCGCGGCGAAGTGATGGGCAAGACCTTTTCCCACAAAGGCTATGAGCAGGCCGACTGGGGCCAGCGCTTCGGCGTCGCGATGGACGAACTGGTCAGCTATTGGCAACAGGTGGCGAGCCAGCAACTGGTCACTCAGGACATCCAGATCACCCGGCAGGATTCGGCGGTGTACCGGTTCCCGCTGGAGCTGGCGGCCCTCAAGCCACGGCTTCAACTGTTCGTCGATGCCCTGCTGCGCGCCAACCCTTACCAAAGTGCGGAATTGCTGCGCGGCTTCTATTTCACCAGTGCCCTCGATGCCGACCAGCCGGAACTGGGCGGTCATGCACGCCAGGTGACCGAGCGTTTCTCGCTGGAAGGTGAGCGGGAGATCGCCGACGGCAATGCACAGCCGCGCCCCCTGTTCATCAACAGCCTGTTCCGCAAGGTCATCATTCCCGACCAGCACCTGGTGGCGCTGTACACCACCAACCACCGCGAGCGTCGGCGCAGGGCAGCCTGGATCGGCGGTGCCGGACTGGTCGCTGCATTGCTGTGCAGCCTGTTGGGCTGGTCGTACGTCAACAACAAGAACACCCTGCAGAGCCTGTCCACAGAACTGACCCAGGCCGCCGCCGACGATCACTCGGCCACCGGGCAATACACCGCCTGGCAAACCCTGGATCGCCTGCGCTTCTGGACTGCGCACTACTACGCGCAACACCACGACCAGGGCGTGCCGTTGCGCCTGCGCCTGGGGCTCTATCAAGGCCACAAGGTCGAGCCACTGGTGCGCCGCCGCTATTTCGAGCGCCTGGAAAGCGTGATGCTCAAGCCCACGGCCGACAACCTGACCCGTTCGTTGTATTTGCTGACCACCCTCAAGGTCTATCAGCGCAACGCCAAAGAGTTGATGCCAGTGACCGGCGTGGACAGCGTCGAACCCAAGGCGCTGCCCAATGACAACCGGGCGCAGTCCATCGCCGGTTTCGGCAAGGCGACGCTGGACACCTACGTCATGCTCTCGCGCGCCCAGCGTGAGAAGGCCGACCCCGGGTTCCTGAAAGCGAAAATCCCGGATTACTGGTACCCGGCGATTGCCCGTCAGGTCGGCAACGCCAGTGTCGCCGCCTCGGACTATGAGTTCGCCAGCCACCAGATCAACTTCTACAGCGACCAGATCCACGAACCGGACGTGCCGCGGATCCTCGACAACGCGTTCCTGATCTCCAGCTCGCGCAACTACATCAACAGCCTGCTGACCCAGTCGTTGCGCTCGATCGAAACCATCACGCTGGAGTCGGACACCCTGTTCGCCTTCGCCCGTGCGGATTTCCAGAGCCTGAAGACTGAAGGGCAAAGCCAGCTGAGTGCGATCGCCGGCAAGCTGCTCAGCACCCCCAACATCGGAAAAATCATCATCGCCGGGCACGCCGATCAACTCGGTGACCCTCAGGGCAACCTGCAGGTGTCCAGACAGCGGGCGCAAACCATCAAGACCTACCTGGTGGGCAAAGGCGTACCCGGCGAGCTGGTGGAAGCGATCGGCGAAGGCAGCACCAAGCCCCTGGTCAAGTGCGACATGCAGCAACCCAGGGCCCAGCTGATCCGCTGCCTGGAGCCTAACCGGCGCGTAGAAATCGAAGTGCGGGCACTCAACTGAGCAGGCGCGCCTTGTGAAGAAATACCGGCATCCGGGTCATCTCGACGAGAGGCCCGGGCTGGCATAAGACACCTCTCTTGATCGTTTCAAAGAGGTTAAAGCGAAGGGCTGTGACTTGCTCGCAAGTCGCCTCCCTTTAAATGAAGGTAAGGAGAAAATAGAAATGGCATTTGACGCATACATCCAGATCGACGGCATTCCAGGTGAAGTTCTGGACGACAAACACAAGGATTGGATCGAAGTGCTGGGCTACGAGTACGGCGCCACCCAAGCGACTTCCGCGACGGCCAGCTCGTCGGGCGGTGCTTCGTCGGAGCGTGTTGCGTTGAGCGACTTCAGCATCCGCAAAGCCGTGGACAAGGCTTCTGCCAAGCTGTTCGAAGCCTGCTGCAAAGGCACTCACATCGCCAAGATCCAGCTGAACGTGAACCGCGCCGGTGGCGACAAGGTGACCTACCTGACCATCAACCTGGAAGAAGTCGTGGTGTCTTCCGTGAAAGCGGTCGCCGGCGGCAGCCAGAACGGTGAAGACAAAGCCGTTGGCGATCTGCCGATCGAAGAAATCAGCTTCAACTTCGCTCGCATCAAGACCACCTACACCCAGCAGAGCCGTGCAGATGGCCAGGGCGGCGGTAACGTCACCGGTGGCTGGGACCGCACCGCGAACAAGGTTTTCGCATAACACCGTGGTAACGACGGGCCGCGCAAGCGGCTCGTTTTCAGCACCGTGCCTGCCCGGCGGGCACGGTGTTCTTTTAGCCTGATCAGAGTTTCCCATGTCTGAATTTCTCAACGACCTTTCGCTGGCCGAACTGACAGCGCCCATCAACGAGGGGAGCGGCGAAGACCTGAGCTTTTCCACCTTGTTCGATCAGGTGAAAGAAGCACGGCGAGCAGACCCCGACTACCTGACCCAGGGTGACTGGCAAACCGACCTGAAGTCATCCGACTGGGACCTGACCCTCACCCTGGCTGCCCAAGGCCTGGCTCGCCAGAGCAAGGACCTGATGCTCGTCGCCTGGCTCAGCGAAGCCCTGGCGCACAAGCACCATTTCACCGGTATCACCTTCGGCCTGACCCTGGCTGAACGCATACTGGACAATTTCTGGACCGACCTCTTCCCGTCCCTCGAGGATGGGGTCGATGAACGCGCTGCCCGCCTGGCGTGGATGAAAACGTCGCTGGCGGATGTGGTGGGCGGACTGCCCATCACCCAGGGCCAACAGTACGGCCTGCTGCGCTATGACGAATCCAGGCACGTGGAAAACCTTGGGTTGCAGAACCCCCAGGCCATGCGTGCCGCTCTCGACGAAGGCAAGATCAACGCCGAGGTGTTCCAGCGTTCGGTGGTGCTGACCGACTCCGATCACCTGCGCCTCAAGGCCGACGAAATAGCCGCCAGCCTGAAGGCCTGCCAGCAGCTGCAAAGCACTGCCGACAGGCTGTTCGGCCATGACGCGCCGAGTTTTGCCGGGCTCCACGACGTGTTGTCCCGCGCCGGCCAACTGGCAGAGAAACTGCTCAAGGATCGCGGCATCGAACTGAACCCGGCCCCTGCCGCGCCCACCCCGGCCGTCTCCGAAAGCGCTGGCGCACAACCCACAGGTGCTGCAATGACCCAGACCCGGCAAGAGCTTCCAGTCACACCGCTGCGCACCACGCCACAGACCCGCGACGAGGCGTTCACCCTGCTGGCGGGTATCGCGCAATTCTTCAAGCAGACTGAGCCCCAGAGCCCTGTCCCCTACCTGATCGAACGCGCGATCAAATGGGGCAACATGCCGCTCGAGGGTTGGCTGAATGATGTGATCAAGGACAGCAATGTGGTGGACAACATCCGCGACGTGCTGGGGACCAAGGAAGCGAAGTCCTGATGGACAGCCGGTAGCAAACCTGACGCACCGCTTGACGCCGCTTCACCGCTGATCCCCTTCCTTACCCTTCTCTCCTCCCCCCTGCCGGGCCTGTGCCCGGCGTAATCCCCTGCCTGCCGTTTGTCCGCTGCGACCGGTGGCACACACTTTTGCACGCCATCCGGCCAGAAACTCCGTTCGGGGACTTGTGCTTCCGGTATTATGGTATACCATCAGACGCACAGACACCCAAAACCTCCACGGAGCAGCTCATGAGTTTCGAAATCCGCAAGATCGTCAGCTATGTCGAAGAAACCTTTATTGAAGGCGGCAAAGCCACCGATAAGCCCGTGACCATGGTCGGTCTGGCCGTGGTGATGAAAAACCCCTGGCTGGGCAACGGTTTCGTCGAAGACCTGAAACCACAGATCCGCGCCAACTGCTCCGACCTCGGTGCACTGATGGTTGAGCGCCTGGTGGGCATCATCGGCGGTGCCGAGAAGATCGAGGCATACGGCAAGGCTGCGGTGGTCGGCGCCGATGGCGAAATCGAGCACGCTTCGGCGGTGATCCACACCCTGCGTTTCGGCAACCACTACCGCGAAGCGGTCAAGGCCAAGAGCTACCTGAGCTTCACCAACAAGCGCGGCGGCCCGGGCACTTCGATCCAGATCCCGATGATGCACAAGGACGACGAAGGCCTGCGTTCGCACTACATCACCCTGGAAATGCAGATCGAAGACGCCCCGCGTGCCGACGAAATCGTCGTGGTCCTGGGTTGCGCCGACGGCGGCCGCCTGCACCCGCGCATCGGCAACCGCTACATCGACCTGGAAGAACTGGCCGCCGAAAAAGCCCAGTAACCGGCCGGCAGAACGACAACAAGAAGGCATTGCAGGAGCGCTCCATGATTCGGCTCACCGCTGAACTCACCCCGGCTGGCACCAGTTACCTGGCGACCGGCCAAGGCCAGCCCGTGGTCTTGATCCACGGCGTGGGCCTGAACAAAGAAATGTGGGGCGGCCAGATCGTTGGCCTGGCCACGAAGTACCGCGTCATCGCCTATGACATGCTCGGTCATGGCGCCAGTCCGCGCCCGGAGAGTGGCACACCGCTGCTCGGCTATGCCGACCAGTTGCTGGAGCTGCTCGACCACCTGCAATTGCCCAAGGCAACGGTGATCGGCTTTTCCATGGGCGGGCTGGTGGCGCGGGCGTTTGCCCTGCACTACGCGCAACGCCTGGAAGGCCTGGTGGTGCTAAACAGCGTGTTCAACCGCAGCGCCGAACAGCGCGCGGGGGTCATCGCCCGCACCAGCCAGGCCGCCGAACACGGGCCGGACGCCAATGCCGAAGCGGCGCTGTCGCGCTGGTTCAGCCGCGAATACCAGGCCGCGAACCCGGCGCAGATCGCCGCGATTCGCCAGACCCTGGCCGGCAATGACCCTCAGGGTTACCTGACTACTTATGAACTGTTCGCCACCCAGGACATGTACCGCGCCGACGACCTGGGCAGCATCCGCGTGCCGACGCTGATCGCCACCGGCGAACTGGACCCCGGCTCGACCCCGGAAATGGCCCGGCAACTGGCCGAACGCATTCCCGGCGCGACCGTTGCCGTGCTCGCCGAGCAACGGCATATGATGCCCGTAGAATCGCCGCGCCTGGTCAACCAGCTGTTGCTGGAGTTTCTGCAGGCCGCGCACTCCCAACAAAACCAGATCAAGGGGATCGTTGCATGACACTCGCACGCTTCCAGATGTGCATCGGCGGTGAATGGGTCGATGCCCTGTCCGGCAAGACCTTCGAAAGCCTCAACCCGGCGCTGGCCGAGCCTTGGGCCGAATTGCCCGATGCCGACGAAGCCGATGTCGAGCGCGCCGTACAAGCCGCGCAAACCGCTTTCGACAGCCCGGCCTGGCGCGGCTTGACCGCCACTGCGCGCGGCAAATTGCTGCGGCGCCTGGGCGACCTGATCGCCGAAAACAAGGAACAACTGGCGCAGCTGGAAAGCCGCGACAACGGCAAGCTGATCCGCGAAACCCGTGGCCAGGTCGGTTATCTGCCGGAGTTCTTCCACTACACCGCAGGCCTGGCGGACAAGCTCGAAGGCGGCACCCTGCCGCTGGACAAGCCGGACCTGTTTGCCTACACCGTGCACGAAGCCATGGGCGTGGTCGCCGCGATCATCCCGTGGAACAGCCCGCTGTACCTGACCGCGATCAAGCTCGCTCCGGCCCTCGCAGCGGGCAACACCATCGTGATCAAGCCGTCGGAGCACGCCTCGGCGACTATCCTCGAACTGGCGCGCCTGGCCCTGGAAGCCGGGATTCCGCCGGGGGTGGTCAACGTCGTCACCGGTTACGGCCCGAGCACCGGAGCCGCCCTCACCCGCCATCCGCTGGTGCGCAAGATCGCCTTCACCGGCGGCGCGGCCACGGCGCGGCATGTGGTGCGCAGCAGTGCGGAGAACTTCGCCAAACTGTCGCTGGAACTGGGCGGCAAATCGCCGAACATCATCTTCGCCGACGCCGACCTCGACAGCGCGATCAACGGCGCCATCGCCGGGATCTACGCCGCCTCCGGGCAGAGCTGCGTCTCCGGTTCGCGTCTGCTGGTGCAGGACGAAATCTACGACGAGTTCGTCGGTCGTCTGGTGGAACGCGCCCAGCGCATTCGCATCGGCAACCCCCAGGAAGACAGCAGCGAAATGGGCCCGATGGCCACCGCGCAGCAACTGGCGGTGGTCGAAGGCCTGGTGGCCGATGCCATTGCCGAAGGTGCGCGTCTGCGCCTGGGTGGCAAGCGTCCGCAGAATCTGGGCGACGGCTGGTTCTACGAACCGACGCTGTTCGAGTGCGACCGCAACTCGATGAAGATCATGCAGGAAGAAGTCTTTGGTCCGGTGGCCTCGGTCATCCGTTTCAAGGACGAAGCCGAAGCCCTGGCGATCGCCAACGACTCGCAGTTCGGCCTCGCCGCCGGCATCTGGACCCGCGACCTGGGCCGGGCCCACCGCTTGGCCCGGGACGTGCGTTCGGGGATCATCTGGGTCAACACCTACCGCGCGGTCTCGGCCATGGCGCCGATCGGCGGTTTCAAGAACAGCGGCTATGGACGCGAAAGCGGCATCGATTCGGTGCTGGCCTACACCGAGCTGAAAACGGTGTGGATCAACCTGTCCCAGGCACCGATGCCTGATCCCTTCGTGATGCGCTAGGAGTCCTGGAAAATGATCGAACCCGGCATTTACAAAGACGTTATGAGCTCGTTCCCCTCCGGGGTCACGGTGGTCACCACCCTGGACCCGGACGGCGGCATCGTCGGCATCACCGCCAGCGCCTTCAGTGCGTTGTCGATCGACCCGGCACTGGTGCTGTTCTGCCCCAACTACGGCTCCGACACCTACCCGGTGCTGCGCGACAGCAAGCAGTTCGCGATTCATTTGCTGTCCGCCGAGCAGACCGCCGAAGCCTATGCCTTCGCCGGTAAAGGCAAGGACAAGGCCAAAGGCATCGAGTGGCACCTGAGCGAACGGGGCAACCCGATCCTGGCCAAGGCAACCGCGATCATCGAGTGCGAACTGTGGCGCGAATACGACGGCGGTGATCACGCGATCATCGTCGGCGCGGTGAAGAACCTGATCCTGCCCGAGCAACCGGTGACGCCGATGATCTACCACAAAGGCAAGCTGGGGCCGCTGCCTGCCCTGGCTTGATGGTTCACCACAAAACCCTGTGGGAGCGAGCTTGCTCGCGATAGCGGTTTATCAGTCGACATTGATGTTGAATGTCAGTCCGCCATCGCTGGCAAGCCAGCTCCCACAGGGTTCGCGGTGCAGTACAGACTTATTCAATTTCTCAGGAGCCGGCATGAGCCCAGCAGCCTCGTTACTGTTCCGCCAGCAGGCCTACATCAATGGCCAATGGCTGGATGCGCCCGACGGTGCGCAACAGGACATCTTCAACCCGGCCACCGGTGAGTTGATCGGCCAGGTGCCGAACCTCGGCGCCGGGCATGCGCGCCTGGCCATCGAGGCCGCCAACAAGGCCTGGCCGGCCTGGCGGGCGCTGACCGCCAAAGAGCGCAGCAATACGCTCAAGCGCTGGCATGCCCTGATGCTGGAAAATGCCGACGCCCTGGCCGAAATCCTCACCCTCGAACAAGGCAAGCCACTGGCCGAAGCCAAGGGCGAAATCCTCTACGCCGCAAGCTTCATCGAGTGGTTCGCCGAGGAAGCCAAGCGCATCTACGGCGACACCATTCCCAGCCACAAGGGCGATGCGCGCATCGTGGTCAGCAAGGAGCCGATTGGTGTGGTCGCAGCCATCACGCCGTGGAATTTCCCGGCGGCGATGATCACCCGCAAGGCCGGCCCGGCGTTGGCCGCCGGTTGCCCGTGCATCGTCAAGCCGGCTCCGGAAACACCCTTCTCGGCACTGGCCATGGCTGCGCTGGCGGAACAGGCCGGCATTCCAGCGGGTATTTTCAACGTGATCACCGGCGACGCCATCGCCATCGGCGCCGAGCTGACCAGCAGCCCTCTGGTGCGCAAACTGTCGTTCACCGGTTCCACCGCCATCGGCAAACTGCTGATGGCCCAGTGCGCACCGACGCTTAAAAAAGTCTCGCTGGAACTGGGCGGCAACGCGCCGTTCATTGTCTTCGACGACGCCGATCTGGAACGCGCCGTCGACGGTGCGCTGATCGCCAAATTCCGCAACGCCGGGCAGACCTGCGTCTGCGTCAATCGCTTCCTGGTGCAGGCCGGCATCCACGACGCCTTTGTCGCACGCCTTGCCGAGCGGGTTTCGCAGCTCAAGGTCGGCAGCGGTTTCGAAGAAGGTGTGACCCAGGGCCCGCTGATCAACGAGCGTGCCGTGGCCAAGGTCGAAGAGCACGTGCAAGACGCCCTGGCCCTGGGTGCACGACTGCTGTGCGGCGGCGAGCGTCATGCGCTGGGCAACGGTTTCTTCCAGCCGACCGTGGTCACAGGCGTCACCCCACAGATGAAAGTCGCCCGCGATGAAACCTTCGGTCCGCTGGCCGCGGTGTTCCGTTTCGACACCGAAGCCCAGGCCATCGAGATGGCCAACGACACCGAATTCGGCCTCGCCGCCTACTGCTACACCCGCGACCTGGGCCGCGCCTGGCGCATGAGCGAGGCGCTGGAGTACGGCATGGTCGGGATCAACGAAGGGCTGATTTCCACCGAAGTCGCCCCCTTCGGCGGCATCAAGTCCTCGGGGCTGGGCCGTGAAGGCTCCAAGTACGGCATCGAGGATTATCTGGAACTCAAATACACCTTGATGGGCGGCCTTTGAGCCGCGCGTTCAACCTGTAAGAGCCGGCTTGCCGGCGAATGCGTCCTCAAGAACGCCATCGCCGGCAAGCCGGCTCCTACAGATCCGTGCCCCCACAGGAGACAATCGGAATGAACAACGAAAAATACGAAAAAGGCCTGAAGATCCGCACCCAGGTGCTGGGCGAAGCCTACGTCAAGCGCTCCATCGAGAACGCCGACGACTTCACCCGACCGTTGCAGGAGATGGTCACCGAGTATTGTTGGGGTCATGTCTGGGGCCGTGAGGGTTTGTCCCTCAAGGAACGCAGCATGATCAACCTGGCGATGATCTCGGCCCTCAACCGGCCCCATGAACTCAAGCTGCATGTGCGCGGCGCCTTGCGTAACGGCCTGAGTCGTGAGCAAATACGCGAAATATTGCTTCAGGTGGG
Organism: Pseudomonas sp. PDM28; assembly: GCF_019219115.1. Taxonomy (NCBI): domain Bacteria; kingdom Pseudomonadati; phylum Pseudomonadota; class Gammaproteobacteria; order Pseudomonadales; family Pseudomonadaceae; genus Pseudomonas; species Pseudomonas sp. PDM28. The sequence continues at coordinate 124,965 of NZ_JAHUWG010000014.1, forward strand.
CATCTATTGCGGTGTCCCCGCTGCCGTAGACAGTTTCCGGCTCGCCCGTGAAGCCTTCGCCGAAGCCGATGCCGAGGCCTCCAGTTAACCCTTGGCTGTTTGATCCGACCGAGCACCGGGATTCCCGTAATCGAAGTGCTCTTTTTGCATGGACAGCCACAATCAGAGCGGACCCCATGAAACGCCTGCCACTCGACGACAGCTTCAAGGTCAATCGCAACCCCGTCACCCTGCGCGAAATCGTGCTGGATAAACTGCGAAGCGCCATCATGAACTTCCAGCTCCTGCCGGGAGACCGTCTGGTCGAACGCGATCTGTGCGATCGCCTGGGCGTCAGCCGTACTTCCGTGCGCGAAGCCTTGCGTCACCTGGAATCCGAAGGCCTGGTGGAGTTCGCCGATGCCAAGGGCCCGCGTGTCGCGATCATTACCCTGGCCGACGCCGTGGACATCTACGAGCTGCGCTGCGTGCTCGAAGGGCTGATCGTGCAACTGTTCACCCTGCGCGCCAAGGCCAAGGACATCAAGGCCCTGGAAAAAGCCCTCGAGGAAAACCGCAAGGCGCTCAAGGACGGCGAACTGCAACAGGTCATCGACTCGGTGCAGGGTTTCTACGACGTGCTGCTCGAAGGCTCGGGCAACCATGTCGCGGCCACTCAGTTACGCCAGTTGCAGGCACGCATCAGCTACCTGCGCGCAACCTCGGTGTCCCAGGAAAACCGTCGCGGCGCCAGCAACCAGGAAATGGAACGCATGGTCGAGGCGATCAAGGGCGGCGATCCGCTGGCCGCCCACCAGGCCTGCGTCGACCACGTGCGCGCGGCCGCTGCCGTGGCCCTGGACTACCTCAAGCGCAAGCAGGAAGAAACCGGCGACGTCCCGGCGATCACCCTGCCCATCGCGCTGAAAGAACCGCGCATAGGTCGCTGAGATGTTCAGCCCGAGCTTTTGCCCCAGGTGCGGCAGCGCTGATCTCGGTCAGCAGCTACCGCCGGGCGATACGCACGAGCGCCTGATGTGCCGCGGTTGCGGCTACATCCACTACATCAATCCGAAAATCATCGCCGGCTGCATCATCGAGCAGGACGGCAAGTACCTCCTGTGCCAGCGCGCCATCCCGCCGCGCCCCGGCACCTGGACCCTGCCCGCGGGCTTCATGGAAAGCGGCGAGACCACCGAACAGGCGGCCTTGCGCGAAGTCTGGGAAGAAAGTGGCGTGCGTGCGGAAATCGTCTCGCCCTACTCGATTTTCAGCGTGCCCAGGATCAGCGAGGTGTACATCATCTTCCGCGCCATCGCGCTGGAGATCACCGGGCAATACGGCCCGGAAACCCTCGACTACAAGTTCTTCGCGCCTGAGGAGATTCCTTGGGACAGCATCTATTATCCGGCGATCCGGCAGATTCTCGAGCGTTATATCGAGGAGCGGCAGGCCGGGGTTTATGGCATTTACATGGGCAATGATGACAGCGGGAAGATTCACTTTATTCGCTGATCCCCCTGTGGGAGCGAGCTTGCTCGCGATGGCTGCGTTGCAGGCGGCGTTTTTTTTTGAAGGTGTACCTATACGTTTCTGCGGTAACGGCGGCTAATGGTTCCGCCCTTACGGCGGGTCACTTGGAAAAGCCCCAAGTAACCAAGGGCTCCTGCCCCTTACATTCGGTGCCTCGCCTAGGCTCGGCATACCCTCGCTCCGGTCCTGCTCCGTGGGCCCGCCGCCATCGGCCATCCATGGCCGGGGGCGGCTAACCCGGCATCCATGCCGGGTTGCCCACTGCGCAGAACCTGCGCTCGGCCTCACGAGGGGGCGTACACCGCAACAGCGTCCGAGGCGGCCTACCGGCCGGCCTGGTTGTTGGGTTCGTTCGTCTGTGAGGTACATGTCGACTGGCCGGCCGCCATCGCGAGCAAGCTCGCTCCCACAGGTACTCAGTACATCAGCAAGATTTCGGTCGGCTGGCAGACCGCCTTCGCGAGCAGGCTCGCTCCCACAGGTATTCAGTACATCTGCAAGATTTCGGTCGGCTGGCAGGCCGCTTTCGCGAACAAGCTCGCTCCCACAGGTACTCAGTACATCAGCAAGATTTCGGTCGGCTGGCAGGCCGTCATCGCGAGCAAGCTCGCTCCCACAGGTATTCGGTACATCTGCAAGATTTCGATCGGCTGGCAGGCCGTCATCGCGAGCAAGCTCGCTCCCACAGGTATTCGGTACATCTG
>NZ_JAHUWG010000015.1:0-111008 GCF_019219115.1 Pseudomonas sp. PDM28
TTGTGGGAGCGGGCTTGCCCGCGATGAGGCCTTCACTGCCAACATCCCTGCTGCCTGACACTGCGCCATCGCGGGCAAGCCCGCTCCCACAGTTGATTTCTGTTGAACACAAATCTTGTATTCACCCAGATACTTGTGGGAGCGGGCTTGCCCGCGATGAGGCCATCACTGCCAACATCCCTGCTGCCTGACACTGCGCCATCGCGGGCAAGCCCGCTCCCACAGTTGGTTTTTGTTGAACACAAATCTTGTATTCACCCCAGATGCTTGTGGGAGCGGGTCACGCCGAGTCGAGCAGTTCGCGATGGGGTTTGCCATTGCCGCAACAGATCACGCGGTTACGCCCGGTGGTCTTGGCTTCGTATAGCGCATGATCGGCGTCGTTGAGCCAAAGCGTCGCGTCGGCGTGCGCCGGGTCGAATGACGCCAGGCCAATGCTCAGGCTGACTTTCAGTGCCGGACTCTGCTCGTAACCCAAGGTGGCGAAGCGATCACGCAACGCCTCCATGAGCACCGCGGCGCGGTTCAGGGGCAGGTCCGGAAGGATCACGCAGAACTCGTCACCACCGTAGCGCCCGGCCACATCGGTCGCTCGCAGGTTCTGCTTGAGCATTTTGCTCAACTGACGCAGGACGATGTCACCGGCAACATGGCCGTAGGTGTCGTTGATGGCCTTGAAATGGTCGATGTCGATCAGGGCAATCGCCCCGCCTTTTTGCTGGCGTTTGCAGCGCTGGAACTCGACTTCCAGTTGGTCCTTCCAGGTGCCATGGTTGAACAGGCCCGTCAGGCTGTCGGTGCGGCTCAGCGCCAGCAGTTCACGCTTCTGACGGCCGAGGGTATGGGCCTGGCGGAAGCAGATCCAGCCCAGCGCCAACGGATACAGGCACAGCAAGGGCAAACAGGCATAGAGCTGCAGCGGGCTGGTCGCTGGAATGAACGCCGGGGCGAAAATCTGTAAACCGACGCCGATGCCCAGCACTTGCGCGGCCGTCCCGGCCAGCAGGAAGCGCATGCCGCCGATGGCCACGTTATTCATGGCCATCATGGAAATGGTGGTCGCGCTGGGCAATGGATTGAAATGCATCGCGGCAATCCAGAAGCCGCCGAGAAAGGCATCGATCAGCAGATTGCGGTGTTCGGCGTGATAAGGCTTTCTGGCCCGGCGCGCCCATTGATAAGCCACGTGCGGCCAGACCAGGCCATTGAACCACATGAAACCCCAGACCCAGGGCGCTGGATCGAGTGGATACATCGCCGCGCTCACGCACACCAATCCCAGGGCCACCCCCAGGATTCGCGATGTATAGAGCCTCCTGGCCAATGAGAATCCCTTTCCTCCCGCTTTTTCCATAAGGCCTCTGTGCCACTCGACGGAATGCGATAACAGCCTGTGCCTGTGCGCTGGAGTCTATCAGGGCGAGATTAAATAGCCATCACCGGCTGGCGGGCTGAATGTCGCGACATCACCCTCACATAAAAGCAAAAGCCTCACCCCAGAAACGGCTATACATGAAAGAAGGGGTTGATCAATGACCATAAGAGGAGGCCCATGCAGACCTTTCAAGTATTGATCATCGGCAGCGGGTTTGGCGGCCAATGTGCCGCAATCAATTTGCTCAAGGCCGGGATCGACGATTTTCGCCTGCTGGAGCGGCGGGATTTCTTCGGCGGCACCTGGTGCCAGAACACCTACCCCGGCGCGGCCGTCGACGTACCTTCGCCGCTGTATTCGTTGTCTTTCGCACCCTATCGCTGGACGCAGATGTTCGCCGAACAGGCCGAGCTGCATCGCTACACCCGCCATGTGGTGGAACACTTCGGCCTGCGCGACAAGGTGGAACTGGACGCGAATGTCGAGCGCATCGAATGGGACGACACCAGCAAGCGCTGGACCGTCTACACCGCCGGCAAGGGCACGTATTGCGCGCAGTTCCTGATCAACGCGACCGGGCCGCTGAGCCAACCGGTGGTGCCGCACTTCGAGGGACAGGAGCGTTTTCAAGGTAAAACGTTTCACACCAACAACTGGGATCACGGCTACGACTATCGGGACAAACGCGTGGCCATCGTCGGCAGCGGCGCCAGTGCGGCCCAGGTGATACCGGCCATTGCCCCGGACGTCGGGCACTTGCATGTGTTCCAGCGCACGCCCCACTGGGTGTTGCCCCGGGCCGACCGCAGCTTTGGCCGTTTCCAGCGCTGGCTGCTGGGACTCAAGCCGGCCTACAAACTGCTGCGCTGGGGGATCTACTGGCAGTTCGAAACCCGGGTGATTGCCTTCAAGTATTCGAAGCCGGCGATACACATGGTCCAGCGCCAGGCCCTGCGTTTTCTCAAACGCCAGGTGCCGGACGCCGAACTGCGACGCCAACTGACGCCGGACTACACCATCGGCTGCAAACGAGTGATCCTGTCCAGCACGCTGTACCCGGCACTGGCGCGGCGCAACGTGACGCTGCACAGCCGCGAGCAAGGCATCGCCGCCATCGACGAAACCGGCATCGTGACCCTGGACGGCCAGCACATCGACCTGGACCTGATCGTCTGGTCCACCGGCTACGACGCCACCGACGGGGTGATTTCCTACCCGGTCACGGGAAAAAACGGCACCCGTCTCAAGGAAGTCTGGGCGCAATACCCTCGGGCCTACCTCGGCACCGCCCTGCCCGACTTTCCCAACCTGTTTATCGTCACCGGGCCGAACACCGGGATCGGCCACACCTCGGCACTGTTCATCATCGAATCGCAGATGAATTACATCCTCGACTGTATTCGCACCTTGAAGACTCAAGGTTTACGCAGCATCGAAGTTCGCCATGAGGCGGAACGTACCTACACTGAAATGATCCACCGGGAAATGGAACGTACCGTGTGGAAATCCGGTGGTTGCCACAGTTGGTATCAAAGCAAGAGCGGTCATGTGATTGCGATGTTTCCGGGGTTCAGTTTCAGCTTTCATCGCTTGACCCGAGCGCTGAAACCCGCCGATCACATTTTGTCCTGAGCAGATAGAAGGGAGACGCGTGATGCTTTTGTTGTTCGTGGTTCTCGCAGTGTTCGTCGCCTGGAGCTGGCTGACCTACCCGGCCATCGGCTACTGGCTCTATGACCTGAGCATGGCGGCCGAGGCCAAGTTGTACCGGCTGCACAAGATCGTCGTGCCCATCCCCGAGATGACCGTCTCGACCTGGCAAGGCGGGCCGTACGAAGCCACCAGCAGTGTGCTGATGCTCCATGGCTTCAGCGCCGACAAGAACCTCTGGCTGCGTTTCGCCCGGCACTTTGTCGGCAGCCACCGGGTGATCATCCCGGACATCGCCGGCCATGGCGAAACCGGCTTCAAGGCGGGCGGCGGCTACGACATCCCGCTGCAGGCCAAGCGCATGATCCAGCTGCTGGACGTGTGCGGCGTCGAGAAAGTCCATGTCATCGGCAACTCCATGGGTGGCTACATGGCGGCATGGCTCGCGGCCACTTACCCGGAACGCATTGTGTCCCTGGCCCTGATCGACCCGGCCGGGGTCACCTCGCCCGAACCCAGTGACCTGGAGCGGCATTTGGCCAAGGGCCACAACCCGTTCCTGATTCATTCGCGGGAAGAATTCCAGCGTTTCTACGCCATGACCATGGCATCCCCGCCCTGGGTGCCGAAGCTCGTGCTCGATGCCGTGGCCCAGCGCTATGAACAGTCCCGCGAGGAGCTGGAAGAAATCTTCCGCGATTTCCGCGCCAGCCCGCCGATGGAACCCCATCTGCCCGACATCAGCGTCCCGTCGCTGTTGCTGTGGGGGCGCAAGGACCGGCTGATCGACGTCAGCAGCGTGGCGGTCTGGAGCAAGGGCATCGCCGACCTGCGCGTGCATATCTGGGACGCCATCGGGCACATGCCCATGGTGGAAGCGCCCTCCGGTTCGGCGCGCCTGTATCGAGAGTTTTTGGCATCGCTGCGTTCGGAGAGTCCACAGGATCAACGACTGCACTAGGTTTGCAGTCGTTTGCAGTCGTTTGCAGAATGAAGTTCGTCAGAAACTTCGTTTGTCGGCGTCGCTGAAGGCTGCGATCTTTCGTCCATCCTTTACGTCACCGCGCCAGGAATCCTGTTCATGAACCACCCGAACTTCGTCAGCCCTGACCTGATCCGCCAACGCTTTTCCAAAGCGATGTCCGACATGTACCGCGAGGAAGTGCCGTTGTACGGCGCGTTGATGGAACTGGTGGAGCAGACAAACCGTCACGTGCTGCAAAACGATCCGCAGATCCTGCAACAGCTCACCAGCACTGGCGAAATCGAGCGTCTGGACCTGGAGCGCCATGGGGCGATTCGCGTCGGTACGGCCGATGAACTGGCGACCCTCGCCCGCCTGTTCGCGGTGATGGGGATGCAACCGGTGGGTTACTACGACCTGACACCAGCCGGCGTCCCGGTGCATTCCACGGCGTTTCGCGCAGTGCATGAAGCGTCGTTGCAGGTCAGTCCGTTCCGGGTGTTCACCTCGCTGTTGCGCCTGGAGTTGATCGAAGACCTGGAACTGCGAGCGTTCGCCCAGTCGATGCTCGACCGGCGCTCGATCTTCACCGCCAAAGCCCTCTCGCTGATCGAGCGTGCAGAATCCGAGGGGGGCTTGACCGAACCGCAAGCCCTGGAATTCGTCGAACAGGCCCTGGAAACCTTTCGCTGGCACCACAGCGCCACCGTCACCGCCGAGCAGTATCAGAAACTCAGCAGCCAGCATCGGCTGATCGCCGACGTGGTGGCGTTCAAGGGCCCGCACATCAACCACCTGACTCCACGGACCCTGGACATCGACATCGTCCAGGCGCAAATGCCCGCCCATGGCATCACCCCCAAAGCGGTGATCGAAGGTCCGCCCCGCCGCCAGTGCCCGATCCTGCTGCGCCAGACCAGTTTCAAGGCCCTCGACGAGCCGATTGCCTTCACCGATCAGAACGAAGCTCGCGGCAGCCACAGTGCCCGCTTCGGCGAGATTGAACAGCGCGGTGCCGCCCTCACGCCAAAAGGCCGCGCACTGTACGACCGTTTGCTCAACGCCGCGCGGGACGAACTCAAGGACTTCCCCAACGAAGCCAACGCCGCGCGCTATAACGCCCTGATGGCGCAGCATTTCAGCGAGTTCCCTGACACCTGGGAAGGCATGCGCCAACAGGAGCTGGCTTACTTCCGCTACTTCGTGACGGAAAAAGGCCTGGCGGCGGGCGACCTGAAAAACGTCGCACTGGACGACCTGCTCGGCAGCGGTTACCTGCGGGTTGAACCGCTGGTGTACGAAGACTTCCTGCCGGTCAGCGCGGCGGGGATTTTTCAGTCGAACCTGGGGGACGCGGCGCAAACCCGCTACGGCGTGCACTCCAATCAGCAGGCGTTCGAAAAGGCCCTGGGGCGTACGACGATCGATGAGTTGGCGTTGTATGCCGAGAGCCAGCGGCGCTCGATCGAGCAGTGTTTCGCGGCGTTGGCCGATGTTGAAAAAGGCTCTTCAAGCAATCCCGGGAAACACCGATAACGCAATACCTGTAGGAGCCAGCCTGCTGGCGATGGATTCAAATGCGCCGCGTTCATCCGGTTAACACGCGTTATCGTTAACGACCATCGCTGGCAAGCCAGCTCCCACATGGGAACGTGCCCTCGCTGAAACTACTGTAGGAGCCAGCCTGCTGGCGATGGATTCAAATGCGCCGCGTTCATCCGGTTAACACGCGTTATCGTTAACGACCATCGCTGGCAAGCCAGCTCCTACAAGGGACCGCGCCCACGCTGCCCCCCCAAAAAAAGGGCGACCTGCAGGTCGCCCTTTTTTTATATCCGAAACTTTCAATACAACCAATAAAGTGTCCGCCCAGTGCGATGGCCTCGGCAATCCATGCACTGGTAAAGAGCCGTACACTGGGCGAACGGAAAGCATTTTAGTGGATGAGAATCTATATGTCCGCACTGCAAAGATGAAATTTATCGACACAATGTTTAAGAAAATGTCGACTTGAATACGATGCCGCACAGCGCCCTAAATACGCCCGTTAAACACTATGAGCTGATTATTCCTGTACAAGACTTCTACAAAAATAATCAGCCCATATAACTAACTCAATCTCAGTGCTTGCTGGTCACCGTCAATATGTCGGTGTAAACCACGTTAACGCTTTGTCCGACTTTCAAATCCTTGAGTTTGGCCTGGACTTCAGGTCGCTTGACGTCAACCGTCTTGGACTTGCCTTCCGGGTTTTCAAAAGTCACCTGGTGTTTTTTCTGGTCGATGTGGGTGATTTTCAGCTGCACTTTCACCTGGCGGTAAGCTTCGCCGCCGGGGTTGTCGCTACCGGGGGCTGCGCGCACTTCGCCAGTGGCTTCGGCAGTGCCCGGCAGGCCTTTGTCGACATCGGTGTCGAGGAAGGCGGCAACGGCGCTGGTGACCCTGATGTCGACCGTGTCGCCGGCCTTGAGGTTGTCGAGGTTTTTTGCCTTTTCGGTCAGTTGCACAGGGAATTCATTACCCTGCGGACCTTTGAGGACCACGATACGGTTTGTCGTATCGACCGAAACGACTTGGGTGGCAACCTGATCGACCACCACAACTTCGGACAACGGGAGTTCGGCGGCAACCGCACCGAAACTGGCGGCAGACAACAAGGTGGCGAGGGTGATGGCTTTGGTCAGTGCGTGGCGTTTCATAGGCAGAACTTTCCCTGTGATGAATGACAACAGACGGCGTTGACGCAAAGCGCAATGCCATGTGTGCGATGAGCATAGACGCTGTTCAGCAAGTGGTCGCAGCAGGCCGCTGATTTTCTAATACCCGGTCATTTCCAGATAGCCGTTCCCTGCATGACTGCCACTGAGGCGCACCGGGCCTTCCCAGTACGGTATGCGCAAGTCCATCCACGCCTGGGGATTGAGCGCGGTGATGGCGATATCGAGGTCTCTGGAGGGGATCCTGATCGACCAGCGCACGGGCATCTCGCGCCCGGCCACGCTGGCCCTGTCTTGCGGTGTGAGGCTGATGTCGCCGGCGTGCAGCAACTGTGTCTGCCCCCGGGCGTCGATCCAGGTGCCGGTGAGGTAAGGCTCGCCGTCCTTTTGCCGCATGCGATACAGCATCACCTGCTCGCCGCTGTCCAGGTGCAGGGAGAACCAGTCCCAACCGCTCTGGTTGGCCGTCAGGGGCTGGCTGCTCCATTCACGGTCGAGCCAGGCCGGGCCACTGACCTGAAAGGTCTGGCCGTCGATTTCCAGGGCGCCGCTGGCCTGGAAAAACGGCTGGCTGTAGTAGTAAGAGGCCTGACCCTGTTCGGACTTCTGGCTGAACCCCTTGTCCCCTTGCAGCACCAGCGGACCTGTCGAGGTCAACCGCAGCTGGTAGCTGAAACGCTTGTCGCGGGCGTTGAGCAGCAAGTCGGCCAACGGATCGTCGGCTGTCGCCTGGCTGCTCAACTGCCAGTCGTCGATCCATGCATTGAACGGTGCAACGCTGACACCGGCCTGACCGACGCCGCCCCGAGCATAGCGTTCAGCCGCGTGATGCACCGTTACCGACGTCACCGCCGCGTGACCGAGCCAGATCGTCTGGTTCTGCCAGCCTGCCACCTCGGGGGTGGCTTTCAAGGCACTGCGGAACAGCGTCCATTGCGCGCCGAACTCATGCCCCTGAGCATCCTTCAGGTTGGCGGTGATGTACCACCATTCGATGCGAAAGCCATCGTGCGGGCCGTGATCCGCCGGGAAGCTGAACACCCGGCCGGGCACTACCTTGGTGAACTCAGCGGCCTGGTTGCCCAGCCCGGCAAAACCCTTTTCAACCGGCGCCGGTTGATCGCAGCCGCTCACCAGCAGCACCAGCAGCAAGACGCCGAATTTAATCTTCATGGGCAAAGGTCCGCAGCAAGTCCGCCGGTTGCGTGCGGTACAAACGGAACAACGGCCAGGCCGAAGCCAGCAATGTCGCCACCAGCGCCAGGCCCATCAACTGCAACAATTGCAACGGGAACACCCGCAACGGCAGGCGCCAGCCAAAGGCCTGCACATTGATCACCGTGTCCAGGCACCACGCCAGGGCGATGCCCAACGGCAACGCCAGCACCAGGGTCAGCAGCGCCAGCAACCAGGTTTGCCCCAGGTTGAGCAACATCAGATGCCGGCGTGTCACGCCCAGCGCCCACAGCGGCGCCAGCTGCCCGAGACGGCTCTGGCTTTGGGTCAACAGGCTGATGAACAGCGCCACGCCGGCTACGCACAACGTCAGGCTATTGAGTGCGGCAGTGGCGGCGAAGGTGCGTTCGAAGACTTGCGTGGACCAGCCCTTGAGCCGCGCCTGATCGACGATGCGGCTGTCGTCCAGGGTAAAACGCGCCTGCAGCGCCGTGACGAACGCCGGGATCGACGCCGGTTCGATGCGCAGGTTGAAGCGGTTGGGTGCCAATTGCGGCCAGCCGCGCAGCAGGTGGTTGATATTGACCAGAATGTGACCCTTGGGATTGCCGTAGTCGGCGTAGATTCCGACGATCCGTGGCGACCAGGGGCCAGTGGGCGTCGGCAGCGTCAGGTGGTCGCCCAGTTGCACGCGCAGGCGCCGGGCCAGTTGCTCGCTGAGCATCACCGCATCGTCCTTGGCCAGTCGTTCCCAAGGGTTGTCACCCAGGGCTTCGAGCAACGGCCAGTGCTGGTGGTAGGTCGCGTGATCGATGATCCCGGACAGGTCCGTCGGCCAGCCCTGCAGCTGGATCGACACCTGCCAGTTGGGCAACACCGCCGCCAGTTGCGGCTGCTGGTCGAGCCAGCCGTGCAGCTCCCTGGCCTGGGCCGGGTTCTGTGGGTTGAGGTAAAGCTCGGCCGTCAGCCGTTGCTCAAGCCAGTCGCTGAAGGTCTGGCGAAACCCTGCAGTCATGCTGCCGGCACCGATATTGGCGGCCATGGCCAACAGCAGCGCCATCAACGCCAGGCTCAACGCCGGAAGTTGCTGGCGGCAATCGGCGACAAACCATTGGCCCAGTACCGAGCGGCTGCGCTGCGAAGCGAGACTGAGCAGCGAACTGAGCACCACCGGCAACGCCAGCGCGGCGCCAATCAACAGCGCCGCCATCAGCACGAAGCCACTGACCAGGCTGTCGCCGAAGATCAGCGCCAGCAGCGCGATCACCCCGGCCATTGCCGCCACCCAAGCCTGGCGTCGCAACCAGCGTGCATGGGCCTGATGCCAGGCCTGCGGGTCGGCCAGCGCCAGCAATGGCAAACGCGCTGCCCGCAGCAGACTGTTGACACCGGCCAGCAATGCGCCGATCAGACTCAGGCCGATACCACCGAACCACCATGACAGGCCAAGGTTCAACTGCCCCGCCACTTCGGCCCCATACAAGCCACGCAGGCTGGCGGCGACATCCGGCAACAGCACGGCCGCCAGCAGGTAGCCGCTGACCACCCCGGCCACACCGCCGATCAGGGCCAATCCACCCAATTCGACGGCGAGACAGGCGATCAGCATGCGCGCACTCACACCACAGGCCCGCAGAGTCCGCAGCAAACCCCGGCGTTGTTCCAGCGCCAGCCCGATGGCGGCGTGCACGATAAACAGGCCGACCACGAACGACAGCACCCCCAGGGCCGCAAGGTTCAGGTGAAAGCTTTCGGTCAGACGTGTGAGGTTGTTTTCTTCGCCAGCACTCTTGAGTTGCAGCTGGCCCTGGAAGGCGTGCGGCAGCGGTGCAGTGAAATCCTTCGGTAGCAGCAGTCGCGACAGTTGATCCGGCAACCCGAGAATCTGCTGGGCAAAACCGATGTCCACCAACAGCACGCCGGGCGCCATGTCGGCCTGCACCTGCAGCGGCGGGAGTGCCACGCCCGCCAGGTTCAGTGGCCGGTCACCTTCGCGCAAGCCCAGTACCTGCAAGGTTTGCGACGATATCCAGGTACTGCCCGGCGGACTGAAAAAACCGACCACCTGCTCGATCGCCAAGGCCTGCCCCGCCACCGCCGCGCCCGCCGGCAGCGACACCGGCTCGATGCCCATCAACTGCAGGCGCTGTTCTTCATGCCCCTTGAGCGTGACCCGACCTTGCAGCACCGGTGACACGGGCCACCCCGCGCGGCGCAAATCGACAAACCATTGCTGCGCGAAGGTGCCGCCACCGAGCGCACCGAGACTGGCCTGAGGCTCGCCGCCGATCAACTGACTGGCGCGGGCGTAGCTGTCACGGGCCTGGCTGTTGAGTGCCTGGACGCCGGTCAACAGGCCGGTGGCCAGCCACAACCCGGTCAGCACGCTGAAAAACTGCACCGGATGCTGCCGCCAGTGGCTGAGCAGCGCGCGCAGGGTCTGGCCAAAGATGCGCATGTCAGCGCTCGCCCACACCGGCCAGGCGACCACCGCACAGCAAGGCCTTTTCCGCCAGCCGCGCCGCCACGCCGGGACTGTGGGTGACCATCAGCAGGCTGGTGGGACTGTCGTCGAGCAGTTCCAGCAGCAACTGCAATACCTCGGCGCCGGTGGTTTCATCGAGGCTGCCGGTGGGCTCGTCGGCCAGCAGCAATGGCGGGCGCGACGCCAGCGCCCGGCCCAGCGCGACCCGTTGCTGCTGGCCGCCGGACAGTTGCTCCGGGTAGCGCCGCAACAGCTCGCCCAAGCCCAGGCGCTGAACCAGATGGGCTTGCCAGCGTGGGTCATGACGCCCGGCCAGACGCGCCTGGATCGCCAGGTTGTCTTCGACCCGCAGGCTGCCGATCAGGTTGAATTGCTGGAACACCAGGCCGATTTCCGTTCGGCGCCAGTTCGCCAGTTGCCCTTCGTTCATCTGTTCCAGGCGATGCCCGCCACTGCGGATGCTGCCGCGATCGACCTTGTCCAGCCCGGCGATCAGGTGCAGCAAAGTGCTTTTGCCACTGCCCGACTCGCCCATCAGCGCCAGGCTGCTGCCGGGCCTGAGCGTCAGGTCGACGCCTTGCAGCACCGGCAGCGGCCCCTGCGGTGTGGCGTAGCTTTTGAAAACGCCATGGACTTCAAGCATGGGTCAACCTGCTGGGTATGCGTGGCTCAAGGATAGCGGCCCTGAATGTTTTTTGTCCGTTGCCGATGATCGCCCTGCCCGTGCCCCGCCCTACCCTCGAAGCTGGTCTAACCATAACGATAAAAAACGGAGACACCATGCCTCGTTTCACCTTGAGCCCTCGTGGGCTGCTCGCTTGCCTGATCACTGCCTGCCTGGCGCAAGCGGTGGTCGCCGCCGATGCACCGGTCGCGGCCAGCCCGCAAACCACGGCCAGTAACGCCGCCGTCCTGAAGCAACTGCCCTTCACCGACCGCACCGACTACGAGTCGGTCACCAAGGGCTTGATCGCGCCCTTCAAGGGCCAGGTCAAGGACGCCGCGGGCAAGGTCATCTGGGACATCCAGGCCTATGACTTCCTCGCCAAGGACCAGGCCCCGGAGTCGGTCAACCCGAGCCTCTGGCGCCTGGCCCAGCTCAGCGCCCATGCCGGTCTGTTCGAAGTCAGCCCGCGCTTGTATCAGGTGCGCGGCCTTGATCTCGCTAACATGACCATCATCGAAGGCGACGACGGGCTGATCATCATCGACCCGTTGACCATGGCCGAAACCGCCAAGGCGGCGCTGGAGCTGTACTACCAGAACCGTCCGCACAAACCGGTGGTGGCGGTGATCTACAGCCACACCCACGTCGACCACTTCGGTGGCGTACGCGGGGTCATCGACGAAGCCGACGTCAAGGCCGGCAAGGTCAAGGTGTTCGCCCCGGCCGGGTTCATGGAACACGTGATGAGCGAGAACGTCTACGCCGGCAACGCCATGAGCCGCCGTGCACAGTTCCAGTTCGGCAGCCTGCTGCCCCGTGGCGAAAGAGGCCAGGTCGACGCCGGCCTGGGCAAGAGCACGCCGAGCGGCGGCACCGTCACCCTGATCCCGCCCACCGACCTGATCGACAAGGCACTGGAAACCCGCACCATCGCCGGCCTCGAGGTGGAATTCCAGTTGACCCCGGGCACCGAGGCGCCCGCGGAAATGAACCTGTACCTGCCGCAATTGCGTGCCTTGTGCATGGCGGAAAACGCCACGCAAATGATGCACAACATCCTCACCCCGCGCGGCGCGCAAGTGCGGGACGCCAAGGCCTGGGCCGAGTACCTGGACGACAGCCTGGCGCGGTACGGCGACAAGAGCGACGTGTTGTTCGCCCAGCATAACTGGCCGACCTGGGGCGGCGAACGCATCCGCACCTTCCTCGCCGACCAGCGCGACATGTACGCCTTCCTCAATGACCGCACCCTGCACCTGCTGAATCAGGGCCTGACACCGCTGGAAATCGCCGACTCGATCAAGAAACTGCCCGGCAGCCTGGACCAGAAGTGGTACACCCGCGGCTACTACGGCTCGCTGAGCTTCAACACCCGTGCGGTGTATCAGCGCTACATGGGTTTCTATGACGGCAACCCGGCCAACCTCAATCCGCTGCCACCTGTGGAGACGGCGAAGTACACGGTCGAAGCCATGGGTGGCGAAGCGGCGGTACTGGAGAAAATGCGCGCGGCGATGACCAAGGGCGAGTACCGCTGGGCCGCGCAACTGGGCAATCAATTGCTGTTCGCCAACCCGGACAACGGCGACGCGCGCAAAGCCCAGGCCGAGGCGCTGGAGCAGATGGGTTATCAAAGCGAAAACGCCACCTGGCGCAACATGTACCTGACCGGCGCCATGGAACTGCGCAACGGCGTGCCGCCCCATGCAGGCACTTCGGTGTCGGTGGACATGGTGCGGGCGATGAGCCCGCAGATGTTCTTCGACTTCCTGGCCGTGCGTCTGGACAGCGAAAAGGCCGCAGGCCATGACCTGACCCTGAACTGGACCTTCGAGGACCTGAACAAGGACTTCAACCTGACCCTGCGCAACGGCGTGCTGACCCACCGCACCGGCCTCAACGCCCAGGCGGATGCCGGCGTGACCATGAGCAAGGCCACCCTGGAACAGATCAGCCTCAAGCAACTGGATATCCCCACGGCGATCCAGAAAGGCCTGATCAAGCTGCAAGGCAATGGCAAGAAGCTTGGAGAGTTGATGACCAGCCTCGATACGTTTGCGCCGCAGTTCAATATCGTTACCCCGTGACAGATCCCCTGTAGGAGCGAGCTTGCTCGCGATGGAGGTCAACGATGATGCGGGGAGCCTGACACCCCGCGGTGCGCTCAGGTTTTTCGTCGGAACGCCGCCCGGAGCAAGCTCGCTCCTACATAGCCCGCCGCCATCCATGCCGGGTTACGCACTGGGCAGAACCGGAGGGCAGGAAGATCAAAAGATCGCAGCCTTCGGCAGCTCCTACATTGACCGGGTACACCGCGAATATCGTGGACGGACAAAAAATCCCTGTAGGAGCTGCCGCAGGCTGCGATCTTTTGATTTTGATTTTTAAGAGCGGAAGATCAAGATCAAAAGATCGCAGCCTGCGGCAGCTCCTACAGTGGGTCGGCGTACACAACCGCTCTTCACCACTCAACAGGCCGAGCGTTAGCTCGCCTGCCGCTCTTGATCTTGATCCACCCGCC
Organism: Pseudomonas sp. PDM28; assembly: GCF_019219115.1. Classification (NCBI taxonomy): domain Bacteria; kingdom Pseudomonadati; phylum Pseudomonadota; class Gammaproteobacteria; order Pseudomonadales; family Pseudomonadaceae; genus Pseudomonas; species Pseudomonas sp. PDM28. Next base: position 13,556 of record NZ_JAHUWG010000015.1, read on the forward strand.
CCCTCGGCAGGCTGAGAGCAGGTGTTCATCCGGGGATGGGCGCGCAGCGCCGTTCGACGCAGTCGAACTCATTGCATGTAGGTCGAAGCGAAGCCGACCGGAGGGCAATGCCCCCGGATGAATGCCGGAGCGAAGGAACCCCGAGCCTCAGCGAGGGGCCGTACGTAAGGGGCGAGCGTTTTTTTGGTTACTTTTTTTAGGCGCTTGTAAAAAAAGTGACTCGCCGTAAGGGCGAAACCATAAGCCGCCGTTACCGAAGAAACGGATATGTACACCCGTAAAAATCCACACCGCCTGACACTCCGCCTTCGCGGGCAAGCCCGCTCCCACAGGGATCCAGGTTGTCCACTACAGGTTTGAACGACACAGATCCAATGCAGGGGCGCGACTCAGGCAGACACCACCTCAACCCCCGGCATTTGCCAGCGCTGATTGACCACCTGCTGCCCGGGCCCATACAGGCGCAAGACCAGAGTGAACGCCCCACTCGCCGGCGTCGGCAACCAGTTGCTCTGCTCGGCCGGCGTGGCGTTCTGCAGGATCAACGTCAGCCCACCGTCCGCGTCCATCTGCATAGGATCCCGGCTGCTGAGGCAATAACGATTGATCGGGTTGGCCACCAGTTGCCGGTCCGGCAAGTCATACAAGGTCAGCGACCAGAACTCGCTGGCCGGCGGCAATTGACCCGGTGCGAAACGCAGGCGATAGCTTCGCCCGCCCTGCAAGGGTTGCCCCTGATTATCCACACGAGTGCCGGTGTAGAAGGCCTCCTCCACACTGTTGCCGTAAATGCCGACATTCGCCGCGACAGCGCGGTTGAGGTAATTGCCGTCCATCGCTTCGCGAGTGCCGAACAGGCCGAGGGTGGTGCGGACTTGGCTCACCGCCGTTTGCAGTTGCACCTGGGCGTCCTGAATCCCGGCGAGCAGTGCCTTGCGCGTGGCTGGCGGCAACGTCGCCGGGTCGAAGCCCTGGCCGGGCACGATGCCGATCCGCGCAAAGCGTGCGCGCAGGGCTTGCTCGGACGGTTGCGTCGGACACAGGCTGAGGATCTGGTTCAACACCGGGATAAACTCAAGCCCCAACCCGGTCTTGCTGTCCCAGGGTTGCCAGTCAATGACTGGCGCAGCCACGGGCGGTGCACTGCCGATGTATTCATGCAACGAACGCAAGCCGTATTGCTGCTGCAAGGCACGCACCGCCGGCAGGTCCCCGGCGTTTTTCAGGCCCGTTCTGCCAAGCACCATGACGATTTCGGTTTCGCTGCGCAGCACGGCCGTGACGCCGTCCGGTATCTGTCCTTGCCAGTCGGGTCCGGCAATCAGGTAGTTTCCCGCTTCGCGCCCGGTGCTGAGCACGCCGACATAGGCAAAATTGTGGGTGTACTGGTCGACCAGTTGCAGCACATAGTAGCGGTCGTCAGGCACCGCCGGCACACTCAACACTTGCGGCTCGCTGCGCAGGTCGAGCCAGGCCCAGGAGTACGGCGTGTCATTGTTCGGCGTGACGATGTCGCGATTGCTCGGGGTGAACAGCTCACCGTAGTGACGGAACCGGTTGAAGCCGCCGACGTATTCCGGCGCAGACGCGTTGAGCGCCTGCTTTTCCATGGTCTGGTAATGCATGAGCATGGGGTACGCGTAAATCCACGCCTCTTTGGCAATCTGCCGAAGGTCATCGGAATCAGCGGCCAGCAACCAGCGTGGAAACATCAGGCTGCCTCCCAATACCCCCATGCTGCCCAGCACCCGGCGGCGACTGAAAATCAGGTTCATGGATCGATCCTCGCAATCGTCGGCAACTGATAACTCCCGTCCAGTGCCCCACCCTTGGGCAGGTACAGGCGCAACAGCAGGTTGAACGGACCTTGCGGCGTCGGCAGCCAGTTGCCCTGCGGCGCATCCTTGGGCGCATCGGCTTGCAGGGTCAGGGTCAAGCCGCCGTCGGCATCGTATTGTAGACCAGGGCTGCGGTCGCCCAGGGCATAACGCTGGATCGGGTTGGCGGCGAGCAGTTGGGTTTTGCCGTCGTACAAGGTCAGTGACCAGAACGCATTCACCGGTGGCAATTGCCCGGCGGGGAAATGCAGGCGATAGGCGTGCTGGCCGCTGAGCATCTGCCCCTGGGCATCGTGCAGCGCCATCGGGTACAGCGCTTCCAGCGCATCGTTGGCGTAGATGTAGCGCCAGGCGACCGCGGCACGGGTCAGGTCGTCGTCGCCGAACTTGCCGACGTTGGACGGCGACGGCAACCAGCCCTGCTGTTCCACCGACAGCTGGCTGGACGCTGCGCGCACTTGCTCGCGACCGGCTTCGGCGCCTTGGGCGATGGCTTCGAGCAAATCCGCCGGCGCCTGGAAGGTGGCGCCCGGCTTCACACCGATGGCGGCGAAACGAGCCAGTTTTTCCTGCTCGCTGGCGCTCCACTGGTGCAGCGGCGCCAAGGCGTTGAAGGTGCTGAACAGCGCCTGCGCCGGCCCCTGTTTGGTGTCCGCATACGCTGGAAGCTGCAGCGCTGCCAAGGGTTCAGGCGCCGCGCCGCCGCTCACGGTGGACAGTGGTTGCAAGGCGTAGCCCTTGAGCACTTGAGCGGCGTCTTTCCGATCGGCTTCGCCCTTGACCTCGGTGCGCCCCAACAGGAACACCAGGCGGCTCGGCGAGCGAATCACGCCGCTGAAACCCGATGGCACCTCACCCTTCCAGTCGGGCCCGGCGATCAGGTAGCGCCCCGCTTTATCACCCGTGGCGCGGGTGCCGATGTAGTCGAGGTTGTCGGTGCGCATGTCGACCAGTTGAAAGCTGTAGTAGCGCCCCTGCACGGCCGGCACGTCCAGCACCATCGGTTCGCTGCGCAAATCAAGCAAGGCTCGGGAATAGAAGGTGTCGTTGTTCGGTGACACCACTTTGTTGTCCTGCGGGCCGAGCAAGCGCGGTTCGCTGTAGAGCCGGTTGAACGGCAGCTTCGCGGCGATGGCGCTGAGCACTTTGTCGTGCTCGACGGTGGCGTAGGCGAACACGTAGGCCTCCCGGGCCAGTGCCTTCGCCTGGGGTTGATCGAGGGTTGCAGCGTGAACGGTACCCAGGCTTGCGCCCAGGGCAAGAGCGGATATCCAGTAGCGCACGGTAGATCTCCTTGGCAGATAAACATCGGCACACCGGCCCACTGTGGGAGCGGGCTTGCCCGCGAATAGGTCGGTACATCCAACATTGATGTTGTCTGACACACCGCCATCGCGGGCAAGCCCGCTCCCACAGGGACTTGTGGTGGAAATGCAATACGGGTTACTTGGCCCAGCGCCGCAGGTCCGACGGGGTGTAGTCGTCGGTCTTGGCGGCGAAGCCCACGCGCATCGGTTCGGTCTCTTCGTTGGCCAGGCCGCCGGCGTAATAGCGTCCGGAGATCAGGTCGTAGGAGGTTTCCAGCACGTTGTAGGTGAAGCCGTGGTCGTACTGCTGGATCGCATGCAGTTCACCGCTGCGCCACAGTTCACCGCGGCTGTCGTACTGGTCCGACTGGGCGATCTGCCAGCTGTCCTCGTCCACATAGAAACGGCGCTTGGCGTAGATATGCCGGGCACCCGGCTTGAGGGTCGCTTCCACCACCCACACCCGATGCTTCTCATAGCGAGCCAGGTCCTGGTTGACGTGGTTGGGCTTGATCACGGCGTCGTACTTGAGGTCGCGGCTGCCGATCCTGTAACTGTTGTAAGGGATGAACAGCTCTTGCTTGCCCACCAGTTTCCAGTCGAAACGGTCCGGCGCGCCGTTGTAGCCGTCGACGTTGTCGGCGGTGATCAGGCCATTGCTGTAACGGGCGCTGTTGTCATAGGCGATCATCGGCGCACGACGCACGCGACGTTGCCCCGGCAGGTATTGCCAGGCCGAACGCGGCTCGGCGACCTGGTCGATCGGCTCATGCACCAGCACCGCTTCGCCGGACAGACGCGCCGGCTCCAGCACCCGGCTCTTGAACATGAACAGCACGTTGGAGCCCGCCTCCAGGCCACTCACGGTGTCGGCGAAGTTGATCAGCGACTGGTTGCGCACGTAGCTGGTGGCGCCGTTTTCACGCACCAGTGCCGCGCTGCTGATGCGCTCGTAACTGCCGCCGCGATAACGGGTCATGTGGTTCCACATCACCTCCAGGCCTTCGGTGGGCAGCGGAAACGGAATGCCCCTGGCGTAGTCATGCAGACCGTTGCCACCATCGGCCATGCTGGTCTTGGCCACGTTGTCGCGGCTCTGCGCCAACACATCCTTGGGCAGGTTGGCGCTGCGATGGGTCGGGTAGATGTTCATCTTGTAGGTGTCGGGAAAACGCTTGAACAAGGCGATTTGCCCGGGGCTGAGAAACTTCTCGTACTGCGCCACATTTTTCGCCGTGACGGTGAATAAGGGCTTCTCGGCCGCATAAGGGTCGCTATAGCCGCCCTTGCTGTCGACGGTGCCGGCGTTGCTCGCCAGGCCACCGGTCCAGGCCGGAATGCTGCCGTCGGCATTGGCTGCCATTTCCGAGCCCATGGGGGTCAGGGTCTTGCCCAGGGCCGCCGAATCGGTGCCTTTGGCCTGTGCCAGGCCGACGGTGCAGGCCAGGGCCAGCACGCACAATTGCATACGCATAACGGTTCTCCTTAGAAGTCTGCCTTGAAGCTGACGGATGCGAAATCGCGGTCGTCGAGGGTGCTGTAGTCGTTGGAACCGAAGAAGGCGTTGTAGGCCAGTTCCACGCTGTAATCGTTCATGTAGACGCCGGTCAGGCTCACGCCCAGCGCTTGCTGGCCTTCCTGGAACGGCCCTTGCGGATCGTAGGAATAACCCTCGACGTCATGTCTCCAGTTGACGGCCGGAATCAGGTTGATGCCCGGCAACACATCGCTGTATTCGAGACTGGCGCGCAGGCGATAACCCCACGACCACTCGGTGGCAAAGCCTTTGTCGGTGCAGTACTGGTTGGTGACGCCGGAGGCCACGGTGTTGCACGGTGTGCCGTTGCGCGGAGCACTGCGGCCGAACGCGGCGCTACGGCCCAGGCGCTCGTCGCCGAGATCGTCGATGTGCACGACACCGGCTTCACCGAACAGGCTCAGGCGCGTGGCGCCCAGCACGTTGTCGATGGCCTGGGTGGCCGAACCGGTCATCTGCCAGACACCCTTGCGTTCCCAGGCATCGAACTGGCTGCCATTGGTGGTGCTGAAGCCGTCCGGCAATTGCACCCAGGAGCTGCCCCCCGGCCCGGATATCACGGCGACGTTGACGTCGGGTGCGTTGATCGCCAGTGGCATGTTCGGCCGGTAGCTCAGTTCGCCGGCCAGGGAAATCCCGGTGACCGGTTCGACGCCGTTGAGGCTGATGCCGTACAGGTGAATGTTTTCCGGGAAGGCCGCCGCATAACTCGGCGCCTGAGTGCCACCGGGAAAGGTGCCCGGCAAGGAAGTGTTCCTGGCGTTGAGGGTGAAATACGGCAACCGCGAGTGATAGTTGATGTAGTAGATCGCGGCTTCAGCATCGTTCAGCGCCGGGATCATCTGGCGCAGGGCGAAGCCGAACTGACCGTAATCGGACGGCGACTCATTGCCCCGGGAGGTGGCGTACAAACCCGCGGCCTGCATCTGTTCATCGGTCTGCACCTGGCTCAGGTACAACGGCCCGCACCCCGGCTGAATCGCGTCACTGCTGGCGAAGAAAGTGCCGCAACCGTCGAGGACACTGGGCCGCCAGTTGTACTGGTAGAAACCTTCGAGGTTGGTGGTGTCGGTCAGGCCGAAGCTGAAGGACACCATCTCCACCGGCAACTGGCCTTCCTTGATTTCCACGCCGGGACGGTTGAACGCCGAGATGTCCAGCGGGTTGATCACGTTGACGCCGTTCTGGATCAACAGCGCCTCGCCCCAGGACAACACCTGGTTGCCGACCTTCAAGTTCAGCGGGTGGTCGGCCACCTGGAAGTCTTTCCAGACGTAGGCGTCGAGGACCTGGAAGCCCTTGAACTTCGACAGGTCGTCCCAGCCCGAATCGTCGAAATCCTTGAAGCGGCCATTACCGGTTTCATAGGCGTGGTCGTACCAGTATTTGAAGCGCAGGAACGCGCCCTGGCCCTGGCCATCGAGACTGAAATCGGTGAGGCCCTTGAACAGCTGCGAGATGGGATCCCCCTTCTCGAAGTTCAGCCGGTTGTCGTCGGCGCTGACGCTGCTGCCATTGGCATTCACGCCCTGGGCCTGCAAGGCATTGGCGCGGGTCATCAGGCTTTTGTCGGGGTTTTGCGTCGACCAACTGCTGCCCAGGCTCAGGCTGGTCCTGGTCGACAGGCTCCAGTCTTCGTTGAGGTCAAAGGTAGTGGCGCAGGCCGGCCCCGTGAGTACGGCAAGAATCGCCAATGCAAGCGGTTGCGGGCGGGTATGGCCAAGCCGGTGAAGTCGTTGGCGGACTCCGGCTGTGGCCGAGCATTTTTTTATCATTATTGGGCTCCGGTCAGATTTGCTCAGCCCGGACACGGTGCCCAACTATCGACCGCTACACGCAAGCGATGGCCGACAAAAAATAATCATCGGGGGGATCTGCGGGGCGGGGGTATTTTTTTGAAGGTGTACATATCCATTCGGCCGCTGATGGTTCCGCCCTTACGGCGGGGCACTTGGAAAAACGGAACGCCGCCCGGCCTGTAGGAGCGAGCTTGCTCGCGATGGAGGTCAACGATGACGCGGGGAGCCTGACACCCCGCGGTGCTCTCAGGTTTTTCGCGAGCAAGCTCGCTCCTACAGTTGAGCTGGGTACATTCGAAAGAAATTGGTCGGCTGGCAGGACGCCTTCGCTGGCAAGCCAGCTCCCACAATTTGACCGAGTACATCTGAAAGAAATTGGTCGGCTGTCAGGCCGCCTTCGCGAGCAGGCTCGCTCCCACAGAAGAGCAAAAGCAGAGCAGCCCATACCGCGCCGCTTCTCACCACTCAACAGGCCGAGCGTTAGCTCGCCTGCCGCTCTTGATCTTGATCCACCCGCCCCCTCGGCAGGCTGAGCGGAGGTGTTCATCCGGGGATGGGCGCGCAGCGCCGTTCGACGCAGTCGAACTCATTGCATGTAGGTCGAAGCGAAGCCGACCGGAGGGCAATGCCCCCGGATGAATACCGGAGCGAAGGTACCCCGAGCCTCAGCGAGGGGCCGTACGTTCGGGGCGAGCGTTTTTTTGGTTACTTTTTTTAGGCGCTTGTAAAAAAAGTGACTCGCCGTAAGGGCGAAACCGCCAGCCGCCGTTACCGAAGAAACGGATATGTACGCATTCGCAATTCAAAGCGGCGCCACGCCTTCGACAATGATGACCTCAGCCAACGCCACCCCCTCACGATACCCCCGCGCCTCCTGATACAACGCCGAGTGATAGCAAGCCACCGCCTGCTCATAGGAATCAAACTCGATCACCACACTACGCTGCGGCGTCGCCCGACCTTCCATCGCCTCACTACGCCCACCCCGCGCCAGAATCCGACCGCCATACAGGGCAAACGCCTGCGGCGCCCGCCGGGTGTATTGGCTGTATTGATCAGGGTCAGTGACATCCACATGAGCAATCCAGTACGCCTTCATAGTGACCTCTCGGTTTATTTTGTATTATGGTATACCACATTACTCCTCCCACAAACACCGAGACTCCAGCATGGCCTTCAACAGCATCGAAGAAATCATCGAAGATTACCGCCTCGGCAAAATGGTCCTGCTGGTCGACGATGAAGACCGGGAAAACGAAGGCGACCTGTTGCTGGCCGCCGACTGCTGCACACCCGAGGCGATCAGCTTCATGGCCCGTGAAGCCCGTGGCCTGATCTGCCTGACCCTGACCGACGAACACTGCAAACGCCTGGGCCTGGAGCAAATGGTGCCGAGCAACGGCAGCGTGTTCAGCACCGCGTTCACCGTGTCCATCGAGGCCGCCGTCGGTGTGACCACCGGTATCTCCGCCGCCGATCGTGCCTGCACCGTGGCCGCCGCCGTCGCCGCCAACGCAGGTCCCGCCGACATCGTGCAACCCGGGCACATCTTCCCGCTGCGTGCCCGGGAAGGCGGTGTACTGACCCGTGCCGGTCATACCGAGGCCGGTTGCGACCTGGCCCGCCTGGCCGGCCATACGCCCGCCTCGGTGATCGTCGAAGTGATGAACGACGACGGCACCATGGCCCGCCGCCCCGACCTGGAAGTGTTCGCGCGCAAGCACGGGATCAAAATCGGCACCATCGCCGACCTGATCCACTACCGCCTGAGTACCGAACACACCATCGTGCGCATCGGTGAACGTGACTTGCCGACGGTGCACGGCACCTTTCGTCTGATCACCTTCGAGGATCGCATCGAAGGCGGTGTCCACATGGCCATGGTCATGGGCGATCTGCGCCGCGATGAGCCGACGCTGGTGCGCGTGCATGTGATCGATCCGTTGCGCGACCTGGTCGGCGCCGAGTACAGCGGGCCGACCAACTGGACCTTGTGGGCCGCCTTGCAGCGCGTCGCCGCCGAAGGCCACGGCGTGGTGGTGGTGCTGGCCAATCACGAATCCTCCCAGGCGCTGCTGGAACGCGTGCCGCAATTGACCCAGTCGCCCCGGCAGTTCAGCCGTTCGCAGTCGCGGATTTATTCGGAGGTGGGCACCGGCGCGCAGATCCTGCAGAACCTGGGTGTCGGCAAGCTGCGCCACCTCGGACCGCCGTTGAAATATGCGGGCTTGACCGGGTATGACCTGGAGGTGGTTGAGAGTATTGCGTTCACCGAGTGATACGCAGTCATTCCTGCATGGAAAAAACCCTGTGGGAGCGGGCTTGCCCGCGATGACGGCGGTACATCCAAAATCAATGTCACAGATGTACCGCTATCGCGGGCAAGCCCGCTCCCACAGGAATGTGGCTAGGGATAAATCAACTTCATAAAGAGCAAATTGGCTGATAGCCGGTACGGCAAAGTGCTTGCACAAAGTTTGGAATACCATAATATGATATTCCATAGACCGGACAGTCAGCACTGACTCGACGGACCTACTGCTCCCGATAGGCGGGCACTCGAAGGCCCCGCTCATAAACACAACAATGAGGGCGTGAAAATGGTGTTGAACAAACGTGCGACCGCAGTACTTTTTGCGGGACTGCTGAGCGTCACCAGCCAGGCATTGCTGGCGGCTGAAAGCGTCAACTTCGTCAGTTGGGGCGGCAGCACCCAGGATGCGCAGAAGCAGGCCTGGGCCGATCCGTTCAGCAAGGCCAGCGGCATCACCGTTGTGCAAGATGGCCCGACCGACTACGGCAAGCTCAAGGCCATGGTCGAAAGCGGCAACGTGCAATGGGACGTGGTCGATGTCGAAGCCGACTTCGCCCTGCGCGCCGCCGCCGAAGGCTTGCTCGAACCCCTCGATTTCAAAGTCATTGATCGCGACAAGATCGACCCGCGCTTCGTCAGCGATCACGGCGTTGGCTCGTTCTTCTTCTCCTTCGTCCTCGGCTACAACGAAGGCAAACTCGGCGCCAACAAGCCTCAGGACTGGTCCGCGCTGTTCGACACCAAGACCTACCCCGGCAAACGCGCCCTCTACAAATGGCCAAGCCCTGGCGTCCTCGAACTGGCGCTGCTGGCCGACGGTGTAGCGGCGGACAAGCTCTACCCGCTGGACCTGGACCGCGCGTTCAAGAAACTCGACACCATCAAGAAAGACATCGTCTGGTGGGGCGGCGGCGCGCAGTCGCAGCAACTGCTGGCCTCCGGCGAAGCGAGCATGGGCCAGTTCTGGAACGGCCGGATTCATGCCCTGCAGGAAGACGGCGCCCCGGTCGGCGTAAGCTGGAAGCAGAACCTGGTCATGGCCGACATCCTGGTCATTCCCAAGGGTTCGAAAAACAAGGACGCGGCGATGAAGTTCCTGGCCAACGCCAGCAGCGCCAAAGGACAGGCCGACTTCTCCAACCTGACCGCCTACGCCCCGGTCAACGTCGACAGCGTGGCGCGCCTGGACTCGGCGCTGGCCCCGAACCTGCCGACGGCCTACGCAAAGGATCAGATCACTCTTGATTTCGCATACTGGGCCAAGAACGGTCCGGCCATTGCGACACGGTGGAACGAATGGCTGGTCAAATGAAAATGACGGCAACCGCGCCTCGTCCTTCCACGGCCTCCGGGAGCGCCATCGGCGCTGCCGGTTCGGCAGTCGGCCAGACCCTTGCAAAGCAACCCTCGCCGTCGCTGAAGCAGCGTTGGCGTGGCGCCAGCAACCTGGTCCCCGCCCTGCTGTTCCTCGGCCTGTTCTTTCTCGCGCCGCTGATTGGCCTGCTGTTGCGCGGCGTGCTGGAACCGGTGCCGGGCCTGGGCAACTACGAGCAACTGTTCGCCAACTCGGCCTATGCCCGGGTGTTGCTCAACACCTTCTCGGTGGCGGGCCTGGTCACGCTGTTCAGCCTGCTGCTGGGCTTCCCGCTGGCCTGGGCGATCACCCTGGTGCCGCGTGGCTGGGGGCGCTGGATCCTCAACATCGTGCTGTTGTCGATGTGGACCAGCCTGCTCGCCCGCACCTACTCCTGGCTGGTGTTGCTGCAAGCCTCCGGGGTGATCAACAAGGCGCTGATGGCGATGGGCATCATCGATCAACCGCTGGAGATGGTGCACAACCTCACCGGCGTGGTGATCGGCATGAGCTACATCATGATCCCGTTCATCGTGCTACCGTTGCAGGCGACCATGCAGGCCATCGACCCGATGATCCTGCAGGCCGGTTCGATCTGCGGCGCCAGCCCCTGGACCAATTTCTTCCGGGTGTTCCTGCCGCTGTGCCGGCCGGGGCTGTTCTCCGGTGGCCTGATGGTGTTCGTGATGTCCCTCGGTTACTACGTGACCCCGGCGCTGCTGGGCGGTGCGCAGAACATGATGCTGCCCGAGTTCATCATTCAGCAGGTGCAATCGTTCCTCAACTGGGGCCTGGCCAGCGCCGGCGCCGCGTTGTTGATCGTGATCACGCTGGTGCTGTTCTACTTCTACCTGAAGCTCCAGCCGGAATCCCCGGTTGGCGCCAGCAACGCGAGGTAAGCCGTCATGCTCCTGACCCCCAATGCCATGAGCCGCCGGATGCGCTTCGGCCTCTATGCCACCACCGGGCTGATCGGTCTGTTCCTGCTGCTGCCGATCGTGTTCATCGTGCTGCTGTCGTTCGGATCGTCGCAATGGCTGGTGTTCCCGCCGCCGGGCTGGACGCTGAAATGGTACGGCCAGTTCTTCTCCAACGCCGACTGGATGAACGCGGCGATGGCCAGCCTCAAGGTCGCGGTGCTGACCACGTTCTTCGCCGTCGCGCTGGGCCTGCCAACCGCGTTCGCCCTGGTGCGTGGCCGCTTCCCCGGCCGCGAAATGCTCTACGGCCTGTTCACCCTGCCGATGATCGTGCCCCTGGTGATCATCGCCGTGGCGGTGTACGCGCTGTTCCTGAAACTGGGCTACACCGGGACCATGTTCGCCTTCGTGGTCAGCCATGTGATCGTGGCGTTGCCGTTCACCATCATCTCGATCATCAACTCGCTGAAGCTGTTCGATCAGTCGATCGAGGATGCGGCGGTGATCTGCGGCGCCTCGCGCCTGCAAGCAGTGTTCAAGGTGACCTTCCCGGCGATCCGCCCGGGCATGGTCGCCGGCGCCCTCTTCGCCTTCCTCGTCTCGTGGGATGAAGTGGTGCTGAGCGTGATGATGGCCAGCCCGACCCTGCAAACCCTTCCCGTGAAAATGTGGACCACCCTGCGCCAGGACCTGACGCCCGTGATCGCCGTCGCCTCGACGCTGCTGATCGGCCTCTCGGTCTTGGTCATGGTGATCGCCGCCGCTCTGCGCCGGCGCAACGAAATCAGCGCTTGAGCGCCAGGAGTACGACATGAGTGCAGTGATCAAAGATTCCGCGCAGCAAAATGACAAACCCCTGGTCAGCCTGCGTAACCTGAACAAGCACTACGGCGACTTCGCCGCCGTGGACAACATCTCGCTGGACATCAAGGACGGTGAATTCCTCACCTTCCTCGGCTCCAGCGGCTCGGGCAAAAGCACCACGCTGTCGATGCTCGCCGGCTTCGAAACGCCGAGCAGCGGCGAGATCCTGGTCAACGGCCAGTCGCTGGTCAACGTGCCGCCGCACAAGCGCGACATCGGCATGGTGTTCCAGCGCTACTCGCTGTTCCCGCACCTGTCGGTGCGCGACAACATCGCCTTCCCGCTGACCATCCGCAAACTGGCCACGGCCGAACGCGAGCGCCGGGTCGATGCAATGCTCAAGCTGGTGCAGCTTGAGCAATTCGCCCATCGCCGTCCTTCGCAACTGTCCGGTGGCCAGCAGCAACGCGTCGCCATCGCCCGCGCGTTGGTTTACGAGCCACGCATCCTGTTGATGGACGAACCCCTCGGTGCGCTGGACAAGAAACTGCGCGAAGACTTGCAGGATGAACTGCGCCAGCTGCATCGGCGCCTGGGCATCACCATCGTCTACGTGACCCACGATCAGGAAGAAGCCATGCGCCTGTCCCAGCGCATCGCGATTTTCAGCCACGGCAAGATCGTTGGCCTGGGCAGCGGTTATGACCTTTACCAGAATCCGCCGAACGCCTTTGTCGCCTCGTTCCTCGGCAACTCCAACTTCCTCAAGCTCAAGGCCCAGGGTAATGCGGTGGCGACCTTCGAGGGGCAACCGCTGTCGATCCGTCTCACCGCCAGTCTGCAAACCGATCAGGACGTGCTGCTGATGGTACGCCCGGAAAAAGCCCTGGCCCTGAGCAATGAACAAGCCCTCGCCGAACCGCTGGCCGCCGGCTGGAACGAAGTCTCGGCCAAGGTCGTGGAAGTGTTGTTCCTCGGCGAAAGCCAGACCTGCAGCGTGATCACTGCCGGCGGCACCTCGATGACGGTCAAGGCACTGTCCGCCGCCGGCATGCCGCTCAAGGCCGGCGACCCGGTTCGGGTGCGCTGGGCCACCGCGGACGCCTGCGTCTACACCGAATGGGCCGAAAGCGACCTGAACAAGGCTGCCGGCGCTCACTGATCCATTGGCCTGCGCGCGCGGGCCACTATAATGAGTCACCCTCGGGCCACCACAACGTCGGGTTGTGGTGGCCTTTTTTCTGTCACCTGTAAGATAAATTGGACAACGGATTCCTAAAATCCCGGTTTAATGCTAAATAGTGCTCAGTATTTTTAACACCCGACCCTGTCGTGCCACACAGTGCAACGAGAATAACGATATGAAAGTCCATTTCGAGAAAAGTGAAGTGTTTGGGACCCTCCACCTGCAAGCGGCGGTGGCAGCATGATCGAAGTTACCGAAGTTTCCATTGCCGAGCTGCGCGCCGCGCTCGAATCCGGCCAGACCACCTCGGTTGAACTGGTCCAGGCTTATCTCGCGCGGATCGACGCCTATGACGGTCCCGAGACGCCCACGGCACTGAACGCAGTGGTGGTGCGCAACCCCGAGGCCCTCGCCGAAGCACAGGCCGCCGACGCCCGTCGCGCCAAGGGCCAGGTGCTGGGTCCGCTGGACGGCATCCCTTACACCGCCAAGGACAGTTATCTGGTCAAGGGCCTCACCGCCGCTTCCGGCAGCCCGGCCTTCAAGGACCTGGTCGCCTATCGCGATGCGTTCACCATCGAACGCCTGCGCGCCGCCGGGGCGATCTGCCTGGGCAAGACCAACATGCCGCCGATGGCCAACGGCGGGATGCAGCGCGGCGTCTACGGCCGTGCCGAGAGCCCGTACAACGCCGGCTACCTCACCGCCCCTTTCGCCTCCGGTTCGTCGAACGGTGCCGGCACGGCCACCGCGGCCAGTTTCGCCGCTTTCGGTCTGGCGGAAGAAACCTGGTCGAGTGGTCGCGGCCCGGCTTCGAACAACGGTTTGTGCGCCTACACCCCTTCGCGCGGCGTGATCTCGGTACGCGGCAACTGGCCGCTGACCCCGACCATGGACGTGGTCGTGCCGTTTGCCCGGACCATGGCCGACCTGCTCGAAGTGCTCGACGTGGTGGTGGCCGATGACCCGGACACTCGCGGTGACCTGTGGCGCTTGCAGCCTTGGGTGCCCATTCCGAAATCGTCCGAGGTACGCCCGCAATCCTATGCCGCGCTGGCGGCGGACAGCGAAGCGCTCAAAGGCAAGAAGTTCGGTGTTCCACGCATGTACATCAACGCCGACCCTGAAGCCGGCACGTCCGAAGCACCGGGCATCGGTGGCCCGACCGGCCAGCGCATCAACACCCGTCCTTCGGTGATCGGCCTCTGGGAACAGGCGCGCAAGGCCCTCGAAGACGCTGGTGCGCAAGTGATCGACGTGGACTTCCCGCTGGTCTCCAATTGCGAAGGCGATCGTCCTGGCGCGCCGACCGTGTTCAATCGCGGCATCGTCTCCAAGGAATTCCTGCACCATGAACTGTGGGACCTGACCGCCTGGGCGTTCGATGACTTCCTGCAGGCCAACGGCGATCCGAAATTGAATCGCCTGGTCGATGTCGACGGCCCGCTGATCTTCCCTCACGACCCGGGCACCCTGCCCAACCGCGAGGGCGACCTGGTCGCCGGCATGGACGAATACGTGCGCATGGCCGAGCGCGGCATCACGCCGTGGGACCAGATCAGCACAGTGCCCGACGGCCTGCGCGGACTGGAAAAGACCCGCAAGCTCGATCTGGAGGACTGGATGGATCGCCTGGGCCTCGACGCGGTGCTGTTCCCGACGGTCGCCGATGTAGCGCCGGCGAATGCCGATGTCGATCCGCAGTCGGCGGATATCGCCTGGAGCAACGGTATATGGGTCGCCAACGGCAACCTCGCCATCCGCCACCTCGGCGTGCCAACGGTCACCGTGCCGATGGGCGTGATGTCGGACATCGGCATGCCGGTCGGCCTGACCTTCGCCGGGCGCGCCTATGACGACTCGTCACTGCTGCACCTGGCATCGGCGTTCGAGTCCACCGGGAACAAACGCATGATCCCGCCACGCACCCCGCCATTGGCGGCTGACAAGCAGTAATGCAGGAGCTGGCTTGCCAGCGATGGTCATCAACGATAACGCGTGTGATCTGGATAAACGCGGCGTCCTTGAGTCCATCGCCAGCAAGCTGGCTCCCACAGTTTTAGCGTGGGCACGGTCCCCTGTGGGAGCTGGCTTGCCTGCGATGGTCGTTAACGATAACGCGTGTGATCTGGATGAACGCGGCGCTCTTGAGTCCATCGCCAGCAGGCTGGCTCCTACAGGTTCCCGGGAGTTTCAGGGATCAACCTGGGCCATCAGTTCCGGAATCGATTCCGGCCGATTGGCAAAACGCTGCGCCAGCACCGCACAGACCATCAGTTGAATCTGGTGGAACAGCATCAACGGCAGGATCAGCACACCAATGGTGCTACCGGCAAACAACACCTGCGCCATCGGCACACCGGTCGCCAGGCTTTTCTTCGAGCCGCAGAAGAGAATGGTGATGCGGTCTTCCTGATTGAAGCCGAACGCCTTGCCCAGTACGGTCGAGGCCACCAACACCAGCGCCAGGACCACGCAGCACGCCACCACCAGCCCGACTAGGTCCAGCAACGGAATCTGGTGCCAGAGGCCTTCGATCACCGCCTCGCTGAACGCGCCGTAGACCACCAGCAAAATCGAACCCTGATCGACGAACTTCAGCCAACTCTTGTTGCGCGCCACCCAGTTGCCGATCCAGCGCCGCGCGATCTGCCCGGCAATGAACGGCAGCAGTAACTGCACGCTGATCTTGAGGATGGCGTCGAGGGTCGAGCTGCCTTCGCCATGCACATTGAGCAGCAGGGTCACCAGCAAGGGCGTGAGGAAAATCCCGAACAAGCTGGACGCCGCCGCGCTGCAAATCGCCGCCGGGATGTTGCCCCGCGCCAGAGAAGTAAAGGCAATCGCCGACTGCACCGTGGCGGGCAGCGCACACAGGTAGAGCATGCCCATGTACAGGTCATTGCCGATCAGCGGTGACAGCAGCGGCTTGAGCGCCAGGCCGAGCAGCGGGAACAGCACGAAGGTCAGGCTGAACACCAGCAAATGCAGGCGCCAGTGCCCGGCACCGGCAATGATCGACTCGCGGGACAGCTTGGCGCCATGCAGGAAAAACAGCAGCGCGATGGCGATGTTGGTCAGCCAGCCAAAACCGACCGCGACCTGGCCGCTGGCAGGCAGCAGGCTGGCGAGCGCGACCACGCCGATCAGGGTCAGGGTGAAGTTGTCGGGTAACAAACGGGGCCGAGTCATGGGTTGATCATCCGGGGGTTGCCAGTACGTGAAAGCGACTCTAACGTGACTGGATATTACCGACTAACGCCGATGAGCCCACCGATGCCGCCTAAAGGACATGACAAGAGTATCCGGCGCAGTATTCCCGGGCTGTCCAGCCTGCCCAGGCCACTCTACGGCCGTACCGAATCGCTGCCCAATCGCGCCCTGACCCGGCGCCACAGCCACCCGTGGGTGCAACTGTCCTATGCGATCCAGGGCGTGCTCGAAATCCAGACCAGCGTCGGGCGCTTCGTCGCCCCGCCGGAGCGTGCGGTGTGGATTCCGGCGGGCATGCCGCACCGGGTGTTCAGTTCGCCGCGCACGGAAATGCGCAGCCTGTACATCGATTGCAGCGTCTCGACCTGGGCGCCGCCGGGCTGTCATGTGTTGGCGGTCAGCGATCTGTTGCGCGAGTTGATCCGTGCCTTCAGTCAGATTCCGGTGGAATACGACCAGGACGGTGCGCACGGCCGGTTGGCCCAGGTGATTCTCGATCAGTTGGCTGAGGCACCCCAGATCGACCTGATGCTGCCCCTGCCCCAGGACAGCCGGTTGCGGCAAATCGCGCAAAGCCTGGAGTCGCACCCCGAGCAACAAACCACCCTCAGTCACTGGAGCGACCAATTCGGCGTCACCGAGAAAACCCTCAGTCGCCTGTTCCTGCGCGACACCGGCCTGACCTTTCGCGCCTGGCGTCAGCGTTTGCGCCTGCTCGGCGCCCTGCCCCCCCTGGAACAGGGCGAGCGCGTGACCGACGTGGCGCTGGCTTGTGGCTACGACTCGACGTCGGCGTTTATCGCGGCGTTTCGTCAGCAGTTTGGTGAAACACCGGGGGAGTTTTTTCGCTGAGCCTTGCGCCGTACATCTCTGTTGCCTGTCAGTCCGCCATCGCGAGCAAGCTCGCTCCCACAGGGGGCTTTATGTCGTACGCAGAATTTGTGCACAACAACATTCAACTGTGGGAGCGAGCTTGCTCGCGATGGCGGTGGATCAGTCGACACCTGCATTGACTGACACTACGCCTTCGCGAGCAAGCTCGCTCCTACAGGGGGCTTTCTGTCGTACGCAGAATTCGTGCACAACAACATTCAACTGTGGGAGCGAGCTTGCTCGCGATGGCGGTGGATCAGTCGACACCTGCATTGACTGACACTACGCCTTCGCGAGCAGGCTCGCTCCTACAGGGGGCTTTATGTCGTACGCAGAATTTGAGCACAACAACATTCAACTGTGGGAGCGAGCTTGCTCGCGATGGCGGCGGATCAGTCGACACCTGCATTGACTGACACTAAGCCTTCGCGAGCAGGCTCGCTCCCACAGGGAGTTCACATGAGTTTTCCGGGGTTACTGATCGGACTTGATGCTGGTCCACACCCGCGTGCGCACCCGCTCGAGCTTTTGCGGCAATGGCTGCACGACGTACAGCGTCTTCAATGCCTCGCTGGTCGGTGTCAGGTTCGGGTTGCCGGTGATGTCCTTGTTGATCAGCGCCAGCGAGTCCTTGTTGGCATTCGGGTAACCGAGGAAGTCGCTGATCGGCGCGATGACTTTCGGGTCCAGCAGGTTGTTGAGGAATTCGTGGGCCTCGGCGACGTTCTTCGCGCTTTTCGGGATGGCGAAGGTGTCGAACCAGATTGGCGCCCCCTCTTTGGGCAGGCGCCAGTCGACGACCACACCGTTGCCCGCCTCTTTGGCGCGGTTGCCGAACTGATAGAAGCTGCCGGAATACCCGATGGCCACGCAGATATCGCCGTTGGCAATGTCGGTCATGTACTTGGCGGAGTTGAAGTAGGTAACGTAAGGGCGGACCTTGAGCATCAGTGCCTTGGCTTTTTCGTAGTCATCCGGGTTCTGGCTGTTCGGGTCCAGCCCGAGGTAATGCAGGGCCAGCGGCAGGATCTCCGACGGCGAGTCGAGCATCGCGACGCCACAGGCCTTGAGCTTCTCCATGTTCTCGGGCTTGAACACCAGGTCCCAGCTGTCCACCGGCGCATTCTCGCCCAGCGCCGCCTTGACCTTGGCCGGGTTGAATCCGATCAGCACGGTGCCGTACATGTAGGGCACGCCGTACTGGTTGCCCGGGTCGTTCTTGTCCAGCAGCTTGAGCAACGCCGGGTCCTGGTGCGACCAGTTCGGCAGCTTGGACTTGTCGAGTTTCTGGAACACGCCGGCCTTGATCTGGGTTTCGATGAACTGGTTCGAGGGCACCACCAGGTCGTAACCCGAGTTGCCGGTGAGCAGCTTGGCTTCCAGGGACTCGTTGGTGTCGAAGGTGTCCCAGGTCACCTTGATCCCGGTGTCCTTGGCAAAGTCCTTGGGTACGGACGGCAGGATGTAGTCCGCCCAGTTGTACACCCGCAATTCGCGCTGTTCGGCGTGCACCGCGCTGGCCAGCAGCGACAGTCCGCAAACGGTGGCGCCCAGTATGCGTTTCATTGAGTCCATGGATCGTTTCCCCAAGTGTGGCGTGAGTTCGATGGTTTTTATGTTCTGTACACGGCAGCGGCCTTGAAAATTGCCAAGGGCAAGGAAGTAAAGCTTCTGGTTGTGATTCTTGCCGAGGGCATGGCCGGTTCACAGCGTGAGTCAGGCCAAAAGGAGATCGAAACGGCCAAAATACCTGTCCGCATTGATCAGCGATGCGACAGTGCGGCGGCCAGCCCAAACATCGATTTTTCTGTGGGAGCGGGCTTGCTCGCGAAGAGGCCGGCACATTCAGTATCGATGTGATCTGACACACCGCCATCGCGGGCAAGTCGGATCGCCGCACCGCCGCTCCCACAGGGTTTGCGCGGTCCTTGTGGGAGCGGGCTTGCCCGCGATGAGGCCGGCACATTCAATATCAATGTCGACTGGCACACCGCCTTCGCGAGCAAGCCCGCTCCCACCGGGGATTGTGGTGTGATTACAGCAGCGACAAGGTGTAGTTGATGATGAACCGGCTCTGGTCCACATTGCGGCCGGCGTCGGTGTTCGATTTGGCATTGCGCAGTGTGAACCCCACCCCTTTGAACGTGCCCGACTGCAACACGTAGTCCAGGGTCATGTCACGCTCCCATTCGGACTGATCGCTGGCGTTTTGCGCCTTGATGTCCGTGCCCTTGAGATACGCGATCGAGGCTTTCAGGCCCGGCACGCCCATGGGCGCGAAGTCGTAGGTGTATTGCCCGAAGTTCGTCTGCTCTCCGGCGCGGGCAAAGTTCTGGATCATCTTGTCGGTGGGCAGGTAGACACTGCCGCCGCCCGCCCCTTTGTCCACCAGGCTGCCCTGGTTGGGCTGGACGAAGTTGCTGCCGTCGCCCACCCGTTGATGCCCCACCGACACCGCATGCCCGCCATGGGTATAGGTGAGCATCGCCACCCAGGTGCTGTTGTCGATTTCACCGTCGTTGTCGTCGGTGTACCCGGATACCCGATAACCTTGCGCACGGCCGGAGGCTGAGCTGTTGGCACCGCTGGACGTGGTGCGGAAGTAGCGCAGGTCGGTGGACAGTGAGCTGGCGCTGTCGATGGACAGAATGTGCGTCAGGCCGAGAAAGCTCTGGTTGTAGAAGTCTTCCAGCTGCGCGAAGTAATACTGCGTCTTGAGGCTTTTGCTGAGGTTGTAGTCAGCGCCGGCGTAGTAGAACTTGTTGCTGTCCTGGGTACTGCCGGCGACCGACAGCCCTGTACGGTCGGTCGAGGCACGCCCGACCGCGTGCTCCAGCACACCGCTGGTCAGGGTCAGGCCATCGATGTCGTTCGAGGTGACCTGCGCACCGGTAAACGATTGCGGCAACACACGCGCGTCGTTGGCCAGCAGGATCGGCAACTTCGGCAGCAAGGTGCCGTAGCGAAATTCAGTCCTGGCCAGGCGCATCTTCGCCGTGGGGCCGAAGCTGCTCCAGGTGTCGGCCGCGCCGTCACCGTCGGAAGGAATCATACCGCTACCGACGTGGCGCCCCGCTCCGCTGTCCAGCGTGATGCCGAGCAACGCCTGGGCATCGAGCCCGAACCCTAGCGTGCCCCGGGTAAATCCGGACTCATAGCGCAACACGAAGCCCTGGGCTGACTCTTCGGTTTTCGAAGGCTCCGCTGCGCCATCGCGATTGTCGCTGTTGAAGTACAACGTGCGCATCGACAGGCTGGCCTTGCTGTCTTCAAGAAAACCATGGGCGGCGGAATCGGCCGCCTGTGCACACAGCGAACCGGTGGCCAACAGGACTGCGGTGGGAATCGCGCGTTTGAACATAGGGTGCTCCTGGGTGTTTCTTATCGTTTTTGAAGGTTTCACCGCCAGGCAGGACCCGATTGCCGCCCACGCAACAGCGCTCAACACGAACGCGACAACAGGCGCGCTCGATGAGTGATGCGAATTGTTCGAGGTGAGGGTTTACTGACTGGCTTGTGAAACTCTTAAAACATTTCGGCAGGCTATTATCAAACGCGGTGAAAGTAGTTTTCGTGGAGGGATAAGCCTTGTCGTGCAGGGGTATGGACGATCACTGTTTTTGCATATCGGTGCAGCGGATTTTCATCATGCCGACCTCGTCGGCAGTGGGTTGAATCCACAGCCGAAAGCGGACGTTCCCAGGCACCTGCGAAGTTATGGCGACTTAGTCTTGGTCCGCGGGAAATCAGTGCTCGCCATTGATCTTTCGTGAACGTACTTCTCAAATTCTTCGGCTGGCAGTGGCGCAGAAAACAGGAAGCCCTGATAGGTCTGGCAGCCATGCTTGACCAGAAAGGTGCGCTGAGCTTCTGTCTCCACACCTTCTGCAATCACCGAAAGCCCCAATATCTGGCTCAGGCTCACAATCGCGCAGGCGATGGCGGCGTCGTTGGAATCAACCAGCACATCCCTGATGAAGGACTGGTCGATCTTGAGTTGATCCAGCGGAAGGCTCTTGAGGTATGACAGTGACGAGTAGCCGGTTCCGAAATCATCCAGCGAAAGGCCTATGCCGATCTCTTTCAACTCGATCATTTTGGCGACAGTACCTTCCATATCCTCTATCAGCAGGCCTTCGGTCAGTTCCAGTTTCAATTTCTTCGGATCGGCCCCCGTGCGTCTCAGTACTTGCAGTACCTCCTCGACGAAGTCCGGATGGTGAAACTGGCGGGCACTGACATTCACAGCCATACCCAATCGGGCGGTTTCCGGATGCTTTGCCCAGGCAACCAGTTGAGCGCAGGCTGCCTGCAGCGCCCAACGGCCTAGCGGCAGAATCAACCCCGTTTCCTCTGCCAATGGAATGAACTCGCCTGGAAACACGACTCCGCGCTCAGGATTCTGCCATCTCATCAGTGCCTCTGCGCCAATGATACGGCCCTCACTATTGACCTGCGGCTGGTAATGAAGAAGGAACTCGTTGTTCTGCAAGCCTTGGCGCAAGTCTACTTCCAGTCTGGCGCGTGCCGTGGCAACCGCCTGCATTTCCGGATCGAAGAAGCGCATGGTATTGCGGCCCGCCGCCTTGGCTCGATACATCGCCAGGTCAGCGCGCTTCATAATATCGTCCACTGTGCTCAGCTGCCCCTGGAACAGCGCAATGCCGAGGCTCGGGGTGCTGTGGTGCTCATAGCCATCCAACTGGTAGGAAATGTTCAGAGCGTTGAGAATCTTTTCGCCAACAGCCTTGGCCTGGATAGCGGCTTCTCGAGGGTTCTCATTAAGGCCATCCATCAGGACGACGAATTCGTCTCCGCCCAGGCGAGCCACGGTGTCGCTCTCGCGTATGCAGCCGCAAAGGCGCAGAGCAACTTGCTGCAGCAACATGTCGCCTCTGTCATGCCCCAACGTGTCGTTCAGTGCCTTGAAGTTATCCAGGTCAATGAGAATTATCCCGCTCGTATGCAGGCTACGGGAGCTGCCCGCCAGCAGATGCTGTAACCGGTCCAACATGAGCCGCCTGTTGGCCAGCCCGGTCAACTGATCGTAGAAAGCCAAACGCTGGACCTCTTGCTCAGCGGTCTTACGGTGGGTGATGTCAGTATTGATCGACAGAACGGATTGCGGCTGGCCATCATCGTCTCGCACCAGGGTTCGATGACTTTCGAGCGTGATGGTGCGGCCATCCCGGCGTCTAAGTGTAACTTCGTCCGCCCAGTCACCCGTTTCTATCAGGCTGTTAGTGGCCGCATTGAAAGCGGCGCTACCCTGGTAGATCAACTCCTGTGCCGATTTGCCGAGTGCCTCTTCCTTAGACAGACCGTAGAGACGCTCGGCGCTTTTGTTCCAGTACAGGATGCGGTTATCCATCCCGTGAACGACAATCGCGTCCTGGGCCTTGTCCAGCAGCGATGCTTGCTGGCGGGCCTGCATCTCGCTTTCGCGCAGCACTGCCAGATAACCTTCCCTTTCCGCGGCTTGCGACTCCATTTCGCGCCTGATCTTGCCCCCGTAGACAACGGCCGCACTGACCATCAACAGCACGAACACCATGATCGCGTATTCGACCCGGCGCAGTTCCTCGACCGACTCAAGCTCCTCCTCCAGGAGCTTGCTTTGAATCAGGCCAACGCGATCGCGCACGGTACTGAGTGAGGCGAGCAACAGGGCATACTTCCTGTCCATCGTTGCCATGCGTTTACCGGCATTATCCGACTGCCCCTCCCTGAAGTAGGAAAAGATCAGCAAGGCCTCGTTCACCATTTCGACCATCGCGGCATCAACTGCACCCACCTCATCCTTCAATGCAAGGGTAAAGGCTTGTATATCTGCACTGTGTTCAGCCTCATGGGCGATCCGTTCTTCCAACTGTTTTTTGGCCATTGCCAAATGCTCGTTGAAGGCGCGCAAGGCTTCATTCATGTTCCGCGATTCGGCTTCAACATGATGCGTATCGAACACATTATTGCCCGGCGCATTGACTGTGGAAGCCAGGCTGCCCAGCGTTGAATAGCTCGACAACTGTTGGACCCACGACTGGTTTGCCTTGATGGAGCGGTGATAGGTATCGACGATCAGGTGATTCAATAGCACGCTCAGCACAACAACCAGCACGTCGAATCCCGCAAGAAAAAAGTACATGCGGTGCCATTTGGTCGAGCGCGGCTTACTTGAACGGCTGGGAATGGCGTGCTTTGCGGCGCTTTTACTCCCGAAAAAATCCATTTCACAATCTCCAAACATAATCCTTCTAAATTGACCAATAGAAGCGGTATTCGGAAACCAGAAGCTATGCGTCTTAAGTGCTACGCCAACCAAGTATTCGACACTAAGCAATGCATTTGGCGATGCTGAATTTCATGGTGAAATTTTTTACTCTCCGAAGCGCCCAGCCGCACCGTAGCGAAAGTCGATTCGATCCTGAGTGATCCCAACGGGCCATTTGCGCGCAACCTGCCGGACTGCCTGATCAGTTTCGACAGCAATCCAAGCATAGCCACTAATTTGCAATTATTCTGTTCGCCGACTGCTCCAGGTCGGTAGCAGCCCTTGACGCAGCGCATTTGCAACGGCTCTCCCCAGCAAGGCAGATAATGTCGGCAGTTGACCGTCATAGACTAATCTCCACCTTTGACGAACGCTCAAATGAAGGGTTGCCATGGGATGAGGCAGATTGGCAGTCACTCACTCGTTCCACGCGTAAAAAACACGTGAAAAAGTTAGATCAGATAAGTGACTGATTATGGAAGATAAAGCAGATATAACGGTTAACAAGGCGCCGCAACTTCTGAACGATCAAGTCGAGCTGTACGGCGCCAGCACTGGCAACAGTCTGCGGGCCGCGATTGCCCTGGAAGAAGCCGGCATCGCCTACACGGCACGCAAGCTCGACCTGTATGCACAGGAGCACCGCGGGCCGGACTTCCTGGCGCTCAACCCGGCCGGGAAAGTGCCGACCCTGATCGATCACGGGACGACGCCGACGCTGGTCATCAACCAGTCCAACGCCATCATCCAGTACGCCGACTCCATTGCCCCCGCAAAGCTGGCACCGGCGCAGCCGGGACCTGTGCGCACCCGGGTGATCGACCGCTATTTCTATTTCGTGACCGATGTCATCGCCCCCAGCCATGCCGCGTTTTTCCTGCACCAGGCAGGCCAGGACAAAGCGGCGGCGATCATCGACCTGCGGGTGATCGAACAACTGACCTACTCGGAAAGTTTTCTGACCGGCGAATTCATGGCCGGCGAACAGTTTTCCATGGCCGACATTTCGGCGTTCACCATCGCCATGGCATTCCGTGACCGGCTGGACTGGAAGCTGCTGCCACAACTATCGCGCTGGTTCGACACGGTCGAAGCCAGGCCGGCGGTACAACGCGGCCTGAATGTGTTCAAGCATTCCTGAGCGATCAGCGAACATAAAAATGCCCGACACGCCGCCGTCACTGTGGGAGCGAGCTTGCTCCGGGCGGCGTTCCGACGATGGACTTAAGAGCGCTGCGTTTAGTCAGTAAACACGCGGCATCGTTAACGACCATCGCGAGCAAGCTCGCTCCTACAGTGACGGCGACGCGCCGGGCATTTTCATACGAACACCCAACGATTTAGCCTCAGTCGGTGTAGCCGAACTTCATCGCACGGCTTTCCTGCGCCTGGCTTCGCGTAGCGAGGCAGTAATACAACGGGCATGTCACCACCAGTCCCACCAGCCATGACAGGTCCGCGCCGTCTACCAGATTGGCGTACGGCCCGACATACAGTGAAGTGTTGGCGAATGGCAACTGCACGATGATGCCGATGAAGTAGGCAATGATCGCGTGCAGGTTGAAGCGCCCGTAGATGCCGCCGTCCGCGCGGAAGATCGAGGCGATGTCGTAGCGGCGACGCTTGATCAGGTAGAAGTCGATCAGGTTGATCGACGCCCAGGGCACCAGCACCAGCAACAGCGCCAGAATCAGGCCGATGAACTGCGAAATGAAGTTCGCCGAGGCACCCAGTGCCACCACGCAGCAACCCGCCAGGATGATGCCCGACAACACCACGCGCACCTTGATGCTCGGCGTCCACTGGCTGGCGAAGGTCTGGATCGAGGTGATGATCGACAGCACCGCGCCATACAGATTCAGGGCGTTGTGGCTGATGATGTTGAGCAGGAACAGCACCATCAGGATCGGCCCCAGCCAACCGGTGGACTGCTTGACCGCCGCCATCGCCTCGGTGCCTTCGGGCGTCGCCAGGACCGCCACGGCACCGAAGGTGAACGACAGGATCGTGCCCAGGGTCGCCCCCAGGTAAGTGGCGAAGAACGGCCGGGTGATGCCGATGTCCGCCGGCAGGTAGCGCGAGTAGTCCGACACATACGGCGAGAAGCTGATCTGCCAGATGATGCCCAGCGAGACCGTGGCCAGCCAGCCCGACAGGTTGAACCCGCCGCGAGTGAAGAAGTCCGCCGGCAGGTCATGGGCGAAGATGTAGAGGAAACCGGCGAGCAACGCGCTGCCCATGACCCAGGTACCGATGCGGTTGAGGGTGTGGATGAAGCGATAACCGATCACCCCGATGGCCGTGGCGCTGAGGGCACCGATGAGGATGCTCGCCGGTACCGGAACCGACGGCACAATGCCGACAATCGATTTGCCTGCCAACACGATGTTGGAGATGAAGAAACCGATGTAGATCAATGCGGCGAAGAACACGATCAGCAGCGCGCCGTAGCGGCCGAACTGACCACGACTCTGGACCATCTGCGGAATGCCCATGCACGGCCCCTGGGCCGACGCCAGCGCAATCACCACACCTCCGACCATGTGCCCGAGGGCAATCGCCAGCAGGCCCCAGAACAGGTTGAGGTGGAACACCTGGACCACCATGGCGCCGGTGACGATGGGCAGTGGCGCGATGTTGGTGCTGAACCACAGGGTGAAAAGATCGCGGGCCTTCCCATGGCGCTCTGCGAGTGGAACGTAGTCGACCGTGTGGTTCTCGATCAACGGATCTTGCCGGGACATCTGGGACATGTGCATGAACTCGAGTTTGTCTGTTCTTATCTTTGTATGAAGCCAAACCGGGGGGACTCTCTGGCCGCCCCTCAGATGCGGACCATATTATGGTATTCCAAACTTTAAACAAGACTGATCCGGTCTTTGAACAAGCCTCTGAGCCGGTATCCTGCCCGATTCACGCCCACACTGGCTAGCCAATAGCCCCGTAATCATTGGGTTTGCGACGAAAGCCGTACGTTTATCGGTTCACTCAAAAAGACCTTGCAATCGATGTATTACGGTATACCATCAGACCTACAAACACATAAAAACGCGTCACACCACCCGAGGACCGTCCAATGATCGATGCCGCCATCTACAAACAAGTCATGGGCTCGTTCCCGTCCGGAGTGACCGTGATCACTACGCTCGATGAAGATGGGCAAATCGTCGGCCTGACCGCCAGCGCCTTCAGTTCGCTGTCGATGGACCCGGCCCTGGTGCTGTTCTGCCCCAACTACAGTTCCGACTCCTATCCTGTCCTGATCAAGAACAAGCGCTTTGCGATCCACGTGCTTTCCGGCGGTCAGCAAAGCGAAGCCTATGCCTTCGCGCGCAAAGGCAAGGACAAGGCCCAGGGGATCGAGTGGACGCTCAGCGAGTTGGGCAACCCGATCCTGGCCAACGCCACGGCGGTCATCGAATGCGAGTTGTGGCGCGAATATGAAGGCGGCGACCACGCCATCATGGTCGGCGCGGTGAAGAACCTGATCGTGCCCCAACAGAACAGCGGGCCACTGGTGTATTGCCACGGCAAGATGGGCGCCCTGCCTGTTCTGGCCTGATCCCTCTGATATCACCGCATCCCCCTGTGGGAGCGGGCTTGCCCGCGAAGAGGCCGGCACACTCAACATCGATGTCGCCTGACACTCCGCCTTCGCGGGCAAGCCCGCTCCCACAGGACCCGGGGTTGCCGGCAGAGAAATGTTTTTGCAGACATTTCGTATTATGGTATACCAATAACCATCAGGCCCGCAGTCGACAGGCCAACAACAAAAGATCCGAGGTAAGCGTCATGAAGTTTTCCCTGTTCGTACACATGGAACGTTGGGATGAAAGCGTCAGCCACCGCCAGTTGTTCGAAGACCTGACCGAACTGACGCTGATGGCCGAAGCCGGTGGTTTCAGCACCGTCTGGATCGGTGAACACCACTCCATGGAGTACACCATTTCGCCAAGCCCGATGCCGTTGCTGGCTTATCTGGCGGGCAAGACCACCACCATTCACCTGGGTGCCGGCACCATCATCGCGCCGTTCTGGCATCCGCTGCGGGTGGCCGGTGAATGCGCGTTGCTCGACGTGATCAGCAACGGGCGCATGGAAGTCGGTTTGGCCCGTGGGGCCTACCAGATCGAATTCGACCGCATGGCCGGCGGCATGCCAGCCTCCTCCGGCGGCCAGGCATTGCGGGAAATGGTTCCGGTGGTGCGGGCCTTGTGGAACGGCGACTACGCCCATGACGGCGACATCTGGAAATTCCCCACCTCCACCAGCGTGCCCAAGCCGATCCAGCAACCGAACCCGCCGATGTGGATCGCCGCCCGCGACCCGGACTCGCACAACTTCGCGGTGGCCAACGGCTGCAACGTCATGGTCACGCCGCTGATGAAAGGCGACGAGGAAGTCCTCGACCTGAAGAACAAATTCCAGGCCGCCCTGGACAACAATCCTGGCGTGCCGCGTCCGCAACTGATGGTGCTGCGACACACCCACGTGCACACCGCCGACGATCCACAGGGCTGGGAAGTCGGGGCCAAGGCGATCTCGAAGTTCTATCGCACCTTCGATGCCTGGTTCGGCAACAAGACCACCCCGGTCAACGGCTTCCTTGCGCCGAGCCCGGAAGAGAAATTCGCCGGTCGCCCCGAGTTCGAGCTCGAGAGCCTGCACAAGACCGCCATGATCGGCACCCCGGAAGAAATCATTCCGCGCATCAAGTACTACCAGGAACTGGGCGTGGACGAATTCAGCTTCTGGTGCGATAACAGCCTGCCCCACGCGGAGAAGAAAAAATCCCTGGAGCTGTTTATCAAGCATGTGGTGCCAGCGTTTCGCTGATTCCTGAGCCAGGATGCGAGACTGGGGACCAGCACATCTCAACTGTGGGAGCGGGCTTGCTCGCGAAAGCGGTGCCCCTGACGACATTAATGTTGGATGTGCCGGCCTCTTCGCGGGCAAGTCGGATCGCCGCACCGCCGCTCCCACAGGGATTGATGTACCGGACACACCGCGTTCGCGAGCAGGCTCGCCCCCACAAGAGTCGATTCCAATGATCACTGGTCGTCTCCCATCACTCGCCCTCCCCTCCGGCGCCGCGCGGGCTTACCTGCGCGGTGAATGGACTGCTTCGCACCTGCATTTCAAGCGTCTGCGCGCCAGCGTTTCGGCCAAGCAGAACGGCTTCTGGCAAATAGTTCACTGAGCCCACCCGAACAGCCAATCACGCACCCCGCGTCTCGCCATGGCCTGGCGCGTGCGGTGTCTTGTGTTTCGCCTTTGATCAGGTTTGCCCAATGAACAATAACAACGCGCTGTTGATCATCGACATGCAGCAGGAGGACGGCTTCGTCCTGGAGAACCTCGACAGAGTGCTCGCCCATACCGCCGCCCTGCTCGATACCGCCCGCCATCAGCGGATGCCTGTCATCTATACCCGCCACATCAATCAGGCCGACGGCAGTGACCTGCCCCACGGTGAACCCCTGGCCGCCGACGGTGGCCCCGGCGGTTACCGCGCCGGCACCCGGCAAGTGGAAATCATCGAGTCGCTGACGCCGCAATCCGGTGAATGGATCATCGACAAGGGCCGTTACAGTGCCTTTCACCGCACCGACCTCGATGCCCGACTCAGGGCCATGGAGGTCGACACGCTGATCGTCTGCGGCGTGTTGACCGACGTCTGCGTACTGACCAGCGTGTTCGATGCCTTTGCCCTGGGCTATCGCGTGCGCCTGGTCAGCGATGCCTGCACCACGACCACCGAGGCCGGGCATTACTCGGCCCTGCTGATCATGGCCAACTGGGTCTACTCACTGGAAATCCTCACCACGACCGAATGCCAGCGCGCCCTGGAACACCGCGACTACCTGAGCCTGATCCCCGAGCGTCCGGACCTGTTTGCCCACCAGCCCCATGAGCTGCAAAGCACCATCGCCCGTCTGCAATCCCGTCTCGTCCGGACTCAGGAGTAATCGCCATGCAAGTCGAAAAAAGAAGCATCGATTTCATCCCCGAGACCGAACGCCACGGCAAGCCGGGCTCGCTGTTCTATATCTGGTTCGGCGCCAACATGAACATCACCACCATCGCCTCCGGCGTGTTGCCGGTGGTGATGGGGCTCAACCTGTTCTGGAGTGCGCTGGCGATCATCGTCGGTTCGTTGCTGGGGGCGATTTTCATGGCCTCCCACTCGGCCCAGGGACCGAAGCTGGGCATTCCGCAAATGATCCAGAGCCGGGCGCAATTCGGCGTGCTGGGGGCGGTGTTGCCGCTGCTGTTCGTGATGCTGATTTACCTGGGCTTCTTCGTCAGCAACACCTTGCTCGCGGCCCAGGCGCTGGAGTCCGTCAGCCCGCTGCCGATGTCCGGCAACATCTACCTGATCGGCGCGTTGTGCTTCGTCGTCGCCCTCTATGGCTA
This sequence comes from Pseudomonas sp. PDM28, assembly GCF_019219115.1. Classification (NCBI taxonomy): domain Bacteria; kingdom Pseudomonadati; phylum Pseudomonadota; class Gammaproteobacteria; order Pseudomonadales; family Pseudomonadaceae; genus Pseudomonas; species Pseudomonas sp. PDM28. Next base: position 43,386 of record NZ_JAHUWG010000015.1, read on the forward strand.
TCGGTTGATTCACCGTTTGCAGAAGCTGCTGTCGATTCTGTCGCTGGTGGTGTTCATGGCCGCCACGGTGCTCGCCTTGCAGTTGCCGATCCCGGCCGAACAATGGCTGCCGACCGGCTTCTCGTTGTCGAAGTTCCTGGTGGCAGTGAGCATCGCCGTGACCTGGCAACTGTCCTACGCGCCTTATGTCGCCGACTACTCGCGCTACCTGCCGAGCAATACGCCGACCGCCCAGGTGTTCTGGTACAGCTACGCCGGCACGGTCAGCGGTGGCGCGTGGATGATGATTCTCGGGGCGATCCTGAGCGTCGGCATCGGCGACTTTTCCAGCAACGTCGGCGGGCATGTCGCCGGTCTGTTCGGCACTGGCGCGGTGCTGCTGTTCGCCTTCATCGTCTATGGCCAGGTGTCGATCAACGTGTTCAACCTGTACGGCGCGTTCATGTCGACCATCACCGTGATCGAGCCTTTCGCCCGACTCAAGGTAACGCCGCGGATGCGCGGTGTGTTCATGCTGCTGATCAGCCTGGTGGCCACGGCCCTGTGCACCATCAGTCAGGACGACTTCATCAACTTCTTCCTGAACTTCATCTTCTTCATGAGCTACTTCCTGATCCCGTGGACGGCGATCAATCTGGTGGACTACTACTGCCTGCGCAAAGGGCAATACCGGATTGATGACATCTTCGACCTGAACGGGATCTATGGGCGCGTCAACCGGATTGCCTGCGGCAGTTTCCTGCTGGCGATTGCCCTGGAAATTCCGTTCATGAACACCACGTTGTACGTCGGCCCAGTGGCCACGGCGCTGGATGGGGTGGATCTGGCGTGGGTTGTCGGGTTGCTGGTGCCGGCGGTGAGTTACTACTGGCTGATGAAAATGAACGCGCGCGTCAGCGTACCTGCTTAGTCATCAGCATTTGACGGCAAAAAGATCGCAGCCTGCGGCAGCTCCTACAAGGGCAAGACGTACCCCCCTGTAGGAGCTGCCGCAGGCTGCGATCTTTTGATTCTCACGACCGACCAAATTCCAGGCAAAAAAAATCCCGGGCAGCTGATGGACGCCCGGGACTTAAAAATGCATAAACCGTGGTGGTGAACGCGGCGCGGATATTACGGAATATTTCGGCCTGTAACAAGATATTTTAATTCACTATCCAGTTACTAAACGCTCTAAGCCCTTATATATCCACATATTTTCTAAGCGCGACTACAAGAACCAACGATACTCCCGCGCACTGATGTCATGCAGAAATGCCAGATGATCCTGCCGCTTGTTTTCGCAATAGACGTCTACAAACTCCGCCCCCAAGCCTTCGCGCACGGCTGAATGATGTTGCATGGACTGCACCGCTTCGAGCATTTCCAACGGGAAATCGATGCCACTGCTGCGGTCTTCGTTGAGCGGTGCAATCGGCTCGCGCTCCCCTTCCAGGCCCTGCTCCAACCCCACCAGGATCGCCGCCAACGCCAGATACGGGTTGGCATCGGCGCCCGCCAGGCGATGTTCGATGCGCAGGTTCTTGACGTCCGACTCCGGAATACGCAGGCACGCATCGCGATCCTCGAAGCCCCAGCTGGCGCGGGACGCGACGTTCACCGTGCCGCTCAAGCGACGCATGGCATTGTGGTTCGGGGCAAAGATCGGCATGCAGTGCGGCAATACCTCCAGACAACCGGCCACGGCATGGCGCAGCGCCCGCTGCCCGTTCGCCGCCAGCAGGTTGTTGCCGGCCTGGTCATACAGGCTGACGTGCACGTGCATGCCACTGCCGGGGTGTTGCAGGTAAGGTTTGGCCATGAAACTGGCGCGCAGGTTGTGCTTGAGCGCCACGCCCCGGGTGCTGCGGCAGAACAGGGCCGCCCAGTCGGCGGCGCGCAGGCCGTCATCGCAATGGCCGAAGTTGATTTCGAACTGGCCCGGGCCGAGTTCAGCGGTAATCACCGTGGCATCGATGCCTTGGGCTCGCGCGGTCTCGACCATCTCATCGAGCACCGGGGCGAAGCGCGACAAGCGTTCGATGTGCATGTTCGGCTGATCATCGGCATCGCCAGTCAATTCATCACGGGGGAACTGAGGCAGGCCGTCCTTCAAGCGGCTGTCGAACAGGTAAAACTCCAGCTCGAAGGCCACCACCGGGAAAATCCCTTTACGGTGCAGGCGGTTCAACACCTGGGCCAGCACTTCACGGGGTTCGAATTCGATGGGTTTTTCCGTGCCGTCGGAGGTGATCAGCATCTGGCCCAGAGGCTGCTTTTCCCAGGTCACCAGCTTCAAGGTGCCAGGCACCAAACGCCGCAGCGCATCCGGGTCACCATCGTTGAAGCAGTAGTCTCCGATCTTGAACAGCCCACCCTGGGTGCCGAGCAGCACGCAGTTTTGCGGCAGTTTCAGTGCACTGCCGGCAGCGACTTTCTCCAGCATCTCGATCGGGTAGCGCTTGCCGTAGAAATGCCCCGGAATGTCCAGGGAGATCAGGTCGACATAACGTACTTCGGGGTTGCAGTGGCGGAAGTTGCGAACTTCGGCCAGCAGTTCAGAGCACACGGCATCCATCGTTTTGGTCCTTGTTGTTATCAGGTGTAAACCCAAAGCACGCGGGTCAGTTGGTCGGACAGGTTGCCGTAGCGGCAGTGCGCATGGCTGGCCAGTTGAAAGCTGTCGCCGGGATGCAGGGTCACCGGTTCGTTGTCGTCGAGCCACAGGGTCAGTTGCCCTTCGAGGACATAACCGCCCTGCTCCGAGCTGTCCTTCATGTGCCGCTCGCCGCTGCTGGCGCCGGGTTCGAGCTGGCTTTCCAGCATCGAGAACGACGCGCGCATTTTTGGCGAAACGAGGATGTCGGTAATGCCGTCGGCGTAGTACAGCGTGCGGCGCTCGTCCGGGCGGGTGACCCAGGACAACGCCATGGGTTTGGGCAGGCTGTAGAAATAGGTGGTCGGCACGCCGAGGGTTTCGCTGATCGCGGTCAGGTCCGCCACCGTCGGGCGCGACAGGCCGCGCTCGACCTGGGACAGAAAACCGACGGAGCGGCCGATTTTGTCCGCCAGTTCCTTGAGGGTGTACTTCTTGTGCTTGCGCAGGTCCTGGATCAGGATCGCCAGCGCCGAGATTTCTTCTTGCATGTCCATCTTGAGGCTTCCAGAAAGTGTCGCTTCAAATACTGTCGCGCAGTCGATACCAGGCCTTGCCGATGGCTTCCAGCGGCGCGGCCAGGTATTTGCCGCCGGGAAAACTGCCGTTGTTCAGGCCCTGGTACAGGGACAGTTCGTCGGGTTGACCGAGGATCGCGTCGGACACCGCCCGTGCTGCGGCCAGTGTCGGCAGCACGCCATGCCCGGAATAGCCCTGCATCCAGTACAGTTCGCCGCGCCGTCCGATATCCGGCGTGCGCTTGAGGGTCAGGTCGATGTGGCCGCCCCAGGCAAACTCAAGCTCGACGCCCGTGAGTTGCGGGAACACCCGCTCAAGGAACGGCCGGGTCGCCGCGGCGATGTCCTTGGGCATCCCGCCCAGGTAAGTGCAACCGCCGCCGAACAGCAGGCGGTTATCCGGGGTGCGGCGGAAATAATCGAGCACGAACTGATTGTCAGTCACGCACACGTTGCTCGGCAGCAGCGCCGTGGCCTGGTCCTTGGTGAGCGGCGCGGTCGCGACCTGATAGGTGCCGACCGGCAACACGCAACTGGCCAGTTGCGGGTCGAGCCGATCGAGGTAGGCGTTGCACGCCAGCACCAGCACATCCGCGCGAATACGACCGCGCTCGGTCGTCACCACAAAGCCTTCGCCCTCCTCGCCATAACTCAGCGCCTTGCTTTGCTCGTAGATACGGCCGCCAGCCCGCTCAACCGCCTCCGCGAGGCCCAAGGCAAGTTTCAGCGGATTCAAATGCCCGCCCTCGGGGTCGAACAGGCCGGCCTGATAACGCTCGCTGGCCACCCATTCCGGCAGCTGTTGCCGGGGGATGAATTGCAGTTTGTCGTGACCCCACTTGTGGCTGGCCTCGTGCTGCCACTCGGTCAGCAGCCCCACTCGCCGCGGCATCACCGAAGTCCAGAGATGGCCGGCGCGGTAGTCGCAATCGAACTCATGGCGGCCGGGCAGATCACGCAATTCGCGCGCGGCCCAGCGCATGCCGTCCCACAATCGCCGCGCTCGCTCGTATCCCAGCGCCGCTTCCAGCGGTGGCATGTCGCACGACCAACCGAGAATCGCCTGCCCGCCATTTCGCCCGGACGCGGCCCAAGCCACCCGGCTGGCCTCGAGCAAAGTCACGCGCTTGCCGGCCAGCGCCAGGCGCAACGCCGTGTGCAATCCACTGAAACCGGCCCCGATGATCAGCACTTCGGTGTCTTGCTCACCTTCAAGTGCGGTCCGATTGACCAGTCGATCGGCGCAACTATGGGCGTAGTAACTGGCGACATGCCGGGTGGATTGCTGAAACATACGGCCTCGTGAAATTTTGTATTTTTAATTTCATGAAAAAATACACGGTTAATTTCACGCAGGCAATCGAGACGTAAAAAAATCCCGCTTCGGCGAACCCGAGCGGGATTTTTTCATTCAGGCGCGATGTTCGAATCAATCAGGCCACAGGAATCATCGGATCCGCCGAAGCCAGTGCGCTGACTCGATCTGCCGCCGGTGGGTAGATCCACTGGGTGTTGATCTGGGTCTTCAATGCCTTGGCCTCATGCTTGACCAACTTGACCTGGCGGTCCCAACCCTCGGTGTAGACCGCGCCCCAGGCGCCGAGGTCCAGGCAGGTCACGTACTTGGGCTGGCTGTATGGCGTCGGGGCGACACCGAGGATCTGCGCCGCCACGTTGTTGCCGGCGTGGCGGCCCAGCGAAATCGCGTGCTGGCAGGTCATCAGGGCGTAGTTGCCGATCTCGTCGCTGGCTGCGTAAGCCACGTCGCCGGTGGCGAAGATGTCGTCCTGGCCAATCACTTTCAGGTGGGCGTCGACATGCAGGCGACCCAGGCGATCGCGTTCGGCCGGAATCTGTTCGGTCAGCGAGCTGGCGCGAACGCCGGTGGTCCAGACCACGGTCCTGGCATCGATACGCGCACCGTCGGACAGAGTGACGCCGTTGGCATCGACCGACACCACCGAGGCTTTCAGGTGCCATTTCACGCCGGTCGCCACACTGGCCTCGACGATCGATTCGGCGATTTCCTCACCCATCGAGCCGCCGATTTTATCGCCACGGTCAACGATGATCACATTGATGTCGGCACGGTCGCCGAGAATGGCCCGCAGGCGGGTCGGCATTTCAGTCGCCGTTTCGATCCCCGTGAAACCGCCACCGGCCACCACCACCGTGTTGCGCGCGTTGCTTTCAGGCAGATTGGCCAGCGCCTTGAGGTGGTTTTCCAGGCGCACGGCCTGTTCGATCTGGTCGACGTCGAACGCATGTTCGGCCACGCCCGGGGTGTTTGGCGAAGCCAGGCCGCTGCCGGTGGCCAGAACGAGTTTGTCGTAGCTGCAGACTTGTCGGGCACCGCCGGCATCGACATAGCCGACCTGTTTTTGCTCGACATCGATGGTCTGCGCCGCGCCCTTGATGAACTTGACCCCGACAGCATCGAACAGATCGCCGATCGGCGCAGCCAGTTGGTGGGCGTTCGGTTCGTAGAAGCGCGGGCGCACACGCAGCTCGGCCTGGGGCGCCAGCACGGTCACTTCTACGTCGTTGTGGCCGTGAATGTCGAACAGGCGCGTGGCACTCAAAGCGGTCCACATGCCACCGAAACCTGCGCCGATCACCAGAATGTGCTGTTTCATCTTTAACTCCAGGGGATAAACAAGGGTTGTGAGTCACGCTCATCAGGAGCCGGCAATAAGATCGGTGTTTTTCGAGAATCGCCGACCTGTGCCGCTCGAACAACTACGACTGTATTGATCCTAGTTAAATCCCGCAACCGGTTTTTTTTGATGGCCGCCATCGAACCCGTCGATGCTTTGGTAGAAAAGCCTCAAGAACGCGCATGACAAGGATTTTTCGAGCGGACACAAAAATTTAAGGACACGACGATTCGTTGCCTGGCTTAGGCTCGGCTGCTAGAATTGGCGACTAATCAAGTCGGAGATTTGTATGTCTCTTTACAGCGCAGGTGTCGAGTACGGCATCCACTGCCTGCTTTTTCTCGTCGGCAACGGTGGCGACTCCCGTGAAGCGAGTGTGCGCGACCTGGCCGAACTGCAAGGTGTTCCCCTGGACTATCTGGCGAAAATCTTCACCAAGCTGGCCAAAGGCAAACTGGTGGTCGCCACCGAAGGCATGCGCGGAGGCTTCAAGCTGGCCCGGCCCGCCGACGAAATCACCCTGCTGGATATCGTCAACGCCATCGACGGCCGCAAGTCGATCTTCGATTGCCGGGAAATCCGTGGCCGTTGCGCAGTGTTCGACGGCACCCCGCCGGCCTGGGCACTGGACGGTCCGTGCGCGATCCATGGCGCGATGATGGTTGCGCAAAAACGCATGGAAGAGGCCCTCGCCCAGCAAACCATCCTCGACATCGCCAGGAAATTCGGGCGCAAGGCCCCGGCAGAGTTCGGCGTCAAGGTGGAGAGTTGGATGAACGAGCGTCGGGAAAGGAAAAGCAGTGCCCAGGCCAGTGAGCAGATCATTCCTGCGACCAACCTTTCAGACTGATCCACATAAAACCGGATGCACGCCAGGCATCCGGTTTTTCTCGGCTCAGGCGAAAAACGGTCGGTGACCGATTTGCACCCTTTCGCGCTTAAAGGCAGTCGCGCACGATTTTGCGCAGGTCGCCGGATTTGGCCCAAGGTGGCCCCTGATACAGCGAAATCTGGCTGCCATCCTTGTATTTCACGATATCCAGCACTTCATCGGCCGTTATCACGCTTGGTGCGGTGATCCGGTAGCCGTTGGAAATCGAAACCTGGGTCGTATTCGATACTTCCTTCTGCCAGGCCGGCAAAACGCACGCCGCATACTCTTTTGGCGTCTTATCGCTGTGCTTGCTGACATTCGGCTCGCCCGGTACCAGCGACGCCGGCAACGAACACCCGCCCAGCAATGCCAGCGCGACTCCCCCCATCAACATCCGCATGCTGCTTCCTTAAATTCGAAAAGAGAAAATGTAGCTTGCCGCCGACCGTACATCCATCCCGACGATTCGGCGAGTCATTGATATCACTTTGCCCAGTTAGTTCCTTGCAGGTTGTCATTTGACTTCGTCCTGGCTTGAGAACACCAGCACTAGAGCGGGCCAGCGCATTGTCCTGTTCGCTTTTCCCGACCAAAGGAAACCCCGCTGACTCAGACGAACACAACATCCGGTCCGGTAAACGGGTCTAAAATTGCGGAGTGCAGCATTCAGGAGGTCATCATGTGGCTTAACGATTCGGAACAGCAACTTCGGCGTGACCTGCAAGGGCTCGCGTCAGACCTGCGCTGGTCGGCGGTGGAGCTTTTGCGCATTGAGCAGCGGTTGCGCGAGCTTGGCAGCGAAGGCGACGCGCAAGCCGTGCAAAGACTGTGTGCTTTGTTTCAGGGTGATGAACAAAAACTGTCCGGCTATGCCGAGGAAGTGAAAGCCAAAGTCATTAGCCGCAACAAGCCTCAATAGCGGGAGCGCTGCCATGAACAGGCCTCTATTCACGCTGGTCGTCGCACTGACCGCGTTGGCAGGCTGCAGCACCAACTCGATCTATCAGGACCAGCCGCTGGTGGCGAAAGTCGACACCGGCATGACCCGGGAACAAGTCCGGCAAATCGGCGGCCAGCCCCTGGCGGTCACGGATCGTACCGTTGAACCCGGTACCTGCTTTGACTACAAACTGACTCACGAAGGCCATCAGCAGGCGTACAACGTCAGTTTCGATGGCCGCGGCATGGTCGACCACAAGAGCTTCATGACCTGCGCGCAATGGAGCCACGCGCAGCAAAAGGCCCGGGAGCCCTCCCGGCCCAGTGGTGGAGGTGGCTATTAACACTGTAGGAGCGAGCCTGCTCGCGATGGACGTCCGGACAACGCGTTCATTCAGACAGGGCGCGTCATCGTTGACGTCCATCGCGAGCAAGCTCGCTCCTACAGGAGATCGACGTCATTTTGTTTGATGGCCGCCTGCTGGCTTGCCAGCACGCGCCCTGTAGCCAGGCAGTGACGCGGCAAACGCCAGTGCCTCCTCTCGACTGTTGAACGAGCCAAGCCGGTCACCCTGGGTGCATACCCGCCAGGGGCCGTTGTTCACGCTGAGTACGTCATAGCCGTTCATGTGCATCTTGTTCAGCATCGAAACGCTCATGGTCACCTCCTCCTGGGCAGTGCTATCGGTTGACTTGTTTACCTTACACCCGCCCTTCTCCAAAATACCGACCAGACGTCGCCGTGGAAATTCCCCCTTTCGGCTGCACTTTTCGTCTCATCGGCCGCTCAAACTACCCGATGGCAGCGCAATTGCAGCCCTGGCCCGAATGCTGCCTCTTCATACCTGTTCCATGACAATCGGCCATTGGGTAACCCATGAAAGTACGCGCAACCATCATCTTCGAGCAGGACAGGCATGTACTGCTGGTACGCAAGCAAGGCGGTCGCTGGACGCTGCCCGGCGGCAAGCTCGAACGGGGCGAAAGTGCAGCCGACGCTGCCATTCGCGAGCTGTGGGAAGAAACCGGCCTGCGGGTCGACGAGTTGATATACGTGCTGGAGCTGGAAACGGACGGCACCCGACACCACGTCTTCGAAGTGTCGGTGCTGAACCTTGAGCAGTTGCGACCGCTGAACGAAATCACCGATTGCATCTGGCACCCGCTGGATGCACTACACAACCTGAACACCAGCGATGCCATGCGCAGTATCGTCAGCGCCTTTGTGCGGCGCTTGTAGACCCTAGCCCCTGGCCAACGCCGTCGCTGCCCTGTCGATCAAGGCCGCCACTTCGCCGGGCATCGACGCCAATGACGCATGGCTGGCATGCAAGGTGAGGATCTCCCGGGCGTTGAGCCGCGCCGCCATCCACTGCTGGTTTTGCGGGGCGATCATCCGGTCGTCGGTGGAAAGCTGATACCAGGATGGCTTGTTCTTCCAGGCCACCGTGCCAATGGTGTCGCCGAAGGTGCTGGCCAGCGGAGCTTTCTGGGTGAGACCCATGACCAACCCTTCGGTCGCCGGCAGGTCCTGGCAGAAGCTCTCGTGGTAGAGCTCGGGCTTGACCCACAGGTAACCGTCGCTGTCCGGCGTCAGGTTGGCCGCTGCCGCAGGCGGGTGCCGTTGCGTGATGCCGCCGGGACTTTCACCGGCGTCCGGGGCGAACGCGGCGATGTACACCAGCCCGACCACATTCGGCAAATCCCCCGCTTCAGTGATGACCGCGCCGCCATAGGAATGCCCCACCAGCAGCACCGGACCGGGCACCTGGGCGATCATCTTGCGCGTACGCTCGGCATCATCAGCCAGCGAAGTCAGCGGCAATTCGACGGCACGAATGTGCGTGTCGCCCCGGCTGAGCAATTTGGCGATGACCTTGTTCCAGTGGGCGGCACCGCCCCAGAATCCATGGACCAGCACGATCGTGGGTTTGTCACTCATCACCATGACTCCGTTTGCCGATGGGGTTGTTCGTCGCTCGCGTCAGCCCTGATCGCCGCCGCCCACGGGCATGACCATGCCGGTGATATAGGACGCTTCGTCGCTGGCCAGAAACAGAATAGCCCCCGCCTGCTCATCCAGGGTGCCGTAGCGTTTCATCAGGCTGCTGTCGAGGGTCTGGTCGACGATCTGCTGGTACCAGAGTTTTTCCTGCTCGCTCTGCTCGGCACCATTGCGGGGTATGCGTCGCGGCGGTGCTTCCGTGCCGCCAGGCGCCGTGGCATTGACCCGCACGCCGCGACCGGCGGTTTCGAACGCCAGACAAGCGGTCAAGGCATTCACCCCACCCTTTGCCGCACCGTAGGGCACGCGGTTGAGGCTGCGGGTGGCGATGGAAGATACGTTGACGATCGCCCCGCTGCCCTGCTCCAGCATGAACGGCAGTGCGGCATGGCAACACCACAGGGTCGGGAACAGCGAACGACGGACCTCGGCCTCGATCTGCGCCGCCTCGTAGTGCTCGAACGGTTTAGCCCAGATGGTGCCGCCGACGTTGTTGACCAACACATCGAGGCGTCCGAAGCGCTCGACGGCGGTTTGCATCACCCGGCTGCATTCGTCGTATTGCTCAAGGTCGGCGGTCAGAGCCAACACCTGAGTGGTCGCGGCCAATTGTTGCTGCACTTCGAACACCAGCTCGGAACGATCCACCAGGATCAGCTTCGCCCCTTCGGCTGCCATGCGCTCGGCCACCCGCTGCCCGATGCCTTGGGCAGCGCCGGTGATCAGCGCGACTTTTTCGTGAAATCGGTTCATGTGTACCTCATCGGTCAATGACGATGTATCGGGTGATACCCAATCCTGTGGGAGCGAGCTTGCTCGCGATTGCTGACTCACAGGCAACCTGGATGCTGAATGTTCCGGCCCCTTCGCGGGCAAGCCCGCTCCCACAATGGATCTGTGTCGTGCACAGAATCAGCGGTCGCCCCCCATCAACTGTGGGAGCGGGCTTGCCCGCGAAAGCGGACTTACAGACGACATCAATGCTGAATGTTCCAGCCTCTTCGCGATCAAGTCGAATCGCCGCACCGCCGCTCCAACATGGGGTCGGCTCAAGCCGCGCTGGCGGCGAATTTTTCGTAGTAGAAGTTCGCAGGCGCGATGCCTTGCTCGCGAATGAACTGGCTGACGGCCTCGACCATCGGCGGTGGGCCGCACAGGTAGACGTCGACATCACCCTCGTTCAAATGCTTTGGCTCGATGTGCTGGGTCACGTAGCCCTTGAGTGGATGTTGGCTCTCGGGGCTGGCGACGCAGGCGCTGAAGGTGAAGTTGGGGATGCGCGCGGCAAAGGCTTCGAGGCGGTCGATTTCCACCAGGTCGAAATCGTGGGTCACGCCGTAGATCAGATGCAGCGGATGATCGCTGCCCTGCTCGGCGATCTTCTCCAGCATCGCGGTGAACGGCGCCAGCCCGGTGCCACCGGCCAGCAGCAACAGCGGCCGACGGATGTCACGCAAGTAGAAACTGCCCAGGGGACCTGCCAGGCTCATGCAATCGCCGGCCTTGGCCATGCCGGTGAGGAAGCTGCTCATCAAGCCGCCGGGCACGTTGCGGATCAGGAAGCTGACTTCGCCATCGCGCTGCAACGAGCTGAACGAATAGGCGCGGGTCTGTTCGCTGCCGGGAATTCCCAGGTTCACATACTGCCCCGGCAGGAACGCCAGTTTGCTCAGGGCTTCGCCCTTGATCGACAGGGCGATGGTGCTGTCGGACAGCTGGCGCACGGCGCTGATGGTCGCGTCGTAGCTGGCCTGACGGGTGCGGCAGACCTCGGAGGACGTCGGTACCCGCACCACGCAATCGCTCTGGGCGCGCATCTGGCAGGTCAGGACAAAACCCTGCGCGGCCTCTTCAGGGCTGAGGGCGTCTTCGATGTACTCCTCGCCCAAATCGTACTGGCCGGCTTCGGCAAAACACTTGCACGTGCCGCAGGCACCGTCGCGGCAGTCCAGCGGGATGTTGATGCCCTGGCGGTACGCGGCATCGGCCACGGTCTCGCCCACGTTGGCGTCGATGAAACGGGTGACGCCGTCTTCGAAATTGAACGCAATGGAATGGGTCATGACGCCAGCCTCACAAGTGGTAAACATCGATGACCTGACGAACGTAGTCGTTCTTCAGGATCACTTTCTTGGCCTTGATCAGCGGGTTTTCACCGCGCACGTCGAGGGTGTAGAAACTGCTGCCGAAATAGCTGTCGACGGTCTTGTAGCGAAAGCTCAGGGTGTGCCAGTTGAAGCGCACCTTGCACAGTCCGTCGGCTTGCTCGAGCAGCTCGATGTTGCTGATGTTGTGGGAGGTGCGGGTGTCCGGCACGCTGGCGCTGGAGCGCTCGGTCTTGATGCGGAAGACGCGGTCTTCCAGGCCGGTACGGTTGCCGTACCAGATCAGCGAGATTTCCCGCTGCGGGTCTTCGGTCAACTCGTCGTTGTCGTCCCAGGACGGCATCCAGAAGGTCGCGTCCGGGGCGTACAGCTCCAGCCACTCGTCCCACTGGCGGTCGTCGAGGTAGCGCGCTTCGCGGTAGAGGAAATCGCGCACCACTTCATAGGAAATGGTCATTGCACGTCCTCCACGGCGATCAGTTTCGATTGCTCGGCGGCGAGGGCCTTGAGCATGGTCTGCTGCCAGTACTTGTGTTGCAGCACGAACAGGCCTTCGTCTTCGGTGCGCACGCCACTGAGCAGCGGGTGCAGGTCGATCTCCTTGGCGGCTTCGTCTGCACCTTCGATCCAGTGCTCGGCGCCTCGGGACATGTCGTTCCAGGTGGTGACGCTGCCCTGGTAACTGGTCTGGCAGGACCGGAATTCCTCCAGATCGTCCGGCGTGGCCATGCCGCTGACGTTGAAGAAATCCTCGTACTGGCGAATCCGGCTGGAACGGGCGTGGTCGCTCTCGCCTTTGGGGGCGATGCAGTAGATGGTGATCTCCGTGCGGTTGACCGAGATCGGCCGGGCGATGCGGATCTGCGAGCTGAACTGGTCCATCAGGTACAGGTTCGGGTACAGGCACAGGTTGCGCGAGTTCTCGATCATCCAGTCGGCGCGAGCCTTGCCGAAATCCTGCGCCAGCTCATCGCGGCGCTCGTACAGCGGACGGTCCTCGGGGTTGGCCCAGCGGGTCCAGAGCAGCATGTGGCCCTTGTCGAAGGAATAGAAACCACCGCCCTGCTTGGCCCAGCTGCCGGCGCTCATGGTCGGGTTGGCGTCACCGGCTTCACGCTGCTTGCGCTGGTTCTGGGTGGCCGCGTAGTTCCAATGCACGGAGCTGACGTGGTAGCCGTCGGCGCCGTTTTCGGCGGTGAGTTTCCAGTTGCCTTCGTAGATGTAGCTGGAGGAGCCGCGCAGCACTTCCAGGCCATCGGCGGACTGGTCGACGATCATGTCGATGATCTTCGCCGACTCGCCCAGGTGCTCGACCAGTGGCAGGACATCGGCCTTGAGGCTGCCGAACAGGAAGCCGCGATAGGACTCGAACCGCGCAACGCGGGTCAGGTCGTGGGAGCCTTCGCAGTTGAAGCTCGCGGGATAACCGGCGTTGGCCGGGTCCTTGACCTTGAGCAGCTTGCCGGAGTTGTTGAAGGTCCAGCCGTGGAACGGACAGGTGTAGGAGCTCTTGTTGCCGGACTTGTGCCGGCACAGGGTCGCGCCACGGTGGCTGCAGGCGTTGATGAAGGCGTTGAGCACACCGTCCTTGTTGCGCGCGATGAAGATCGACTGGCGCCCCATGGTCGTGGTGTAGAAGTCGTTGATGTTGGGGATCTGGCTTTCGTGGGCCAGGTACAGCCAGTTGCCTTCGAAGATGTGTTCCATCTCCAGGTCGAACAGACGCGGGTCGGTGAACATCTCGCGCTTGCAGCGATAGAGGCCCTGCTCGGGATCGTCTTCAAGCAGGGAATGCAAATATTCGGGTCGCAGGGTCATGGCCGCCGCCTCCATTGTTATTGTTCAGGCAGGGGTCATGCTAGGACGGTGGATCAGGCGGGAGTATCCGCGGGGTGCAGACCTTTATCCGTTTTGTGCAGGTGGAGGTTGGCAGAAGCCGGCGTGGAGAAATACTTGTCCGCTACGACACAGAACCTGTGGGAGCGGGCTTGCCCGCGAAGAGGCCGTGTCAGTCGACGTATATCTTGCCTGACACACCGCCTTCGCGGGCAAGCCCGCTCCCACAGGGTTTCTAGGCGTTTGCGCAAATCGTATGAAGTCCCCGGTCAATACCGGCGCTTGAGGGTGTCGGACGGCAATTCGCCGAATTGTTTGCGGTAGCTGTCGGAGAACCGTCCCAGGTGCAGGAAGCCGTAGTCCATGGCTACTTCGGTGATGTTGCGCACGTTGCAGGTCGGGTCGCTGAGGCAGGCGTTGATGCACTCGAGGCGCTTGCGGCGGATGTAGTTCTTCGGCGTGTCACCGGCATTGCGTTCGAACAATCCATACAAAGAACGCAGGCTCATGTGGGCCTGGCGCGCCAGTGCTTCGCTGTCGATGTCCTGCTTGAGGTTATGGGCGATGTATTCGGCAATCGCTTCGAACGTGGCCGTCTGCGAGCCCAGTTCGAGGCGGCTGACGTTGGTCTTCATCAGGCTGAGCATCTTGCTGACGATGATCTGCGTGTAATGCTCCTGCACCCTGGGGATCTGCTCGGTGGATTCGGCCTCCTGGCAGATCATCGCCAACAGGTTGACGAAACCTTCCAGTTCATTGAGCTGATAACGGTTTTCCAGAAACCGCACGCCCTGCTCCGGATAGCGCCAGCGCTGCTCATCGCAGACTGATTCAAACAAGCGGGTCGGGACCTTGAGGATGAATTTCTCGCAATCGGCAGAGTACGTCAGGTCCACCGGATCGTCGGGGTTGATCAGCAGCAATTCGCCGGGAGCGAAGTAATGCTCCTGGCCGTGTCCACGCCACAGGCAGTTGCCGCGCAGCAGCACTTGCAGGTGATAAATGCTGTCCAGCGCACCGGACGTCACGCGCACACTGGCACCGTAGCTGATGCGACACAGGTCGAGGCTGGCGAACTTGCGATGATCAAGGCTGGCCAGCGGGCTGCCGGCACGGGGCATGAGAATGCAGTGGTTACCGACGTGCTGATTGACGTAGCCCGACACGGCGTAAGGGTCGGCATGGTCGAACACCCGGCTGCGCTGACTCAACAGTTGCGCTTGCATCATCAGGTCACTCTCGTTGTTGTTATGAGTTGCTTCAGTTCATTCTAGAGCCGAAACACTTGTAGGAGCGAGCCTGCTCGCGATGGATTTGAGGACGCCGCGGGGCATCAGGCACCCAGCGTCATCGTTGACGACCATCGCGAGCAGGCTCGCTCCTACAGGGGAGCGCGGATTATCAGTCTTCCAGTGCGCGGACCCGTTCGTGGCGCTGCTGTTCTTCAGGTTGTGCAGAGGACTGCAGGGTGAAGTCGAACTCGATTTCGGCAAAGCGACCGCTCACGCCATGGGCCGCCGCGCGCTGCTGATCGTCGCTGAAGGTGATCTTGGCGATCAGTTCGTCGCGGGTGGCGTAGGCGAAATCGTCGTGCAGGTATTGATCGCCGTCGAGGTTGATCTGGGTGGTCAGGTGGCGATGATCCGGCGCGGAAATGAAGAAGTGCACGTGCGCCGGGCGCTGGCCATGACGGCCCAGTTGATCGAGCAGTTGCTGGGTCGGACCGTCCGGTGGGCAGCCATAGCCCGATGGCACGATGCTACGGAAACGGTAGCGGCCTTCGGCGTCGGTCACGATGCGGCGACGCAGGTTGAATTCCGACTGCGAGGCATCGAAGTACGAGTAGGTGCCGCCGGTGTTGGCGTGCCAGACATCCACCACGGCCCCGGCCAAGGGTTCGCCGGCGGTGTTGAGCACGCGGCCTTGCATGAACAGGGTCACGCCCGGATCGACGCCGTCATCCAGACGCGCCTCACCCTCGGACAACGGCGCACCGGCCACGTACAACGGGCCTTCGATGGTGCGCGGAGTGCCGCCGGTCTTGCCGGCCTGTTCGTCTTCGGCGTCCATCAACAGGTCGAGGTAGTGCTCCAGGCCAATACCGGCCACCAGCAACCCGGCTTCCTGGCGCGCGCCCAGCACGTTGAGGTAATTGACGGCCTTCCAGAACTCTTCCGGGGTCACGGCCAGGTCTTCGATGATGTTCACCGAGTCACGCAGGATGCGGTAGACCAGCGCCTTGGTCCGTGGATCGCCGGCGTCGTTGAGCAGGCCGCTGGCCTCTTCGAGAAATTTCTGGACTTCGGCAGTGTGGGAAATCTTGACGTTCATTTTTTTGGGTTCCTCATCTTGTAATTATTAGCGTAGCGCTGAGCAGGCTGGGCTCAGCGGTCATCGTCACGGATGGAAGAAGGATGCCGGCACATCGCGTCGATTTCGATGGCCATGTAGGGAAACAATGGCAATTGCATCAGCAGGTCATGCAGTTCCTGAACACTGTCGACATCGAACACGCTGTAGTTGGCGTAGTGCCCGGCGATGCGCCACAGGTGACGCCACTTGCCCTGCTCTTGCAGGCGCTGGGCCAGGGCTTTTTCGTCAGCCTTGAGCCTGGCCGCCGCCTCCGGATTCATGTCGACCGGCAGGTTCACAGTCATTTTTACGTGAAACAGCATAATGCTCTCCTCAGGCTTGATGAGTGGTCTTGTCGCGACGGAAGAACGCCAGGCGCTCTTCATCCAGGCTCAGGCCCAGGCCCGGTGTTTTCGGCACGTGCAGTTCAAAATCGCGATACACCAGCGGCTCGCTGAGAATGTCTTCGGTCAGCAGCAGCGGGCCGAACAGTTCGGTGTCCCACGCCAGTTTGTTCAGGGTGACGAAGGCATGGGCCGACGCCATCGTGCCCAGGCCGCCTTCGAGCATGGTGCCGCCGTACAGGGCGATGCCGGCCGCTTCGGCGATGCAGGCGGTACGCAACACGGCGCGCGGGCCGCCGTTCTTGGCGATCTTCAGGGCGAACACCGAGGCCGCGCCTTCGCGGGCCAGGTTGAACGCATCTTCCACGCATTCGATGGATTCGTCGGCCATGATCGGCGCCGGGCTCATCGCATTCAGACGGGCCATGCCGGCGCGGTTGTTGCGCGAGATCGGCTGTTCGATCAGGTCGATGCCGTTGCTGCCGAGGATTCGGCAGGCACGTATCGCGACGGCTTCATCCCACGCCTGATTGACGTCGACACGTACGCTGGCGCGGTCACCCAGGGCTTTCTTGATGGCGATGACGTGGGCCAGGTCGCGATTGACCTCGCCGGCACCGATCTTCAGTTTGAAGATGCGGTGACGGCGCAGGTCGAGCATTTTTTCCGCTTCGGCGATGTCTTTTTCCGTGTCACCGCTGGCCAGGGTCCAGGCGACGGGGAGCGCATCACGCACGCGGCCACCGAGCAATTCACTGACCGGCAGGCCGAGGCGCTTGCCCTGGGCGTCGAGCAGCGCGGTTTCGATACCGGATTTGGCGAAGGTGTTGCCACGGATGCTGCGCTCCAGGCGCAACATGGCGGCGTTGACGTTGCCGCTGTCCTGGCCGATCAACAAGGGGGCGAAGTGCGTGTCGATGTTGGTCTTGATGCTGTCCGGGCTTTCATTGCCGTAGGCCAGGCCACCGATGGTGGTGGATTCGCCGATGCCTTCGATGCCGTCGGCGCAACGCACGCGGATGATCACCAGGGTCTGGTTCTGCATGGTGTGCATGGCCAGCTTGTGCGGGCGGATAGTCGGCAGATCGACGATGATCGTCTCGATCGACTCAATGGCGGTTGCAAGCATTTCGATACCCGTCAGGTTCTTGAAGTTCTGAAATCGATTCTCGTACGGCTTTTTTCCTGAAGCCAATATAGAATTGGTCTGACTTGATACCTTAAAGGTATGCAACTGATTCGCTGGAGGCTCCATGGAACTGCGGCACCTGCGTTACTTCCAGGTATTGGCTCAAACCCTCAACTTCACCCGCGCGGCCGAACTGCTGCACATCGCCCAACCGCCGTTGAGCCGGCAGATCCAGCAACTGGAGGACGAACTGGGGGTGATGTTGCTGGAGCGCGGCCGCCCGCTGAAGCTGACCGACGCCGGGCGGTTTTTCCATGAGCACTCCACCGCCCTGCTCGAACAACTGAACAAGGTCTGCGACAACACGCGGCGTATCGGCCTGGGTGAAAAAACCTGGCTGGGTATCGGCTTTGCGCCCTCGACCCTGTATGGCGTGCTGCCGGAACTGATCCGCCGGTTACGCAGTGGCGAACCGCTGGAGCTGGAATTGGGCCTGTCGGAAATGACCACCCTGCAACAGGTGCAGGCATTGAAGGCCGGGCGCATCGACATCGGTTTTGGCCGGATCCGCATCGACGACCCGGCCATCGTCCAGACCGTGCTCACCGAAGACCGCCTGGTCGCCGCCCTGCCCGCCGGCCATCCATTGCTCGCCGGCCCCATCAGCCTACGGGAACTGGCCAGGGAACCCTTTGTGCTGTACCCCGGCAATCCACGGCCGAGTTACGCCGACCATGTGATCGCACTGTTTGAGTCCTACGGCGTAAGCATCCACGTCGCGCAGTGGACCAACGAACTGCAAACGGCGATCGGTCTGGTGGGGGCAGGAATCGGGGTCACGCTGGTGCCGGCCTCGGTGCAGTTGCTGCACCGCGACGACATCGGTTTCACACCCTTGCTGGAAGACAACGCGACCTCGCCGATCATCCTCAGCCGACGGGTGGGGGATGTTTCGCCGGGGTTGAACCATTGTTTGCGGATGATTGATGAGCTGTTGCCGCCGGCAGCGTAAGACGATGATCATTTGTGGCGAGGGGGCTTGCCCCCGTTGGGGCGCGTAGCGGCCCTAAAAGCCGTTATCCGGTTTCTCGGAGATGAACGTAGGGACCATTTTGGGGGCGCTTCGCACCCCAACGGGGGCAAGCCCCCTCGCCACAGGCAAGCTCCCTCGCCACAGGACGGTGCATGCATTCGATCAGCGAAGTATCAGCCCGCAAACGCCCGGCGCCCGGCCTTCATCTCGGTACGCAACTCGCCGATAAAATCAGAGATGGCGCGCACGCTGGTCAGTTCGGCTGTCGAGACACCGCTGATCAGCAGCTCCACCCGCCCGGTGACGGGGTCGTAGACTTCGATGCGCAGCAGCCCGAGATTCTCGGTGCACTCGCACGACAGTGGCTCAAAACCGGACTCTACGATGTTGCAAAGCACTGAAATAGGAACCATGACCGATGCCTCGGCGGCAGTTGATCGGATTGGATCCGTTTCAGAATAGATACACTTTGCGAGTCTGCACAAGAAATCATTCGCAATTACTGTTAACCAGCGCTCATTCCTGTTCGGTTTAACGGGCGTTCCGGCCCCAGATCCAGTTCCAGAACCCCGGCAACTCGACGGGCTGAGAGCCATCGCGCACGGTTCGCGCCATGGCCGCCCGCTGTAGCGCAGCCTGGTCGTCGTAAAACGGCTTGTCCGCGGTTTTCACGCCGGTCTCCCGGGCGCTGTCGAGCAGAATCTGCAGGTATTCACGGGTATGCCGGGCGGTATAGCGGTTGAGGTCGTGAAACGTCACCACGATCGGTATCACCCCGTCGACCACCGGCAATTCGCCACGAGCCATGCGTTCGCGCACTTCAGACATCGAGCGCAGCATGTGCGACCGGCGCCGGGGGCTGGCGTTGAAACCCCAGATCTTGCCGTCATTGGCGCTCAAGTCCGTGAGCAGCACGTGCAGGCCATGCTGCTGATAAGCGGCGAAGGTGCGCTTGTCGTAGTTCCAGAATGGCGGGCGCAACAGGGTTGGGGGGGCGCCGGTGATCGCCGCGATGTCGGCGCTGCCATCGGTCAGGGCCTGCTCCAGCTCTTGCGGCTCCAGCGAGCGATGATTGGTGTGCCAGGGCGTTGCCGTGTGGAAGCCCAGAATGTGACCTTCGGCGTGTTCGCGCCGCATGATGTCCCGACCCAAGTCACTGCCACCGGCGCGCGGCGCGCGGGTCTGCACGAAAAACACGGCTTTGATCCCCGGCTGCAGCGGGTTTTGCGCCAGGCTCTCAAGCACCGTGACGGTCGGATTCCACCAGCTCGATGCACTGGGACCGTCATCGAACGTCAGCAGAAAACGGATGGGCGGTTGCGCCTGCAAACGCTGTTCGGTCTGCGGCGTCATTGCAATGGGTGCGGCGATACAACCCAGCAAGCCAACTGCCAGGGCGCACACCGTTAAACACTTGAACCACTGTTTCATCTTTTGCCTTGGGCCAGACCATCAGGATTGAAATACAAGTTGACGGGAATCCTTTGCCCGAGACGCCGGGCCGAGGTTGGATAAGGTACACAGGCTTTGGTTCCGACGCTTGCCAAGCCTGTTTCGTCGCCACCTACTAAACTGAAAAAACGCTCAACCAGAGTGTCAGGCCATGTGCGGACGACTGTCGCAATACCGCGGGATTCACGACTTCGTGGCGGTGCTGAGCATCCCCGACGCGCTGGTCAATCACGTCGGCAACGAACCCCTGGCGCACTATAACGCCGCGCCCACCACGCAACTTGCCCTGCTGCACCTGGAGAACGAGCGGCTGCACGCCGACGCCGTGCGCTGGGGTTGGCGGCCGCACTGGGCAACGGATCGCACAGAGCCGATCAATGCCCGGGTCGAGAAAGTCGCCCACGGCCCGTACTTCCGGGCCATCTGGCCGCATCGCGCGATCTGCCCGATCGATAACTGGTTTGAATGGGTCGACGCCGGTGACGGCAACAAACAACCCTGGTTGATCCGGCGACGGGACCGGGCGCCGGCTTTCTGCGCAGCCATCGGCCAGTACCCCATCGGCGGAGCCCCGCACAGGGAGCACGACGGTTTCGTGATTCTCACGGCAGACAGTGCAGGCGGCCTGCTTGACGTGCATGACCGGCGGCCGGTGGTGTTCTCGCCCGAACTGGCGCGGGAATGGCTGGACCCGGCAACGCCCAAGGAAAGAGCCGAGGAAATGGCGTTATCCCAAGGCGAAGTCAGTGATGTATTTGAGTGGTACAAGGTGGACAAGGCCGTTGGCAATGTCAGGAACCAGGGCGCCGCGCTGATCAAGGAAGTTCCTTGAATCTGTCGATAACGACAAAGCCCCACTCAATGGCGTAATGCTGCTCAGTCAAGGAAATTGTAGGAGCGAGCTTGCTCGCGATGGACTCAAGAGCGCCGCGTTCAGCCAGTAAACACGCGTTATCGTTAACGACCATCGCGAGCAAGCTCGCTCCTACAATGGCGGGCTTTGTTGTTTGGGTTGATCAGAACTTGCGGTCAGGTTCTGACAGTTCCGTACCGTCGTCAGGATGCTTCCAGTCCGGTACCGAACGCTTCTGCTGCTCAATCTCTTCTTCCGTGGGTTCGTCCACGTCTTCTTCCGGGTCCGCACGCTTGGGTTCATTGGCCATGTTCACCTCGCTTCCTGAAGGGATCGGTCATCCACTTTAAGCTTAGATCAGTTCCCCTGCTCCGCTCAGAGCCACCAGCGCAGCAAAAAGAAAAAGCCCATGCTCAACAGCATGCTGAGCAACGTATTGCGCGTGTAAAGCACCAGCCCCACCGCCACCAGCGAGCTGATCAGATAGGGGTTGTCCCAGTGCAGGTTCAGCTGTTTTTCCGGCATGAACACAATCGGCCCACAGATAGCCGTCAACATGCCCGGTACGGCAAACCCGAGGAATTGCCGGGCATTGCTGCTCAGGCGCACCGGCAGGCGCGGTTCGAGAAAAACGTAGCGGTTGAGGAACACCAACACGCCCATTCCGATAATCACAGCCCAGACCATCATGTGCGTCCACCGTAGAATTTATTGCAGACAAACCCGGCAGTCATCCCCGCCAGCCCCGACAGCACCAGCGCTGAACCCCATTGCCAGTAGCTGAACAGCACCGAACAAAACAGCGACACCGCCACGCACACCACGGTCGGCACGTTGCGTACCACCGGGGTGATCAGGGCAATGAAGGTGGCCGCGATGGAAAAATCCAGGCCCAGGTGTTCAAGGCCCGGGATGCTGCTGCCGAGCACAATGCCCGCCAGGGTGAACAGGTTCCAGGCGATGTAGAACGTCAGGCCCACGCCCAGGGCGTACCAGCGGTTGAATTGCTGCTTGTCGTGCTGGCTGGTCAGGGCGAACAGCTCATCGGTGAGCAAGAAACCCAGGCCTGCACGCCAGCGCCCCGGCAATGGCGAAATCACCGAACGCATGCTCATCCCATAAAGCAAATGCTGGGAGGTCAGCAACAGCGTGGTGAGCAAGATCGAAAAGATCCCGGCACCGCCCTTGAGCATGCCAATGGCCACCAGTTGCGCCGCACCGGCAAACACAATGCTCGACAGGCCCTGGCCTTGCAGGGGCGTGAGGTTGGCTTCGATGGCCATGGAACCGGCCAGCAAGCCCCAGGGCGCGGTGGCCAGGGACAGCGGCATGATCGCCGCGGCCCCGCGCAGAAAGGCGCTGCGCGGCATGAGTGAGTTGGGCATGACAGTCTACAGACAGGGAAAGACCTGAGACTTTGCCAGCTGTGGCGGCCAATGGCTTGAACAATCTTGCTCACTCAGACGCCTGCGTGCCATTCATCGGCTGCCCGCTTGATTCGCCTCAGTGGTAGCAACATGATGGCCCTGCATTTTTCATCGAGGCAGGTCCTTCATGATTTCAGCCGAAACCGACAGCGACGTTTACAAAACCCTGCTTGAGTCGACCAAAGCCATTCCCTGGCGCATCGACTGGAAAACCATGACCTTCAGCTACATCGGACCACAGATCGAAGAACTGCTGGGCTGGAAGCAGCACAGCTGGGCCTCGGTCAATGACTGGGTCGAGCGCATGCACCCGGATGACCGCGACTACGTGATGGACTTCTGTGTCTCGCAATCGCGGGCCGGCATCGATCACGAGGCCGACTATCGCGCACTGACCGACAGCGGCGAGTACGTGTGGATCCGCGATGTGGTGCACGTGGTGCGCAAGGACGGCGAAGTCGAGGCGCTGGTGGGGTTCATGTTCGATATCAGCGAGCGCAAGAAAACCGAAGAACACCTGATCCGCCTGCAAAAGCAGCTCGAAGAGTATTCCTTCCAGGACGGTCTGACCGGCATCGCCAACCGCCGCATGTTCGATACCGTGCTGGAACGCGAGTGGAACTCGGCCCAGCGTACCGGCTTGCCGTTGTCGGTGATGGTGCTGGATATCGACTACTTCAAGCAGTACAACGACCATTACGGCCACATCAAGGGCGACGAATGCCTGCGCCGCGTCGCGCAAACCTTGTCCCTGGCGGCGAACCGGCCACGGGATTTCATCGCCCGGATCGGCGGTGAAGAGTTCGTCTGGCTGCTGCCGGAAACCGATGCCGAATCCGCACGGCTGGTGGCGCACAAATGCCTGCACCTGATTCGCCAGCAGCAAATCCCCCATGAATTCTCGAACGTGTCGAAGCTGCTGAGTATCAGCCTCGGCGTCGGCACCACCCTGGCATCGATGCATGCCACGGCCCTGGAGTTCGTCGAGCAGGTCGATCATCTGCTCTACAAGGCCAAGCACAATGGCCGGATGCGCGCCGAGTTCGCTGATTTTCGTGATTGACAAAAGGCGCGCCGGCTTTTAAAACTGGGCGCCTCACTCAGGGTGTAAGCAAGTATGTCCGCAACCTTCAACCTCAACACTTCCGTCATTGGCTTGATTGCCAAGGCGCAAGGTTGCGTTGCGCACGCCCTCAAATCGAAGAAACAGTCGCTCATGTGACCGGGGCGCGCTGTCCCGTCAGATGAGCTGACAGGACATTGAGCGCGCCGGACCACACGCCCCTTGCTTACTCTCCTTCCATGCCCCTGACGGTGACGAAATCGGTCAACCATCAGGAGAAAAAAGCATGTCAGCGTTTCAGGGTATCTGGGTTCCACTGGTCACCCCCTTCCACAACGGCGCCATCGATTTCGTCGGCTTGCGCCGGCTAGTCAGCCATCTGCTGGAAAAAGGTGTCGACGGCCTCATCGTTTGCGGCACCACCGGCGAGCCGGCGGCGATGGGCAAACATGAGCAACTGGCCGCGCTTGATGCGGTGCTGGAGCGGGTGCCGGCGCAACGGGTGGTCATGGGCCTGGCCGGCAACAACCTGACCGAGTTGTTGCAGTTCCAGAGCGAGATCCTCAAGCGCCCGGTGGCGGGCCTGCTGGTGCCGGCACCGTATTACATCCGCCCGTCCCAGGCCGGCCTCGAAGCGTTTTTCCGCACGGTCGCCGATGCCTCCAGCGTGCCACTGATTCTCTACGACATCCCCTACCGTACCGGCGTGGTTTTCGAACAGGCGACCCTGCTCAACATCGTCGCCCACGAGCGGATCGTCGCGATCAAGGATTGCGGCGGTAACTTTTCCAACACCCTCGCCTTGCTCGATAGCGGCCATGTCGACGTGCTGTGCGGCGAAGACAACCAGATCTTCAATGCCCTGTGCCTGGGCGCCAAAGGCGCGATCGCCGCGTCGGCGCATGTTCATCCGGACCTGTTCGTGCAGTTGCACCGGCAGATCCGCGACAACCGATTGGCTGAAGGTCGCGCCACGTTTTTCCGTTTGCTGCCACTGATCAACAGCCTGTTCCTGGAGCCCAACCCAGCCCCGGTGAAAACCGCGCTGGCCCTGCAAGGCTTGATCGGAGACGAACTGCGCGCACCGATGCAACGCAGCAGCGAATCGATGACCGAGCGTTTGCAAGGCGTGCTCAGGACATTGGATCGCGACAATCGATAGAGCGCCCGCCACCGGCCCGAGTACCATGGAGCGATTCGATCAGCCTTCAGGGGCACCGACATGCTGTACCGAATCGCCGCCGACGGGCTGATGCTGTTTCACCTGTCGTTCATTGTGTTTGTCGTGTTCGGCGGGCTGCTGGTGCTCAAATGGCGCCACCTGATCTGGTGGCATCCACCCGCTGCGCTGTGGGGGATGGCGGTGGAGTTCTTCCACCTGCCCTGCCCGCTGACCGACTGGGAAAACCGCATGCGCCATGGGGCCGGGCAAACCGGCTATGGCGGCGGGTTCATCGAACATTACATTTGGCCGGTGATTTACCCGGCAGGCCTGACGCCCGGCATTCAGCTGGGTTTGGGCAGCGTGGTGTTGGTGATCAATGTGTTGGTCTATCTTCGATTGATCAGGCAGTGGCGATTGCGGCGGGCGACCTGAAAGATCGCAGCCTGCGGCAGCTCCTACACAGGGAACGGACCGGTTTGCCTGACGCCTGAGCCTCAGTTGGCAATCACACTCATATTGCGCCCACTGGCCTTGGCCACGTACAGCGCCTTGTCCGCCGCACCGATCAGGTCTTCGGAGCGAACCTGGGACGCACCATTGCTGGCACACACGCCAACGCTGACGGTGACGGCGCCTTCCGGGCTGTCGCTGTGGGCAATTTCAGCCTGAAGCACCGCGCGGCGGATTTTCTCCGCCACCAGGAATGCCCCCACGTAGTCGGTGCCGGGCAGCACCACTGCAAACTCCTCGCCACCATAACGGGCGGCCAGATCACCGGGGCGCTTGATGTTGCTGGTGATGATCGCACCGACCTTGCGCAAACACTCATCACCGGCCGGGTGACCGTAGCGGTCATTGAACGGTTTGAAATGATCGACATCGATCATCAGCAGCGCCAGCTCGCTCTGGCTGCGTCGGGCACGGCCCATTTCGGCATCGATGAACGCGTCGAGCTGACGCCGGTTGGCCAGCCCCGTCAGCGCATCCTTGAGGGCCAGGCCTTCGAGGTTGCGATTGACCTCCAGGAGCTTGTCCTGGGTGTCCAGCAACTCGACCTGCACCAGGTTCTGCTGCTTCATCAGCTTGATCAGCCGGAACCCCAGTACCCCGAGAACACTGAGCAACAGCGTGACGATACCGGCGCTGAGCAGCGTTTCCTTGCGCCAACTGGCCAGCACTTCATCCTTGTTCAGCGCGGCAAACACGATCAGCGGATAACCCTCGACCCGGCGATACCCCGTCACCCGCTCGACACCGTCGATGACCGACGTGATCGTGGCCGTGCCCGCATCGCTCTTGGGCAACAACTGGGTGAACAACGGGCTCTTGGCAAGGCTGCTGCCGATATCCGATTCCTTGAAGGGCCGGCGAATGACAATGCTGGCGTTGTCGGCGATCAGGGTGATCACGCCGTTGCTGCCCATGTCGATGCTGTCGTAGAGCTGCAGGAAATGACTGAGGTAGATCGTCGCCAGCGCCACGCCGGCAAAACTGCCGTCGGGATGATTGAGCCGACGCGAAACCGTCATGATCCACTCGCCGCTCGACCGGCTCTTGATCGACGGCCCGATGTGCGGCCCTCGGCTGGGGTTGTCGCGATGGAAGATGAAGTATTCGCGGTCGGAATTGTTGACGCCGGTTTGGCCGGCGCCATTGGAATTGGCGAGCCACTGCCCGTTTTCGTCAAAAACGAACAAGCCATGGAGCTGGCTCAACTCACTGCGCTGGGCATTGAGCAATGCCGGCAGCCGGGATTGATCCACGCCGTCGTGTTCCAGGCGATCGACCAGCGTGAACAGCAGCGTATCGGCCTGCTTGATCGTTGCCTGCGCTTGCGAAGCCAGGGTCTGCGCCAGGTTGGACATCACCACTTGCTTGTCATGCAGGTGGTACTGGCGTGAGCTCCAGGCTTCCCAGATCACGATAGCCACCATCGACAGGCACACCGCCATCAGCAAGGTCACCGCCGAGCGGACCTTGAGCCTTGCCACGGTTGGCCGAAGCATTTCAATTTGATCGTTGATCAATGGATGTCCCATGGTGCTCCCTGTGTCGATGACGGACGAACCTTCCTGATCGCCGTTTTTGCTCACTATGCCCGAGCCGGGCTCGCATTGATGTTAGCGCTGCGCCTGCTTTAGCGCCTCCAGCCACGCCGGATCCAGTCGTGTCTGTTCGATTTCGATACCCTGGGCTTGCATCCGTTCCCTGTGCTGGTCCATTTCGCGGATCAACTGGCCGTGGTCACTGGAGTTGCCATCGAGTTGATGCATCTGGTTCAAGCCCAAATGGTAGAAACGCAACAGCTTCATCGCAACCGGATCACCGCGTTCCACGGCCGCCGTTACATGATGCATGACATTGGTGATGCTCATCAGGCTGCGCTTGAGCTGCCAACTGTAGACCGCAGGCGCCATCCACGCCTGGTGCCAGAACACCTTGCGCATCAGCGCCACCATCACCAGCACGGCAACAAACACGCCACCGACGTTGAAGCGCAGATTGTCGCCCCCGGGCGTGCCGAACAGCGCCACTGCCGCCGAGGACAGCAGCATCGCCAGCGCCAGGAAGATCAGGGCAATGATGACCGTGCTGCGCCGCGTCTGTTGCCGGTAGGTATCAGCGTTCATCGGCTGGATTGCGAACATTGCGTCGGGTTTCCTGAGCTGAAAGGGTAAAAAGGGGTCTGAGGCAAAAAGACAGCGGGCCATTATCCCCTCTGCGAGGGATTTAGCTATGCTGGGGCTCCTTTTCATCTTTTCATCGTCAAGCGGGGGACATGGCGAGACCGCGCAGTTCGTGCCATCTTCTTTCATGAATACACATTATTCGGATGCCATTCGTAGTTGCTGTGGGAATGACATCGTTTTAAGGATCATTGAATGACCCAACGCCAAGTTATCAACGCCTCCGTCAGTCCAAAAGGCAGCCTGGAAACGCTCTCGCAACGGGAAGTCCAGCAATTGAGCGAAGCCGGTTCCGGCAGTACCTATACCCTCTTCCGCCAGTGCGCCCTGGCCATCCTCAACACCGGCGCCCATGTCGACAACGCCAAGACCATTCTGGAAGCCTACAAGGATTTCGAGATCCGCATTCACCAGCAGGACCGCGGCGTACGCCTGGAACTGCTGAACGCCCCGGCCGACGCCTTCGTCGACGGCGAAATGATCGCCAGCACCCGGGAAATGCTGTTCAGCGCCCTGCGTGACATCGTCTACACCGAAAACGAACTCGACAGCCAGCGCATCGACCTGAGCAACTCCCAGGGCATCAGCGACTACGTCTTCCACCTGCTGCGCAACGCCCGCACCCTGCGCCCCGGCGTCGAGCCGAAGATCGTGGTGTGCTGGGGCGGGCACTCGATCAACACCGAAGAATACAAATACACCAAGAAAGTCGGCCACGAACTGGGCCTGCGCAGCCTGGACATCTGCACCGGTTGCGGCCCCGGCGTGATGAAAGGCCCGATGAAAGGCGCGACCATCGCCCACGCCAAGCAACGCATCCACGGCGGCCGCTACCTGGGCCTGACCGAACCCGGCATCATCGCCGCCGAAGCGCCGAACCCGATCGTCAACGAACTGGTGATCCTGCCGGACATCGAAAAACGCCTGGAAGCCTTCGTCCGTGTCGGCCACGGCATCATCATCTTCCCGGGCGGCGCCGGTACAGCCGAAGAGTTCCTGTACCTGCTGGGCATCCTGATGCACCCGGACAACGCAGGCATTCCCTTCCCGGTCGTCCTCACCGGGCCGAAACATGCCGCACCGTACCTGGAGCAACTGGACGCGTTCGTCGGCGCCACCCTGGGCGACGCCGCCAAGCAGCACTACCAGATCATCATCGATGACCCGGCCGAAGTGGCGCGCCAGATGACCCTGGGCCTCAAGGCGGTCAAGCAGTTCCGCCGCGAGCGCAACGACGCGTTCCACTTCAACTGGCTGCTGAAAATCGACGAAGGCTTCCAGCGCCCGTTCGACCCGACCCACGAAAACATGGCCAACCTGAAACTGAGCCTCGACCTGCCCTCCCACGAACTGGCGGCCAACCTGCGCCGCGCGTTCTCCGGCATCGTCGCCGGCAACGTCAAGGACAAGGGCATCCGCCTGATCGAAGAGCACGGGCCTTACCAGATCCGTGGCGACGCCGCGATCATGCAACCGCTGGACCTGCTGCTCAAAGCCTTCGTCGCCCAGCACCGCATGAAACTGCCGGGCGGCGCGGCGTATGTGCCGTGTTACCGGGTGGTGGCTTGACCCTTTCGGTGTAATAACACCGACATGAGCTTTACCGTCGCGGGCCGCAGTGAAAGCTGCGGTTCGCGGCACTCTATGGAAAGAAAAAAATGCGCCAACGCCATTCCGCCAGACTGCTGGTGATCAATCCCTCGCAACAGGTTCTGCTGTTTCACTTCCAGCACAAAGGCGATGCCCTCGACGGCCAAAGCCACTGGGCGACACCCGGTGGCGGGCTTGAGCCGGGTGAGTCCTTTGAGGCGGCGGCGGTTCGTGAACTGTTTGAAGAAACCGGGCTGAATGTCGCTGCCGTGGGAGCCAGCGTTGCAGAGCGCAGTTTTCCGATGATGCTGCCAAGCGGTGAAACGGTGCTGTCGGTTGAACGGTATTTTGTGGTTCATACCGAGAGTGAACGTCTGTCCCGTGAAGGATGGACGGCTCACGAAGTCCGGGTGATGGCGGACCATAAGTGGTGGTCCGTAGCCGAACTGCGTGAGACCCGAGAAACGGTGTGGCCGGAGCACTTGATCAATATGCTGGAAAGCGCCTGAAGCGTTCCGGCGTACACAACCCTGTGGCGAGGGGGCTCGCCCCCGCTGGGCTGCGCAGCGGCCCTAAAAGCCGTTACCCGGTTTCCCGGAGATGAACGTAAGGACCATTTTTTGGGGGGCGCTTCGCACCCCAACGGGGCGGTGCGGCGATCCGACAAGCCCCCTCGCCACAAAAGCTCGGCGTTTAGTCCAATGGAGCAACGTTATCCAGTGCACGGTTAACTGCCAGGTCCGCCAGCATGATCACCTGCTGGATCCCCAGCAGCATGCTGCGTTGCGGACCATCCAGGAATGTTGCGAAATCACTGGCCATGACACTCGCCGAGGCCAGCGATTCGCAGGCGTGGGCCAACAGGCTTTCGGTATCGATGTCTGGCGCGATGATGAACATTGTGCTGGGGTTGTGGGGCGCGTTGTTCTTGAGGATGGCGGGTTTGAGGTGGAGAGTTGATGCACTCCGGGTGGTATCGGTTTCTGATTCGGGGGGATTGGGCGTGGGTTTGAACATGGTGGAGCTCCTGTAGAAACTGGAACCACCAAGACCTGTCGCTAAACAAGTAAGGGTGGCGACTGTACGAAGGTTAGCGAACCGGTTACAGGCAAACCCGGCAGACCCGAAGGTCTCCGACGCACAGCCGCCATAATCAAATTGCAGGCATAGAAACGAATGCAATCAAGACTGGAGTGCTGGTGTCCCTGTATCTGTTCGGATCGCTAAATCCGGTCGCTGAATTTGCAGCGACCCGACAACGATAGAGTCAGGGTCCAAGGCCCACAAGCTGGCGGATTCTGGCGTAGTTGTAGGCAACGACGCAAGGCGGTGTAGCCTCACTCCTGATCCTACAGCCTTGCCTGACATCCATAATTTCTGGCCATTTTGCTGGTGTGAGGCAGAGGACTTTCGTTGGCTGCAAGGCCGTCTTCGCGAGCAAGCCCACAGGTGCCTACCGGCCGACCTGGTACTGATGGGAGAGTGTTTCCCTGTAGGAGCTGCCGAAGGCTGCGATCTTTTGATTTTGATTTTTGACAATGTCGAAGGGGCAGAAGATCAAGATCAAAAGATCGCAGCCTTCGGCAGCTCCTACAGGGGGAATGCGTTTAGTCGAAGGAGATTGGTCGGCCATAAGGCCGCCCGCGTACAGCCCCACCACTCATCAGGCCGAGCGTTAGCTCGCCTGCAGCTCTTGATCTTGATCCACCCGCCCCCTCGGCAGGCTGAGTGGAGGCGTTCATCCGGGGGTAGGCGCGCAGCGCCGTTCGACGCAGTCGAACTCATTGCATGTAGGTCGAAGCGAAGCCGACCGGAGGGCAATGCCCCCGGATGGACACCGGAGCGAAGGAACCCCGAGCCTCAGCGAGGGGCCGTACGTAAGGGGCGAGACCTTTGGTTCCTTTGGGGCGTTTGCCAAAGGGACTCGCCGTCAGGGCGAAACCATAAGCCGCCGTTACCAAAAAAACGGATATGTACACAGTCAACAAAAGACAGGTCGGCTATCAGGCCGCCTTCGCGAGCAAGCCCGCTCCCACAATTGGACCAGGTACATTTGGCGCAAATGTGTTGGCTGTTAAAACCCGCTCCCAAGGGTTCAAGGCTGCAATGCCTGGGGCGCGATGGACTGTTCTTTGGGCAGCCCCTCGGTGCCATCGAGGACAACTTTCTCGGCCACGAACTGCCAATCCTTGTAGCTGGCCATGCCTTTGAAGTCCGACCACTCGCTGGGAAAGTTCTCTTGTTTGAGCGGCTTCTGCTCGGACGGGCAGTACACACCGCTAATCCGTCCGTCGACACCGCGTATCAGCTCCCATTCGCCCCCCGTCATCGGCTCCGGGTACAACTTGCGGATATGGTGCCTGGCCGACGGGAAGCGCTCGTCCTGCAACAGGTCCGCGAGTTCTTTGGGGTACATGGCGACGCCGGGCGAGCTGCGGTAATAGCTGCGCAGCGCCTGGGCATACTGCGTTCCGACCCAGAGCAACTGGTTTTCGCGATCCCGGCGTGAAGCGGTGGCCCACAACTCGCCGGCACTGGCCAGGCCCATGCCCATCACGACAATCAGAAACAGCACACCCAGGTAGGTGAAGCCGTCCTGGCCCGAAGGCTTACCACTCGGAGTAAAGGCTGCCATCACGTGCCCTCCCGCTGGCGCCACTCTTGATATCGGCCACCCCGCCCGCCACGCCATCCGGTGGCGCGACCATGACCCAGGTGTCCTTGCGCTCGGCAATCGGATCCAGCGGCTGGTTGCGCAGGTAGCGCAGCTCGACCAGTTGTTCGATGGAGTCGGGATATCGCCCGGTGTCCCCGTAGTAGTGGTCCAGCGCCTCGCGCATGGACGACAGGCTCTGGCGCAGGGTGGTCTCTTTCGAGGCTTCCAGGCTGGTGAAATAGCGTGGCATGGCGATCGTCATCAGGGTCGCGATGATTGCCATGACCACCATCAGTTCCAACAAGGTAAAACCCTTTTGCCGACGCATATGCTCACCACTCCCGATAGGCGATGCCATTGAGCCCCTTGCCCCGGGCCTTGGAGTAAACGTCAAAGACGTCCTGGCCCTCACGCGGGTTCTCAGCCGAACTGTCATAGGCACGCAGGCCCCAGCCACCCTCGTCGTCACGCTTGACAGTGGCCAGCGGATCACGGGGGATGCGCCGCAGGAAATAGAACTTGGCGCCCTTGGCGCTGCGCACGTCACGTACACCATCGACCAGCACTTTCAGGTTCGGCGGGTAGCCGTTGCTGTCGAGCGTCTTCTCGATGTAACCGGCGTCGAAGGCGCGTTTATAGGCGTCGATGGCATCGCGGATCTGGTACAGCGCGGTCCGCAGATCCTGCTCTTTGCCCCGACGCACCACCGTCTCGGTCAGCGGTGCGGCCATGCCGGCCAACAGGCCGACCAGGGCAAGCGTCACCACGACTTCGATCAGGGTAAAACCGCGTTGGGAGGCGTTCATGATCAAGGCTTCCCGACGGTAACTGTGGTGGCGATCGGTGCGCTCATGGGGCCGGTCTGAACCGTGGTGCTCATCGAGCGGTCAGGGGCCTGGATGTGCATGCTGGTTTCGGTGCCGGTCGGGAATTCCATGTCCGACGGGCTCTGGTACGGCAGGTTGCGCACGATCCGCGGGGTGATCGACAGCACCA
This sequence comes from Pseudomonas sp. PDM28, assembly GCF_019219115.1. Taxonomy (NCBI): domain Bacteria; kingdom Pseudomonadati; phylum Pseudomonadota; class Gammaproteobacteria; order Pseudomonadales; family Pseudomonadaceae; genus Pseudomonas; species Pseudomonas sp. PDM28. Next base: position 75,702 of record NZ_JAHUWG010000015.1, read on the forward strand.
GTTCGGATTTGCTGATGTCGTCTTTATTGCTGCCGAACAGGCGGCCCAGGCCAGGAATGTCGCCAAGGCCAGGGATCTTGTTACCGCTGCTGCCATGGTCGTTGCGCACCAGACCGGCGAGAATCTGTGTTTCGCCATCATGCAGACGCAAGGTGGTCTGGGCGTTGCGGGTATCGACCTGGACGGGAATGGTGCCCTGGGCGGTCGGCGACAGCGGCGTGGCGTTACTGACTTCCAACGCGATCTTGATCGCCACTTCGTTGTTCAGGTGCACGATGGGCTGCACTTCAAGCTTCAGACCGACGTCGAGGTAAGTCACGCTTTCGGTGATCACCGGGCCCTGGGTCGAAGGCACCGAGGTGGCGCTGATGATCGGCACGCGCTGACCGATGTGGATGCGCGCCTGTTCACGGTTGCTCACCCGGATCACCGGGCTGGCCAGGGTGTTGATGTCCTTGTCCTGGGCGTTGATCTTGGCCTGGGGCGCCGGGCTGATGGAGATGCGGCTGGAGTCGATGCCTTTGAGCTGGTCAAGGATGGACACTGGCGAGCCGTCGCTGTTGATCACACCGAAGGTGTTGGGCCATTGCAGACCGAGGTCGAGAATGCGCTGACGGGCCACTTCCATCACTTCCACTTCCAGCACCACTTCGGGGTTGGACTGGTCCTGCGATTGCAGGAGTTTTTCCGCCATGCGGATGGCGTCGCCGGTGTCGCGCATGGTCAGGGTATTGAGGCGTTCATCGACGAACACGTCGCGGGTCTTGAGCATGGTCTTGATCATGTTCAGCGCGGTGTTGGCATCGATGCTGGTCAGGTAGAAGGTGCGCATCACCAATTCCTGGTAATCCTTGAGCTTCTGCGGCGAGTCCGGGTAAATCAGCAAGGTGTTTTCATTCACCACTTTCTGATGCAACTGGTTCTGTTGCAGCAGCAAATCCACGGCGTCTTCGATGCGCACATCACGTACGAAGATCGTGGCTTTCATGTCCGGGCGCAGGTCCTTGTCGAAGATGAAGTTCAGGCCGGCGACCTGGGACAGCACTTCGAAAATGGTCTTCAGGTTGGCGTCGCGAAACTCCAGGGTCACCGGCCGGTCCAGGCGTGTACGCAGCTGCGGGTACTGCACCACGTTGCGGCTCTGCACCAGGCGGATGCTGTCTTGCAGTTCCCGGGCCCCCTCGTTCTGTGGGTCCAGTTCGAGAATCTGCTTGACCTGGCGGTCGGCACCGTAGATGTCACCGCGACGCAGGTCGCCACGGGCCATTTCGAGTTTCTCATCCATGCTGCGCAAGTAGTCGAGTTGACGCAGGGAGTCCTGGGCACGACGGTTGTTCGGCTCGATACCCAGGACCCGGCTGTAGCCCATGCGGGCCCCGGCAAAATTACGCTGGGCGCGGTCCATGTCGGCCTGGGTCAGCAGTGCCGTCACGGCGCGGGCCCGACCACTGTTGAGTGCTATGTGCAGATCGGTATCGCGAGGGTTCTCGCGCAACCCCTGTTCGATGCGAGCCAGGCCGGCTTCGTACTGGCCGGATTCCATCAGGGCGGAAGCTTCTTCCTTGGCGACCTGCGCCGAACTGCATGCAGCCAGCCCTGCGCAGAGACAAAGGCTCATCAGCAAACGGGATTTGTTCATTCCGTACTCCCCACAGACAGAGTCTGAGCTAAATGCAGAGGCAGGTAGACCAGGCTCAGCTCCTCTTTGGAAATGCGCTCGATCCGCCAGGTTTCGTCGATAACATCCCCTTTGCGTACGACGTATATTTTTTCGCCGCTCTGCAAGAACACCTGCAGATCGGAACGGTCATCCAGCCTGCCGACAAACTGGAAGGGCAACGGCGGTGCAGTGGGGACCTGCACCTCTGGGGTCACGACTACCGGTTGTTCAATGACGGTGCCGAGGACCGGCTCCGCTTTCCAGCTGCGGGCGGCGAACAGGTCGCCTGCCGGGCTCAGGTCCTTGATCGGCACGACCGCCGCGGCGCTCGATGCAGCCGCCGCTGCGCCCGGGGCCTTGCCTTTGGCTGACGTGGCCACGGCGGCCAGCGCCGGGTCGCTGTCGTCAGCCTGCTTGAAGTATTCGGGGAACCAGGCGAGCGCGGCCGCTACACCGAAGAACGCCACCCAACCCACCACTCGTTTGGTATTCATCATGACCTCGACAGGTAAAGGGTCATGCGGATCCGCCCGGTCAGGTCGGTATCGGCGATCTTCTTGCGCTGCAGCTCCACATCCTCCAGCACCACCGCCGGCAATTGACCGAGCAAGGCGTGCAGGAAACGCCGCAGTTGCGGATAGCTGCCACGTACCGGCAGCAGAATCTGATAACGGGCCAGGTGCGTCTTGGGGTCCACGCCCAGGGAGTACTCACCCCGGGACAAGGTGATGCGCTCCTGGGCGGCCAGGGCGTAGATCTTGTCGATGGCCACGGTGGCCTGGGGCTGGGACGGCAACTTGCTGCGGAAGTCGTCGAGCTGGCGCTGCGGCACCACCGGTGCAGCCACCGTGCCGTCTTCGACCTTGGCCAGGTACTCGGTGGCTTCGCGGGTCTGCTGGCTGAGGCTTTGCAGCGACTGCCAGTCCGGCAGCAATCCGACCAGGCCATAGCTCAGCGCCAGCACCAGCATGGCCAACCCTGCCAGCCCCGGAACGCCCAGGCCTTGCAGGTATTCGTGGACGATCAATTTATGGATTTGCATCGCCGATCTCCCAGGTAGCCGACAGGTTGAACTGCACCGGGTGTTCCGGCACGTTGGCGACAATTTCGTGGCTCAGCAGCGACACGTCGGACAGTTCGTCGCTGGCTTCGAGGCGACGGTGGAAATCGAGCATGGCGTCCAGGTCCATCGCCTCGGCGCTGATCCGGACCTGGCCTTTGCGAGCGTCCGGGGTCAGGGTCAGCAGGGCAATGTTGTCCCGTGGCATGGCTTCCAGCGTGGCGAACAGACGCTCCCAGGGGCGGCGCAACTGCTGGGAGACCTTGCGCATTTCGGCCAGGTTCTGCGCCTGCTCGCGAGTTTGTGCCGGGGTCAGGCCGGGCTTGCTGCCGTTGTCGCCGGTAAGCACTCGCTGGGTGGTTTGCAGGTGGCCCTGCTGTTGTTCGGCCTCGTTGCTCAGGTGCTGCTGCACCAGAGCGCAAGTCAGTGTCAGCACCACGCCACCGGCCAGCAGGCTCCAGCCCAGGGGGCCTGCACGGCGGCGCGGCTGAAAGTCGAGCATCAGGGGGCGCATGTCAGGCCACCGCCCGAGACATGACGTACAGGCAATCGCGTACGGCTGTCCGGTCTTCTTCGAGGGTGCGCAGATGCACACCGGGCACATCAGGGGGCGAGTCGATGCGCGCCGGCGCATGCAGGTAGACCGTCAACGGCCGTTCGCTGGTGGATGCCTGCAACTGGTTCTCACGGCCGATCAGCGCCGTCAGGGCCGCATCACTGTCGCTGCTGCCCACCGAACGCACCGACGTCCAGCGCCCTTCCCTGGCCAGCAGCAACACGCTGCGTACCGGTTCGGCGACCACGAACAGGAAGTCCCCGGCATCAAGGCTTTTATCGAAATGGTTGAACGCCGCCATCAGGTACGGTTGCACCGAACGCAAGCGCAAGCCACGCGCGCTGACCAGGGCGCGCAGGCGGTCGAGCAAGTCCTGGGGCAGCGCGGTGGCGATGCGGTCATAACCGGCAGGCTCGGCCGACAGCACCAGGCTCCAGGGTTGCGTCGGTGCACCGTAGAGGTCTTCGAAACACAGTTGAGCGAAGCCGAGCAATTCGGCCGGGCTGCTGATCTGATCGCTCCAGGGCACCAGGCAATAGCGGCTGAAGTGTCCGGAGATCACCACCGTCAGTTCCGCCCTGGCAACGGCGTGCTCGGCCAGCAAACGGTCGAGGGTGTCGAGGGCCACCGCCCAAGCCTGGAAACCTTCGTCGATGTAACCGACGCTGCCCAGCCAGTGGGTTGCACTGCCTTGGCGATGCCCCAGGCCTACACCGTTGGCGCCGAGCACGGCGACAAATTGCTCACGAGATAAAAGTGACACGATTGATCTCCTCGAGAGTGGTCCGGCCTTGTTCCACCATCTCCAGCGCCGACTCGCGCAGCAGGCGCAAGCCACGTTTGCAGGCATGGGCCTTGATTTTCGAGATGGGTTGGCGCTCGACGATCATTTGCCGCAATTCGTCATCCAGGTGCAGCAGTTCGGCAATCGCACTGCGCCCGCGATAGCCGGTGCCCCGGCAATGCCCGCACCCCTTGCCGTGGACGAACCGGTAGTGAGCGACCTTTTGCGGATCGAGCCCCGAGACCTCCAGCTCTTCTTCTGTCGGGCTGTAAGGGGCGCTGCAACTGGTGCAGACCAGACGGATCAAACGCTGGGCCAGGACGGCATTGAGTGCCGAGACCAGGCTGTAGGGATCGATTTCCATCTGGGTGAATCGGCCGATCACGTCGAACACGTTGTTGGCGTGGATGGTGGTGAACACCAGGTGACCGGTGAGCGCCGATTGCACGGCGATCTGCGCGGTGTCCGGGTCGCGGATTTCACCGACCATGATCTTGTCCGGGTCATGACGCAGGATCGAGCGCAGGCCCCGGGCGAAGGTCAGGCCCTTTTTCTCGTTGACGGGGATTTGCAGCACGCCCGGCAGTTGATACTCCACCGGGTCTTCAATGGTGATGATCTTGTCCACGCCGTGGTTGATCTCGGTGATCATCGCGTACAGGGTGGTGGTCTTGCCGCTACCGGTAGGCCCGGTTACCAGCACCATGCCGTAGGGTTCGGCGGCCAGCCGGCGCAACTGGCGCAGGGTATCTTCTTCAAAGCCCAGGGCTTGCAGTTGCACGCCACAGACTTTGTCGGCGAGGTCCTGTTTGTCGAGCACCCGCAGCACCGCGTCTTCGCCGAAGATGCTCGGCATGATCGACACCCGGAAGTCGATCTGTCGGCCGCTGATGCCGATCTTGAAACGTCCGTCCTGGGGCACGCGCTTTTCGCCGATGTCCAGTTCAGCCATGACCTTGACCCGGGAAATCACTTGCTCGGCGAACTCGCTGCCCTGGATCTTGCTGATGTTGTTGAGCACACCGTCGATCCGGTACTTGATCACCAGGCCGCTGCCGGTGGTGCCCAGGTGAATGTCGCTGGCGTGCATTTTCAGCGCGTCGTACAGCGTCGAGTTGACCAGCTTGACCACCACGCTGGCGTCTTCGCTGATGCTGGTCAGGGACAGGCTTTGCAGGGTATCGACTTCGGCTCCGCCCTCGGCCTGGGCGTTGAGCGACTCCACCGCGTGGAAACTTTCTTCGTGACGTGCCAGGTAGGCCTTCAAGTCGTCGGCATGCACCAGGTACAGCGGCGCGCCGTGCAGGCATTCATCGATCCAGGCCAGGCGTGCGCTGTCGAAGGGGTCGGCGAACACACCGATGACCGCATCGTCGTGACGCAGCAGGATGAACTCACGCTTGAGGCATTGGGCCAGGGTCACCCGGTCGAACACCGGGGTGGCACTGAACAGGCTGTCGGTGTCGAGCACCGGGTAGTGCAGGGTTGCGCCCAGGCACTGGATGAAAGGCATGGGAGCCAGCTCACTCAACTCCCCGAGGGTGTCCAGCATCCGCTCGCCGGAACTGGTGGCCAGGGCGCGTGCCCGGGCCAGTTGTTCACTGCTGAAGCGAGTCGGTACACATTCCACTTGCGCCGGTTCTACGGCAAGGGATAGACGGTCCATGGCTTGCTCTCCAACGCCCGGGGCTTTGAGCCCTGTCGGCGCGGCGAGTCATTTCGGCACAGGCCGGAACGTCTTGTCGCGCCACTACTCCCCGGTGAGCAATTGTTCGTCGTCTGGCGCCATGGAAGCCGAAGTGTTTTTTCGGCGATCTGCAAGCACCCAACTACCGTCGTACAACTGCAGCGGGAAACTCTCGGTCCTGCTCTGGCGTCGTTCGACGAATCCTTCGCAAGTGCTCACACCCGGCCTGGGCTCGCGCCGCCTGCCCAGAAGATCAAGCACTGCACGGGCCAATTCCGCCAACGGAAAGGGTTTGAACAGGATATGGCTGACTCCCAGTAGCCGGGCCCGCTCGCAAACTTCCGCGGTTGGATGCCCTGTGATCAGCACAAAATGGCACTTCCTGTTCTGGCGGACGGCATCGAGCACCTGAAAGCCTTCCATATCCGGCAAGCGGTAATCGAACACCATCACATCGGGTGCGAAATCGTCTGCTGCGGCGATTCCATGTGCACCGTCGTGAGCAATCCGGACTTCCAGCGCTTGCGCCTGCAGGTAACCCTGGAGGTTTTCCGCCAGCAGCTGTTCGTCATCAACAACCAGTACTTTGTTCAACAAGGTCGACTCCTTGAAACCGCAGGTCCGGGTTTTGAACCTGGCGGAGCGCGTGCCCTGAGAGGACTAACGCACACTTCATGCCAGACTGAGCGCCGGTAATTTTAGGTCTTCATGTCCTTGAATTTAAAAACAATGCCTTTTCGTACAGCAATCCCATCCCCCAAAAACGGGGAAAGCGATCGGATTGGCATTGAAGTTTTTCCCCCACTGTTGGGGAACCTAGTCATCATCAATCCGCTCGATCCGATTGTGCGAGTGGCTGATGGCCCCCGGTGCCAGGGAAAACGCTGCAGCCTCGAACTGCGGCACCCTCCGTCCACGGGGAAAGTAACCCAGGTTACCCCCTTCGCAGGCCGACGCCTCTTCGGCCCCGGCAATGATGGGGGCCCTGATCGCAGTTAAGCGTAGACCCGCGGCCCCGACTGTGGAAGCGTCAGCACCGGGCGCTACCTTGACCAGGATATGTCGGGCCCGCAGGACCGGCAAAGTGTCGAGTTTCATGATCGGCCTCCGGTCAGGGCGTGGCAGCGACAGGTTTATAGGGGGCGACCAGATAGAATCGCTGGTCCGGCAGATCCACCGTGACGATATGGGCACCGCTCAAGCCCAGGCGTCGGCCTGGACCAAAGCTCATCAGGGGCGTCAGCCCGGTATCGAAGTCATGCAGGCCTTCCAGGGCACTGACCAGCTTTTCGCGGCTGGCATCCCGCCCGGCCTGCTTCATGCCTTCGCTGAGCAGCATCATCGAACTGAACGCGCCCACTTGCAGTATCGCGTGCTGGCCACCGAGGCCCTGGTGTTCGCGCAACTGGGTCAGGGCCAGGCGCCCGGCCTGGGTCCAGTCGCTGGGCACGAACGGATAGGCCAGGAACACTCGCCGGGAAAATCCGCTGGGCACCTGCGTCAGATTGCCCGCCACCTGGTTCGAGGTGGCGAACAGGTAAGGCACCTGCCCCGCCGTTTGCAGACGCTCGGCCAGTCGGCTGAAGCCGCTGCTGGTGCCCAGGTAAAACACCGAGCGCGAGCCCAGGGGCAAATCTTCCCCGCTCGGGTCGTAGGCTTGCAGGCGCACCTTTTGCCAGGCGTGCCCCTGCAAGTACTGGCCGAGTTCCTGCGCCGCCAGCCGTTGGCCGGATTCGTCCGGATAGGCGATCAGCGTCGGCCCCTGAAGCACCCGCAGGCTGGCACTGGCGTAATCGGCCAGGGCGATCAATTGCTCACGAAGCCCCGGCAGTGGTTCGAATATCTGCGGACTGGCGTGGGGCGTGCCCTGCAAGGACAGCGGCCCGATCAGCGGAATGCCGGCCCGTTCCAGGTGCACGGCGAGGTCCACGTCCAATGCCGGCGCCAGCGGGGCGATCAGGGCGAACACCTGCTCTTCATCGATCAACCGGTTCAGCGCCTTTTCGGCACTGGCGCGATCAGTACCGGGGTCGAGTATGGTCAGGCGCAACTGCCGGCCGTGAATGCCCCCCGCCTCGTTGATACGCTTCACGCAGCCCTTGAGCACCGCCGCCACCGTGGCGCTCTCCTCGCTCAATGGCCCGGTGCCCGGCAGCAACGTGCCCAGGTGCAGACTGTCGGGGGTCAGGCCCGGATCGCGGTCTTCGGCCAGGCGTTTGAGGTACGCCGTGAGATTGCGTTGATCGTTCATCGACAACACGAATCGTGGCATCGACGGATCGAGCCGGTTATTGCCGGGGTCGCGCCCCTCCTGCACCGCCTGCGCCAGGGTACTGTCGCTGTAGGCCGGGTAACTGCGGCCGTTGAAGTGCTGCTGGCCATGGCTGCCGGCCAGCCGCGACCAATTCAGGTCCGGTGGGCGCACCCCGCCTTCCGGTCGCCCGAGGCCGTCGTCGCCATGACATTTGGCGCACGGCAGGCTGGTGGCCGGCAGCAGCATGTTCGATGCGCCGACCCGGACCATGATCGGCTCGCCGCTGGCCGATATACCTTCGCGGTACAGGCGCTTGCCGGCACTTTCGCTGAGGTTCAGCGGCAGCGCCTGGACGCTGAGCGTGAGGCCGCCGAAGAGCAGCAGGCCAAGGACGAGGGCAGTATTGATGGCCATGGCTAGCGTCCGGCCACGGGCATTGTCAGCAACTGCAGGCGCTGGGCGATGGTGGCCGCCGGGGCATCGGGACTGATTTTGCTCCAGCGCTTGTTCGCCACGTCACCGACGATCAAGTGGGTGGAGTGCTGCTCGGGGGTTGGCACGATCTGACCGATACGACCCAGTACAAGGTCCATTTGCGCCTTGTCGCCGGTAAGAAAAAACCAGTGGGGCCCATCGATGCCCTGTTTCAAGGTGTAAGCCTTGAGTACCGCCGGGGTGTCCCGCAGCGGATCACTGGTAAGGGAGATAAAGGTGATGCCGTCGGCCTTGTCGCCGAGCACTTCACGCACTTCTTTGAGCTTGCGGGTAATCAGCGGGCAAGCATCGTCGCAACGGGTGAAAATCACATTGAGCAGCACCACACGGTCCTTCAATGTGTCGCTGTAGAAGCGCAGCGTGTTGCCGTTCTGGTCCTGCAACGGCGTGTCGGTGAACCAGGTTTTCGCATCGTGGGTGCCGCTGGACGGTTGCGCGGCGGCCACCACAGGCGCGGTCTGCTCATGCCCTTCGTGGGCAAACGCCACTGAACTGAAAATGCAGTAGCAGATGCCCAGGGTGAAGCAGTCGATGGCTCTCATGGCTGTCGCTCCATGGCAATGGCAGTGTGCTTGACGTGGGTATTGCGTTCACCGCTGAGCTTCTCGACGGCCCGGGCCAGTTCCGTCGGGTCGGTGAAACCGTAATAGCGGGTCCAGAGGCGGTTGTTGCCGTCGCCCACCAGAATCAGCGGCGGGTGGTTCTGGAAGTCACCGCCGTAGGCACCCAGGCCCTTGAGGGTGGCATCGACCGACTGCGGCGAACCGGTCAGCCAGCTCCAGCCCGGCCCCTGCTGGAAGGTGCGGGCGTAGTCGTTCAGGCGTTGGGGATCGTCACGCTGCGGGTCGATGCTGATCGACACCAGTTGCACCTCGGTGCCGACCCGCGCACCCAGCCGTTTCTGCACCTTGCCCATGATCGAGGACACCATCGGGCAGACCGTGGTGCAGTTGGTGTAGATGAAACCCATGACCACGATCTTGTTGCTCACCAGGTCTTTTTCCAGGCTGACGACCTTGCCGTTCTGGTCCAGCAAGGCCACGTCGGCAATCCTGATCCGGGCGGTCTCCTGGCCGACCTTCATGGCTGCCATGTCGTGCCCGGCGTGCTCGTCCGTCGAATGAGCCGGCACCTGGTCGAAACCGAAGGCCAACAGGCAGAACGTCAGCATTGCGCGATGCGCGAATCGGTTCATGTCAGTTTCCTCTTAGTGGGTATCGCCTGGTTCGCCCCGAACACACAAAGCGTCACCGGACAAGGGTTGGCCCGAGGCTTTGTCCATCACACGAAATTGCCGTCGGCGGGATAGGCCAGCAGGTTCTGCAGATTGATGGTCAGGCAATCGTCGGCAGCCACCCGCTGCAAATTAATCAAGGACAAGGCGCGGAATATGCCGATCATGGACTCGGACCTCGCTGCGGGTTATCGGGGAACACTTCTCGACAAATCGTCTGGAGCAATCCGCATGCCAAAAAAAATACGTTATTAATCAGACCGTTATAATCACGACTTGATAAGCTGGGGGATATTCCCCACCCAATCCCCAACTTTCCGACTGGGGCCACCATTCCCCACTATTGGGGAAAATCGCCCCCGGCGGTTTCGATCACAGCGGCGCATCCGCGGACAACCCTTGCAAACGCCGATACTGGTTCAGCACGTTGGGCACATAACGCTGGGTTTCGGCAAACGGCGGGACCACGTTGCCACGGCTGAGCACCGCTTGCGGGCCGGCGTTGTAGGCCGCTACGGCGAGGCGGATATCGTTGTCGAACATCGTCATCAGGCGCTTGAGATAGCGGGCACCGCCCTGGATGTTGGCCTTGGGGTCGTAGACGTTGGTCACGCCCATTTCGCGGGCGGTGTCGGGCATCAACTGCATCAGTCCGCGAGCGCCCTTGGGTGAGGTAGCGCGGGCGTTGTAGCTCGACTCGGTCTTGATCACTGCGTGCAGCAGCGCCGCCGGCAGTTCGTTGGCCGTGGCGGCCGCCGCCACCAGTTCGGCGTAGGGTTGCGCGGCGATCATCTGCGGCTGCTGGTCGAGGCTGACGACCGGCGCATCGGGTTCACGGATCACCCGTTCATAGTGGCGTCCGGGGCGGTGGACATTGGACAGGACGTAGCTGCCATTGGCGTCCACGGAAACAAACACATCGGCCTGGGCGGCGCCGGTCAACACCAGCAGACCCAGCAACCCGGTGGTGAGTAACTTCATTGTCAGACCTCCCCTCCCGGCCCCGAAAAATGGGGGTATTGCCCCAATGGCCAGTCGTGCAACAGCCATACGCAAGCACTGTGCCGTAAGTGAGAAGGCCCATGGCACGGGGGGTGCAGAAGGATCACCAAGCATGAGCATGGCAATTGCATGCAACTGCATGGCAACACTGCTGCCTACCGTGCGAGGTCATCATGAATCAGCATCTGCGTTATGCCCGGCGAACCCAAAGCGGGTTCACCCTGCTCGAACTGTTGGTGGTGCTGGTGGTGCTGGGGCTGTTGGCCGGCATCGTCGCGCCGAAGTATTTCGCCCAGCTGGGCCGTTCCGAAGTGAAAGTGGCCAAGGCACAAATAGAAGGCTTGAGCAAAGCCCTGGACATTTACCGCCTGGAGGTCGGCCATTACCCGTCGACCGAACAGGGTTTGCAGGCGCTGGTCACGGCACCCGCCGACGAACCGCGCTGGACCGGCCCGTACCTGCAGAAGAAACTTCCCCAAGACCCTTGGGGCCGCAACTACAGCTATCGCTATCCCGGTGAAAACAGCGAATACGACCTGTTGTCCATGGGCAAGGACGGGCAACCCGGCGGCGAAGGCGAGAACGCCGAAGTCACCAACTGGAACTGACGGATATGGCGACCATGCGCTTTCATCTCAAAGCCGTCGGCAAGGCCGGTGTCGTCTCAATGACCGTCGATGCGCCGGGGCAAAGCGAAGCCAGGCGCATCGCCGAAGACCAGGGCCTGCGGGTAGTCAGCCTGCACGCCGAGCGACATTGGCGCGCGTTGCGCCTGCAAAGGCGCGAGACGTTCAACCTGGTGTTGTTCAGCCAGGAGCTGACCACCTTGCTCAACGCCGGCCTGCCGTTGATCGATGCGCTGGAAAGCCTGGCGGAAAAGGAAAACGCGCCACAAGCCCGCAAAACCCTGAGCGAACTGGTGCGCCTGCTTTACGAGGGCAAATCGTTTTCCCAGGCCCTGGGCCAGTTGTCGGCCATTTTCCCGCCTTTGTACGTGGCGCTGGTGCAGTCCAGCGAGAAGACCGGCGCCGTCGGCGATGCCCTGGGCCGATATGTCAGCTATCGACAGCGCATGGACGAGGTTCGCCAGAAGATCATCAGCGCGTCGATCTACCCCATGCTGTTGCTGGTAGTGGGCGGCGGCGTGGTGTTGTTCTTGATGGGCTACGTCGTGCCGCGCTTCAGCCTGGTGTTCGAAGGGCTGGGGTCGAACCTGCCGTGGTTGTCGCAGATCCTGATGAGCAGCGGCATGTTCCTTCACGCCCACCAGGGCGAATTCTTCGGTGGCTTGCTGGCCATCATCGTCGCCCTCGTCCTGCTGCAGCGCCAACCGGCGTTTCGGCGGGGGCTGGACCGGGTGATCGAAAAACTCCCCGCGGTGCACCAGCGCATCTTCATGTATGAGCTGGCACGCTTCTACCGTTCCCTGGGCATCCTGCTGCAAGGCGGCATTCCCCTCGTCACCGCCATGGGCATGGTCCGCAACCTGCTCACCGTCGCCTCCCGCAGCCGGCTGGACCAGGCCTGCGAACGGGTGCGCGAAGGGCAATCGTTGTCCACCGCACTGGAGCTCAACCAACTGGTGACCCCCGTGTCCCTGCGCCTGCTACGCGCCGGTGAACAGTCCGGCAACCTCGGGCAGATGATGGAGCGCAGCGCCGATTTCTATGACGAAGAAATCAGCCGCTGGATCGAATGGTTCGTGCGGCTGTTCGAACCCTTGCTCATGACCTTCATCGGCCTGTTGATCGGGGTGATCGTGATCCTGATGTACATCCCGATCTTCGAACTGGCCTCGAGTATTCACTGACTTTTGGAACAGGGCCGCGCTGTCCGTTGCATTTCTTCAACCATCAAACTGAATAAATCAGCCTGCCGAGGTGTTTAACAGGTTCCCATGGGAAAAAGCAGCACGTTGCAAGCTTCATCAACGTTCCAGGCTCAAACAAGAAGACGGAGAACGACATGCACATCAATAAGCTTTTACTGGCAGTAGCTATTGGCGCGGTTCTGTCGGCGTCTACCGTACTGATTCCGGACAACCTGTCCGGGGTATCCAGTGCTCAGGCCAAGGATGGGGGTAGTGGCGGTGGGGGTGGCGGCAGTGGAGGCGGTGGTGGTGGCAATGGAGGCGGTGGCGGCGGCAATGGAGGTGGTGGTGGCGGCGGCGGTGGCGGCAATGGAGGTGGCGGCGGTGGCAATGGAGGCGGCGGTGGCGGTAGTCACGGCGGAAGCGGCAGTGGCGGCAACAGCGGCAGCGGCCATAGCGGCGACCATGGCAGCAACAGCGGCCATGGCAGTGCCAACAGCGGTTCGAGCCACTCCGGAACGGCCTCGTCCTCAGGACGCAGCGGCACCCATGATGAAGCGGGGGATGACCATGGCGTCCACGCCAATGGCGAACCCGGCGATGACCGTGGCGTCCATGCCAATGGCGAACCCGGCGATGACCGTGGTGTCCATGCCAATGGCGAGCCCGGCGATGACCGTGGTGTCCATGCCGAACCCGGCGATGACAAAAGGAGCTGATTCCCGCTGATTCCCATACAACACAAAACCCTGTGGGAGCGGCGGTGCGGCGATCCGACTTGCTCGCGAAGGCGGTGGGTCAGTCAACAACTTCTTTGACTGTCACACCGCCTTCGCGAGCAAGCCCGCATTTGATTGTGTCGACCATTTTATTACAACCCACCCTCAGACTGATCCAGCGCCTCGCGCAAGAACTCAACCAGCACCTGCACCGGCCGCGAACTCTGACGATGCTGCGGATACACCGCCGATAACGTCAGCGGTTCGGGGCGCACATCCTCCAGTACCTCCACCAGCCTTCCATCCGTCAGTGCCGAGCCGACGATGAACGCCGGCAAATACGTGATCCCCAGGCCGGCGATAGCCGCATCCCTGAGCACCTCGCCGTTGTTGACCCGCATCCGACCGGTGACGTTGACCATCAGCGGCTTGCCCTGCCCCGCAAAACGCCATTGCACCTGCCGACCATGGCCGTACGGCAAACAGTCATGACCGTGCAAATCCTCAGGTTTGCGCGGTGTGCCGCGCTCGGCCAGGTACCCGGGGCTGGCGCAGTACACCCGCTGGATCGACGCGATCCGCCGGGCAATCAAGGTCGAGTCCTCGAGCGTGCCGATGCGCAACGCCAGGTCGTATCCCTCACCCAGCAAATCCACAGGCCGATCGCTCAGATCCATCTCCACCGTCACGTCGCGATAGCGCTGCAAAAACACCGGCAACAGACAGCCCAGATGCGCCAGTGCGAACGACAGCGGAGCGCTCACACGAATGGTCCCGCGTGGCTCGGTGGTCTGGCCGGCGATGCCCTGCTCCACTTGCTCGACTTCGCTGAGCAGGCGCAAGGCTGACTCGTAATAGCTTTGCCCCAGCGGCGTGACATCCAGTCGCCGGGTCGAGCGATTGAGCAGGCGCACGCCCAGGCGCTCTTCGAGTTGCATCAAGCGACGGCTGACAAACTGCTTGGACAGCCCCAGTTGATCGGCGGCAGCCGTGAAGCTTCCAGACTCCATGACCTGGCAAAAAATACGCATATCTTCGAAGGGGTTCATTGTCACTTCCTGGTTGACAGTCAAACACTTTATAGCCGCTTTTTCCTTTCCTGACACAGCATTAATCTGCTCCGCACTCAAGCGGGCGACGACTCCCTCGCCACAACAGCACCCTCCACCTGCGCGACCTCATTTCTACTGGAGCATTCCCATGTCCTTTCTCCTCGGTCACCTGCTCTCCCTGAGCACCCTGCTGCTGGCCATCGACGCCCTGCTCTGGCACCTCGCGCCATTCAAGCATCGCGTCAGCCGGGTCGGTGTGCGCCTGGCGCTGTTTGTGCTGTTCGGCGCGATGCTCATCAATGCTGGCGTCAGCCCGTTGCAGGCGCCGTTGTTTGCCGATGATCGCGTGGCGCAACTGGGGGCCACGGCGCTGGGGATTCTCTGGTGGCTGTACGCGGCGCGGGTGCTCACCGAAGTGATCGGCCTGGCCCTGATGCGGCGCATCGGCCACAGCGGCAGGCTGTTGCAGGATGTCATCGGCGCAGTGGTGTTCCTGATTGCGGTGGTGGCCGCCGCCGGCTACGTGCTGGAACTGCCAGTGAAAGGTTTGCTGGCGACCTCCGGCGTCGTCGCCATCGTAGTGGGCCTGGCATTGCAGAGCACCTTGAGCGACGTGTTCTCCGGCATCGTGCTCAACACCACCAAGCCCTATCAGGTCGATGACCGGGTTTCCATCGACGGTATTGAAGGCAAGGTGCTGGACATCGACTGGCGTGCCACCCACCTGCTGACCAGCGCCGGCAGCACAGCGGTAGTGCCGAACTCGGTGGCGGCCAAGGCAAAGATCGTCAACCTCAGCCGCCCGTTCAACATGCACGGCGTGTCGATCAGCATTCAGGTACCCAACCACATTCGCCCGCGTCGGGTACTCGATGCCCTGGACCGTACTCTTCAGGGCAGCAGCAGTCTGCTCCTCGATCCGGCGCCGAAAGCCGTGCTCAAGGAGGCCGGCGAAACCATGTCCGAATACGTGGCCAGCGGCTTCATCGCCGAATTGGGCAAAAAGGGTGAAGTGCGTAATCAACTGTTCGACCTGGCCCATCGGCACCTCGAAGCGGCAGGCATTTCCCGGCAACCCGATGGCGTGATCGAGCCGTCGACCCGCGCACGGGCACTGCTCGACGAAGTGAAGATCTTCCGCTCCCTGAGCGCCGAGGAACGGGATCGACTGGCCCAGAACATGGTGGCGCAGCAATACGCGGCCGGTGATGTGGTGCTGGACCTGGAGGAAGTACCGGACAGTCTGTTCGTCATCGCCACCGGCGTGGTCAGCGCCACCGTCCCCGACGGCAGCACGCAGATCGAAGCCGGGCGCATGGGGCCGAGTGAAGTCATGGGCGAACAAAGCATCCTCGCCGATACGCCGTCCCAGGCACGGTTCACTGCCATGACCTCAAGCATCATCTACCGCCTCGACAAATCCCTGACCCGCAACTGCATGGCGCAACGTCGGGAGGTCGATCGGGCGTTGAACAAGCTGCAAGCGGTGCGCCAGCAGAACAGCCGGATGGCGTTGATGGCCAAACCGGCGGCGGTCAGGAAAGGTGGTTTTTTGGGGTGGTTGCAGAGTCGATAAGCGGATGTGAACGCAAAACCCTGTGGGAGCGGGCTTGCTCGCGAAAGCTTTCTGTCAGTCAACACATGTGTCGACTGATACGCCGCCATCGCGAGCAAGCTCGCTCCCACAGGTGTACGTCTTACTTGGCCGTGAACTTCATGTAGCTGTTGATCAGGTTGCGATAGTTCGGCAGGCGTTCCGACAGCAGGTTGGCCAGGCCTTCCATGTCATTGCGCCAGTCGCCTTGCAGCTCGCAGGCCACGGAGAACCAGTTCAGCAGGTGCGCACCGGCGGCCGACATGCGCGCCCAGGCCGCTTGTTGCACGGTGGTGTTGAAGGTGCCGGAAGCGTCGGTCACCACAAACACCTCAAAGCCTTCGGCAATGGCCGACAGGGTCGGGAACGCCACGCACACGTCGGTCACCACACCGGCGATGATCAGTTGCTTGCGACCGGTGGCCTTGATCGCCTTGACGAAGTCTTCGTTGTCCCAGGCGTTGATCTGGCCCGGGCGGGCAATGAACGGCGCGTCCGGGAACTGCGCCTTGAGCTCCGGCACGATCGGGCCGTTCGGACCGCTGTCGAAACTGGTGGTGAGGATGGTCGGCAGCTTGAAGAATTTGGCGATGTCGCCCAGCGCCAGTACGTTGTTCTTGAACTCGTTGGGCGAGAAATCCTGCACCAGCGAGATCAGACCGGTCTGGTGGTCGACCAGCAATACCACGGCATCGTCTTTGTTCAGGCGTTTGTACGGAACGTTGCTCATTGGAAGCTCCTTGATGGATGGTTGTTGCATACCGCGCCGCCCTGTTGGGTCGGCGCTTTCTTGAGTTCGTCAGAAGGCAAAACACGAGCAGCCAAAGGCGCCCCAGAAACCGGCGAAATCGCTGACCGGCGCGTTCGACAGGCGCGCCCGTTCATGGCTGTGGGAATGCACCGCGCACGGCCCGCTGCAGTGGTGGACCTGGGCCTGCATCGGCGACGTCGGGCGCCAGTGCCCCGGCACTTTCACCACCGGCGACCAGTCCGGCAGCACCGGCACGCTGGCCGGCCCGAGCTTCTCGAAGTCACCGGCGCCGTACACCACTTTGCCGCCGACTACCGTCAGCACCGACTCGATCCACTTGATCGCCTCTTCATCGATGCTGAAGAAGTCCGCACTGAGGGCGGCGACGTCGGCCAATTGCCCGACCTTGATCTGGCCTTTCTTGCCTTGCTCGGACGAGAACCAGGCGCTGCCGTGGGTGAACAGTTCCAGCGCCGTCAGGCGTGAAAGACCTTCGGCGTGCAGTTCCAGGCCGCCGACGGTGCGGCCACTGACCATCCAGTACAGCGAAGTCCACGGGTTGTAGCTCGATACCCGCGTGGCGTCGGTACCGGCACCGACCGGTACACCCTCGGCCAGCATGCGCTTGATCGGTGGCGTGGCTTCGGCCGCTTTCGCGCCGTAACGCTCGACGAAATATTCGCCCTGAAACGCCATGCGATCCTGAATCGCAATGCCACCACCCAGCGCCCTCACCCGCTCGATGTTCTGCGGGGTGATGGTTTCGGCGTGGTCAAAAAACCACGGCAAGCCGTTGAACGGAATGTCGCGGTTGACCTTCTCGAACACGTCGAGCATGCGGCTGATGGATTCGTTGTAGGTCGCGTGCAAACGGAACGGCCAGCGTTGCTCGACGAGGTGACGCACCACCGGTTCCAGTTCGGCTTCCATGGTTTGCGGCAGGTCCGGGCGCGGCTCGAGGAAGTCTTCGAAGTCCGCCGCCGAGAACACCAGCATTTCCCCGGCGCCGTTGTGCCGCAGGTAATCGTCACCCTGGTGCAGCTTCACGCTGCCGGTCCAGTTCTTGAAGTCGGTCAGCTCTTCCTTGGGTTTCTGGGTGAACAGGTTGTAGGCAATGCGCACGGTCAGTTGCTCATCCTTCGCCAACTGCTCGATCACCTGGTAATCGTCCGGATAGTTCTGGAAACCACCGCCGGCATCGATGGCACTGGTCAGGCCCAGGCGGTTGAGTTCGCGCATGAACTGGCGGGTCGAGTTGACCTGATACTCCAACGGCAGCTTCGGCCCCTTGGCCAGGGTCGAGTACAGAATCATCGCGTTGGGCCGCGCCACCAGCATGCCGGTCGGCTCGCCGTTGGCATCGCGCACGATCTCGCCACCCGGCGGGTTCGGCGTGTCACGGGTGTAACCGGCGACACGCAACGCCGCGCGGTTGAGCAAGGCACGGTCGTACAGGTGCAACACAAACACCGGGGTGTCCGGTGCCGCCTGGTTGAGCTCGGCCAGGGTCGGCATGCGCTTCTCGGCGAACTGGAATTCGTTCCAGCCACCGACCACCCGCACCCACTGCGGCGTCGGCGTGCGGTCGGCCTGATCCTTGAGCATGCGCAAGGCATCGGCCAGGGACGGTACACCTTCCCAACGCAATTCAAGGTTGTAGTTCAAGCCACCACGGATCAGGTGCAAGTGCGAGTCGTTGAGCCCGGGAATCACACAGCGGCCCTTGAGGTCGATCACTTGGGTGCTCGATCCACGCAGGGCCATGGCCTCGGCATCACTGCCCACCGCGACAAAGCGACCGTCGCTGATCGCCACCGCGCTGGCGAGCGGCTTTTCGCGGTCAACGGTATGAAATTGGCCATTGAACAGAATCAGATCGGCGTTCATCACGGTTCCTCGTGCAAAGTAGCGGGAGACAGCCAGGGCGCGAACAGACGCGTCGCCATGGGCATGAAGATGTAAACCACCGAGAGCACGATGGTCAGGGTGATCAGGAACGTGGCCACCACGTAGTTGGAGAGCAAGGCGTTGAGCCGCAACAACGGCCCCCAGAGCAGCGGCACCAGCAAGGTGTGCGGCAGGATCACCAGCAACGTCACCACGGCCTGCTTCCAGCGCGGCGGTGGCGTACCGGCTTCGGCCTGGGGCGAGAACCAGAACTCGTTGACCGGATTGACTTCGGTCTGGTCGCCATCGGCCAGCATCGGCGCGGCTTCGTCGACCAATGCCTGGCGCTGTGGCGAATCGAGCCAGTTCTGCATCGCCTCGGTCGAGCAAAAGCGCAGCACGCAGGTATAGGTGTCGAGGCCGGCGTTCTTGCCGCGCACCACATCCACACCCAGGTGCCCGACATTCTGCGCGGCCACCTTGACGATGTTGCGCAGCCAGGCTTCATAAGGCACTTCAAAACCGGCCTTGACCCGGTGCTTGACGATCAGCGTCACCACCTCATCAGGCCCGGGACTTGCCGGCTCACGGCGATTGAGATCAGACATAACGCAAGGCTCCGGCGAAACGGATATTGAGCGCCAGCCGTCCCGGTCCGGCGATGAGAATGCTGGTGAATACGATCAGCAACAGCCAGCCGAACTGGCCTTCGAAGAGGGTCCACTGCGGATGCACGAGCAACATCGACACCCACAGCAAAAACAGAATAGGCAAACATGCCAGACGCACCAGCAACCCGCCGACGATCAGCAGCGGGCACACCACCTCGGCGAAGATCGCCAGCATCAGCGTCAGGTTCGCGCCCAGGTGGAAAGGGTCTTCGATGTTCTGCAACTCGGCACTGTAGTAAAGCAGCTTGGGTAAACCGTGCACCCACAACAGAAACAACCCGCCGCTGACCCGCAGGAAAAGCAGCCCCCAGTCTTGCGCCCGATCATATCGTCGCGAAGCGTCCATGGCCCACCTGCACAAATGAAAAACCACCGGCGTCGATGCGCCGGGACTGGATTCGATAGTGCCGGGACGGGGGGAGGAAAAATTGAATGTACGTGCTCTGTTTGCAGGAAGACCGAGAGCGACCAAACGACATAGTTCCCTGTGGGAGCGAGCTTGCTCGCGATTGCGGCACAACATTCAACATTGATGTTGGCTGATCCACCGCCATCGTCGGAACGCCGCCCGGAGCAAGCTCGCTCCCACAGGTTTATTTGTTGTTGCTACTACCGGGTTATTCCTGCGGATCGAGATTATCCAGCGCCCGATTCACCGCCAGCTCACCCAACATGATGATCTGCGCAATCCCAAGCAGCGCGTTGCGATGCGGGCTCTGCAGAAAGCCTGCAAGATCACTGGCCATGATGCTGGCCGAGGCCAGGGATTCGCAGGCGTGGGCCAACAGGGTTTCGGTGTTGATGTCGGGGGTGATGACAAACATTGTGCTGGGATTGCGCGGTGAGGCGGGGTCTTTCGGGGGATTCGGGGTGGGTTTGAACATGGTGGAACTCCTTGATCAATGGAGCCGCCACAGGTCGCTGCTAAACGAATTGGGTGGCGGCTGTACGCGGGTTAGCAGACCAGGGATCAAGGAACCCGGCGCACCGAAGTGCCCCACGCACAGCCACCATCATGCAGACCAAAATGATCTTGAGGTGACACTGGCGAGCCTTGAAATTTACCGAGCTGCTAAACCCGATCGCTGAATGGCCAGCGACGCGGAGAACGTTAGAGATCAGGGCCAAGACACACAAGCCGGCGGATTCTGGCGTAGTTGTAGGCAACGACGCAAGGCGGTGTGGCCTTCAGGAATAGAGGCTGACGGCTTTTAAACAGGGTTGTCGGAACACTGCATTTTCCCTGTAAGAGATTGGTTGGCTGGCAGTCCGCCTTCGCGGGCAAGCCCGCTCCCACAGGGATTGGGGACATCTGCAAAAATCAGGTCGGCTGGCAGACCGCCTTCGCGAGCAGGCTCGCTCCCACATTTGGACTGGGTACATTCGAAAGAAATTGGTCGGCTGGCAGGCCGCCATCGCGAGCAAGCTCGCTCCCACAGAAGAGCAAAGGCAGAGCAGTCCACACCGCGCCGCTTCTCACCACTCATCAGGCCGAGCGTTAGCTCGCCTGCAGCTCTTGATCCACCCGCCCCCTCGGCAGGCTGAGTGGAGGCGTTCATCCGGGGGTGGGCGCGCAGCGCCGTTCGGCGAAGCCGAACACATCGAGAGGAGGTCGAAGCGAAGCCGACCGGAGGCGATGCCCCCGGATGAATGCCGGAGCGAAGGAACCCCGAGCCTCAGCGAGGGGCCGTACGTAAGGGGCGAGACCTTTGGTTCCTTTGGGGCGTTTGCCAAAGGGACTCGCCGTAAGGGCGAAACCATAAGCCGCCGTTACCGCAGCAACGGATATGTACTCAATCAACCAAGAGCCTGGTCGGCCCAGAGGCCGCCAAGGTCAAAAGCCTAACGAATATCCAAAGCCACAGACATGAACTGACTGATCCGCGAGCGCAACCACCGCTCCGCCGGATCATTGTCATGCACCCCGCTCCAGGCCATCGACAACTGCGCCGCCTCAATCTCGAACGGCGGATCCTCGGCGCGCAACCCGCACCCCTCGACCAACGCACACGCCGCATAATCCGGCACGGTAGCGATCATCTCGGTGCCCGCGAGCAACGCCCGCAACCCACTGAACTGCGGCACCCCCAGCACCACACGACGACTGCGCCCGACCTTCGCCAGATCCAGATCGATATTGCCGCTCAAGTCACCGGAAAACGACACCATCGCATGGGGCCGTTCGCAGTACTCATCCAGGGTCAGCTGCCCCGGCCGGGTATCACCGCGCAGCACTTTGCAGGGAATATCGCGCAGTTTCTTGCGCTTGGCATTGGCCGGCAGGTCCGTGGTGTAACTGACGCCCACCGAGATCTCTCCCGACGCCAGCAACGCCGGCATCAACAGGTAATTGGCCCGCCGCACAACCACGACGATGCCCGGTGCCTCCTCTTGCAATTGACGCAGCAACGGCGGAAACAATCCGAACTCGGCATCGTCCGACAGCCCGATGCGGAACACATCGCAACTGGTCGCCGGATCGAACTCCTTGGCCCGGCTGACCGCACCGGAAATGGTGTCCATCGCCGGCTGCAGCTCCTTGAGAATCGCCAGCGCCCGCGCCGTCGGCTCCATGCCGCGACCGTTGCGCAGCAGCAACGGATCGTCGAACAGATCACGCAGCCGCCCCAGCGCGGCGCTCACCGCCGGTTGACCCATGAACAGTTTTTCCGCGACGCGGGTCAGGTTCTTTTCGAACATCAGCGCCTCGAAAATCACCAGCAGGTTCATGTCGACGCGACGCAGATCATTACGGTTCATAGGCACGGTTCCCTTGTGTGTTCGGCCAGGCGCGAGGTTGGGAAGTGTGTCTGACTTTACCCAGGCCGTCCCGCGCTTAACGAGGAATTAACAACGATTAACTCGCAAGCCAGAGCCTTCGGGTCCAAAAATGAAGCCTACCGACTCGGACATTTACCATGGCTCACGTTCAGCAAAATGCCGCGCCCGCGCCATTCACGCCTGTGCCAAAGAAAAGCACCGGCGGCCTCAGCCCGCAGCGCGAACGGCTGGTTAAACAACTGATCCTCGAGCGCCTCGGCGACAGCCTGGAAGTCACTGAACTGGCACAGGCCTGCGCCCTCTCGCGCAGTCATTTCTCCCGCGCCTTCAAGTGCAGCACCGGACTCTCGCCGCAGGACTGGATTCGCCGGCAACGCATAACCCTGGCCAAGCAATTGATCCAGTACACCGACATGAGCCTGACGCAGATCAGCCTCGAATGCGGTTTCTGCGATCAGGCGCACTTCTGCCACCTCTTCACCCGCAGCGAAGGCATCAATCCGTTTGCCTGGCGCTGTCAGATGGTGCGTGGCCTTGAAAGCAAAAGATCGCAGCCTTCGGGCATGCACGCTACCGTGTAGGAGCTGCCGAAGGCTGCGATCTTTTGATCTGGCTTTTTAACCTTTCAAGAACGCCAACAGGTCAGCATTCAGCTGATCCTTGTGGGTGTCCGTCAATCCGTGAGGGGCACCCGGGTAGATCTTCAGGGTCGAGCCTTTCACCAGCCTGGCCGAGGAGACACCCGCCGCCTCGTAAGGCACGACCTGATCCGCGTCGCCATGCACCACCAGCGTCGGCACGTCGAATTTCTTCAAGTCTTCGGTGAAGTCGGTTTCCGAGAACGCCTTGATGCAGTCATAAGCATTCTTGTGGCCGGCCATCATGCCTTGCATCCAGAACCAGTCGATCATGCCCTGGGACGGTTTCGCGCCGGGCTTGTTGAAGCCGAAAAACGGCCCGCTGGCGAGGTCGATGTAGAGCTGCGAGCGGTCGGCCAGCGAGGCCTGGCGGATGCCGTCGAACACTTCTAGTGGCAAGCCACCGGGGTTGGCTTCGGTCTTGAGCATCAGGGGCGGCACCGCGGAAATCAGCCCGGCCTTGGCCACGCGGCCAGTGCCGTGGCGACCGATGTAGCGCGCCACCTCGCCACCGCCGGTGGAGAAGCCGAACAGCACCGCGTCTTGCAGGTCGAGCAGCTCGATCAACTGTGCCAGATCGTCGGCGTAATGGTCCATGTCATTGCCCGACCATGGCTGACTGGAACGCCCATGACCGCGACGGTCGTGGGCGATGACCCGATACCCGTTGTTGGCCAGGAAAATCATCTGCGACTCCCAACTGTCAGCGTTCAGCGGCCAGCCGTGGCTGAAGACAATCGGCTGACCGGTGCCCCAGTCCTTGTAGTAAATCTCGACGCCGTCGCGGGTAGTGAAGGTGCTCATGGGTGATGCCTCCTTAACGAGGGTTGGGGGGTGAATCAAACCGGTAGTCGGTTCAGGCGATCGGCCAGGCGCGCCACCCGCTCGCCCAGATGCGCGGCAGTGCAGCGATCCTCGGGAGGCGGCGCATCGTCGGGGGATTGCTCGACATTCGACTGGGCCATGGCGCCCAGTGAGCTGCCCAGGCGATTGAGTTGGCCGTTGAACGCGCCGGTGCCGGAACGCGCCGGCAGCAGGTCGAGGCCGACCCAGATCATCGAGTGCTGCGCGGCGAACACCGCCATCTGCAGCAAGGTGTTGAGTTTGTCGCCGCACAGGCAGCCGGAATTGGTGAAGCCCGCCGCGAGTTTGTCGCGCCAGGGCTGGGCCAGGTAGAACGCGGCCGTGGCCTCCATGAAGCCCTTGAAGGCTGCCGAGGCGCTGCCCATGTAGGTCGGCGCGCCGAAGATGATGGCGTCGGCGTTGTGCAGCCGCGCCCATTGCTCGTCCACTTCCTCGACCGGGATCAACCGGCAGGTGCTGCCCAGGTGCCGTTCCACTCCCGCGGCCACGGCTTCGGCCATGACCCGGGTGTGCCCGTAGCCACTGTGATAGACCACCACCACGTTGCTCATTGCTCTGTCCTTGCGATGGGTTGAAATCCCTTTGTAGGAGCGAGCTTGCTCGCGATGGAGTATCAGTCGACACCCATGTGGCTGACACACCATCGCGAGCAAGCTCGCTCCTACAGGGATAGAGTTTTGTGCGCAGACCAGACGCGCGACGAGTTAATCGTTGTTAATTTTCCTTGGCGCGCAAAAAGCCCCGGCCTGTCATGCCCATCTGTCGCACCCAATGTTTTCGGGACCGACAGCCGCTGGACGATACGCTAGAGTCAATGCCTGCCCCTTCAGTCACCCGGGCGGCACGTTGCGCTGCGTAAAAAACCTGAGGAATATGCTCGTAAACCGCGAACCAGACGGCTGCAGCAGGAGCGACTCGTTGACCTTTTCCCCCGAACAGGCTGTGCATTTCGGCCCCTACCGGGTCTACCCCGGACAACGCCTGGTGATGGAGGCCGACCAGCCCTTGCGCCTGGGCCGGCGCGCCATGGACATCCTGTTGATCCTGCTGGAACACGCCGGAAATGTGGTCAGCAAGCAGCAATTGATCGCCCGGGTCTGGCCCGACAGCGTGGTCGAAGACATCAACCTGCGGGTGCACATGGCCGCGTTGCGCAAGGCGCTCGGCGACGGTCAGGCCGGCCAGCGCTACATCGTCACCGTGGCCCAGCGCGGGTACAGCTTCGTTGCACCGCACTCACGGGAGCCGGTCGAACAATCACCAGCACCCGAGGCCTGCACACCGAGCCGGCATAACCTGCCGGTGCGCCGCACACGCATGATCGGCCGGCGGACGCTGGTCGACAATCTGGTGGTGCAACTGCCGCGCCAGCGCTTCATCACCCTCGTCGGTCCCGGCGGCATCGGCAAGACCACCGTGGCCTTGCGGGTCGCCGAACAAATGATCGGTCGCTACCGGGACGGCATCCGCCTGCTGGACCTGGCACCGATCAACTGCCCGCTGATGATCAACGGTCATCTGGCGACGTTGCTTGAGTTGGCCCTGCACGACGACGAATCCCTGAGCGGGCTGGCGGACAACCTGCGTGACCGCCACATGCTGCTGGTCATCGACAACTGCGAACACCTGGTCGACGCCATCGCCCTGCTCTGCGAAAACATTCTGCGCAGTGCGCCGCACGTGCACATTCTCGCCACCAGCCGCGAGAGCCTGCGGGCCGAAGGCGAATTCGTCCAGCGCCTGGCATCACTCGACTGCCCGCCGCCCATCGCCGTCCTCGACCGTGCCCAGGCCATGACCTTTTCCGCCCTGCAACTGTTTGTCGAGCGGGCCATGGCCAGCCATGACAGCTTTGAACTGACGGACGATGAACTGCCGCTGTTGATCGACATCTGCCACCGACTGGACGGCATTCCATTGGCCATCGAACTGGCGGCGGCGCAAGTGGGCAACTTCGGATTAGCCGGTTTGCTGGCGCAGTTGCAAAGCAGTTTCCGGGTGTTGACCCAGCCCTGCCAGACGCCCCCGGCACGCCATCAGACCCTGCGCGCGACACTGGACTGGAGCTTCGAGCTGCTCAACGCCTGCGAAAAGACCTGCCTGCGCCGACTGAGCGTGTTTCGCGGCGGCTTCACCCTGGAGTCCGCAGCGGCGGTGATTGTCGGCGAACACATCGAACCTCGCGAAGTCTTCGGCTCGATCACCCAATTGGTCGCCAAGTCCCTGTTGAACGTGGAGGTGGGCGATGAGGATGTCTACTACCGTCTGCTCGATACCACCCGCAGCCATGCGCTGGAAAAACTCGCGCAAAGCCCTGACCTGCCCGGCACGCGGGAGCGCCATGCCGAGCGTTGCCTGGCGCTGATGCAACAGGCGCAGGACGAATGGGAGAACACCTCGACCGGCCTGTGGCTCGAGCGCTATGGCCGGACCCTGGAGGACATCCGCGCGGCCCTCGACTGGGGTCTGCACGGGCAGGGGCCGCAGGCACTGGCGATACGCCTGGCCGCGACGTCCACGCCCCTGTGGCAGGAGCTGTCACTGCTAAAGGAACACGGCGGTTATGTGCGCAAAGCCCTGGCCCTGCTCGAGCAGTCTGCCGAGCCGTGCCCGCGTTTGCAGATGACCCTCAAGCTGGCCCTGGGCAGTGCCTGTTACCACGCTCAAGGCGCGAGCGCCGAAACCGTTGGCGCCTTTGTCAGTGCCAGAACCCTGGCCAGCCGACTCAACGATGTGGCCGGCCAATTGCGGGCGATTTCCGGTCACCTGGCGGTCAATCTCAGTTGCGGCCAATACCAGATGGCCCTGCAACAGAGCCGGCAATTCGATCAACTGGGGCTGCATGACGACGCCCTGTTATCCCTGAGCACGCATCGATTGCGGGTGCTTACCCTGCATTTTTCCGGCGACCAGCAACAGGCCGGGGAGTATGCCGAACAGGTACTGCAACGCATGGCCCACAGTGGTCATCTCAACCGGTTCACCCATGGCTTCGGCGTGCAATACGACCAGAGTGTCGCGGCGCTGACCATCCAGGCGCGCATCCTCTGGCTGCGAGGCCAACCGGAACAGGCCTGGCGCGCAGCCCGGCAGGCGCTGGACATCGCGTTGCAGATCAACCACGGCACGTCGATCTGCTACACCCTCGCGCTCGCCGGCTGCCTGATCGCCTACTACAACGGTGACACCCGCAGCGCCCGCGAACTCCTGCGCCTGCTGCTGCAACAGGCGCAGAAACACTCGGTCCTGCTGTTCCATACCTGGGCGCAACACTACGCGCAGGTGATCGGCGGCGTCGATGTCGCGCCCGCCAGGCAACGAAGTGTCGGATTGATCAAAGACATCATGGTCACGCTGGACTCCACCTGCGTCGATGACGACTTGCTCGAACGTGCGCAAAGCGGCGCGTCGGGCTGGAGCACGGCAGAGATTCTGCGGGCCAGGGCCGAGACGCTGCTGGCAACGGAGTGTCCGGCCAACGCCGCGATGGCTGAAACCGTGCTGCTCAAGGCACTCGACGTGGCAAAAACCCAGGGTGCCCTGGCCTGGGAGCTGCGCAGCGCCACCTCGCTGGCGCAATTGTGGCAGCGTCAGGGCCGCCACCAGCGGGCGCATGCATTGCTGGCGCCGGTCTACCAGCGCTTCACCGAAGGTTTTGCCACGCCGGACCTGAAGGCCGTGCGCCACTTACTCGGTGAGTTGCATTGCCACTTGCCGGTCTGAAAGCCGGGGCGTTTGACTGACGTAACCGGCATAACGCATTTCAAGGGTGCGCAACTCTCCACTGAGTTCGAGCTTTTCCAGGGCGTAGGTGCGGGTGGTATTGAGAAAGCGGTAACGGATCACCCCGCCGCCCTGCTCCAGGGACAGCAGTGATTTGAGTGCGAGGTTGTCCAGCACGTCGGCCAGCTCGGCGACCGGTAACGCGTCGCCACTGATCACGCCTATCGCGGCATCCTGGGTGAAGGCCATCTTGAATACCGCCAAACGCTGCAACACGGATTGTTCCAGCGGATTCAACCGTTCGTAGCTCCAGTCCAGTGCAGCCTTGAGCGTCTGGTGCCGGGGGACGGCCGTGCGGCGGCCTTGGGACAGCAACTGAAAACAGTTATCGAGTTGCGCTTGCAACCCCACCAGCGCCAGCGCATCGATTTGCGCCGCCGCCAATTCAATCGCCAGCGGCAGGCCGTCGAGGCGCCGGCAGATTTCCCGTACGGCCTTGAGGTCCTGTTCGCGCAAGGTGAAGCCTTGCTGACGGGCCCGGGCGCGGCTGACGAACAACTGCACCGCCGAATAGCCCATGACCTCGGCAACGCTGCGCAGCGCCGACGTCGGCGGCACCGCCAGCGGTGGCAGACGCAACACGGTTTCGCCCGCGGCCTTGAGCGGCTCGCGGCTGGTGGCGAGGATCGACAGTCGCGGCATCGATTGCAGCAGAGTCTCGACCAACGTCCGGCAACGTTCGATCAGATGTTCGCAGTTGTCCAGGACCAACAAGGCATGCCGCTGTGCATGTGTTTCCAGCGTGGTGCCGACCTCCAGCCCAAGGGTTCGCGTGAGATGATCGGTCACTTGCGCCGGGTCATCGATCGCCGCCAGATCCACCAACCACACGCCGTGCCGATAGTGCTGCAACAACAGTTCGGCCACGCGCAAGGCCACGGTGGTCTTGCCGATCCCGCAAGGCCCGACCAGGGTCATGAATCGCCGCACCGGCAACTGCCGCACCAGGCTGCCGACAAGGGCATCGCGCCCGGAGATCGACGTGAGCCGTGCCGGCAAGTTGTGCAGGGGCTTTTGTACGGTCTGGCTCGGGAACGCTACGGGCTCCGGCAAGTGCTGCACCGGGGCGACAAAACTGTAGCCGCGCTGGGGAATGTTGACGATGTAGCACTGACCGTTCTGCCCATCGCCCAAGGCCCGACGCAGGGCGGCGATGTGCACGCGCAGGTTGATCTCTTCGACCACGGAGCGTGGCCAGACCTGCGCAATCAACTCGTCCTTGCTGACCACCGAACCCGCGTGTTCGACCAGCACCTGCAACACGTCAAGGGCGCGGCCGCCCAGGCGCAGCGGTCGATTACCCTCCAGCACCAGCCGCTGACTGAGGTGGAAAGCGTAGGGTCCGAATTGCAGCACCGCTTCGTTGCTGACATCTCTGAGGCTGTTCATGGGCAGTCACTCGCGGGACACCTGATCTGGCACATGAGTCCATCCAGGCTCCGCACCTTCCTTGCAATGAGTTACCTCGTATCTTGGCAGTCCTCGGTGACGGTACAACCGTTGCGGGGGGAGCGTAACGGCCATTGCGGTGCGCATAACGGACACGCGCCCTAGCTGAACTGCTCGCGGTATTGAGTCGGGGTCAGGCCAAGCTTTTCACTGAACAGAAAACGCATGTGCCGCACGCTGCCGAAGCCGCTTTTGAAGGCCACGGTCTTGAGCGGCAACTCGGTGGTTTCCAGCAGGTTCCTGGCGCAATCGATGCGCGCGCTTTGCACAAACTCCATTGGCGTCATGTTCACCTCCCGGGCAAAAACCCTGGTGAAATGCCGCGGGCTCATGTTGGCGAGTCCCGACATGCATTCGATGCTGAAGGACTTGTCGAGGTGCTCGAGCACATGGTTCTGCACGCGGGTAATCGCCGTTTCGTGAGGCGCCACCGCCGCCATCAACGGGCTGAACTGTGCCTGCCCGCCCTGACGCTTCATTACGACCAGCAACACCTTGGCCACGTCCTGGGCGACTTTTTTGCCGTGGTCCTGCGCCACCACCGACAACGCCAGGTCGATCCCGGCGGTGACGCCGCCGGAGGTGATCAGGTTGCGGTCCTGGACAAAGATCTGGTCGGTTTCGACGTTCGCCTTCGGAAAGCCCTTGATCAGCCGCTCGGTGTAGTGCCAGTGGGTGGTGACGCGATAGCCGTCGAGCAAGCCCGCATGCCCCAGCACGAACGCCCCGGTGCAGATCGAGCCATAAGCGACGGACCGGCTGACGTTGTGCCTGAGCCAGTCGAGCAACGGCGGATGCTTTTCGTTGTAGGCACCGGGACCACCGGGTACCAGCAGCAAATCAAAACCTTCGCAGGCCTGATCGATGTGCCGGTCGGCCTGCACGCTCACACCATTGGACGCCCGCAATGCGCCCGGTTCGGTGCCGATGGTCGACAGCACATAGTGATCGTCGGGTTTCAGATAACGATTGGCGATGGAAAACACTTCCATGGGCCCGGCCATATCGAGCAGGAGAAAGTCGGGAAACAGCACCATTGCCACGGTTTTCATGGATTGGAATTCACTGGGATCAAAGGCGGAAACATTGACCGACATTGAAACCTGTGGGAGCGGGCTTGCCCGCGATGGCTGAGCTCCAGTTGGCATTGAAGTTGACTGGCACACCGCTATCGCGGGCAAGCCCGCTCCCACAGGTTTGGTTGCCGTGGGTTATGGCGAATTATGCCTCAAGAATGAGCGATTCATGTCGCAAACAATTGTCAATCTGACAGAGACAGTATTTCAATTTTCACCTACTTATTGCACAAACCAGTAAACATTAACCTTCTCCTCACTCGGACGAATTCACGTCCCCACAGGAGATTTCATCATGCTGACTCTTCGCAAAGCCTCGGATCGTGGCCTGGCCAATCACGGCTGGTTGAAGTCGTTCCACACCTTTTCCTTCGCCAACTACCGCAATCCGAAAGAGCAGGGTTTTTCCGACCTGTTGGTGATCAACGACGACCGCGTCGCCGCCGGCAAAGGCTTCGGCCAGCACCCGCATCGCGACATGGAGATCTTCTCCTATGTGCTTGAGGGTGCCCTGGAACACAAGGACACCCTGGGCACCGGGTCGGTGATCCGCCCCGGCGATGTGCAACTGATGAGCGCCGGCAGCGGCGTGGCCCACAGTGAGTTCAACCACTCCAGTACACGGCCGGTGCACTTTCTGCAGATCTGGATCGTGCCCGACGTCAGCGGCGCCAAACCGCGCTATCAGCAGGAGCACTTCAGCACCCAGAAAAAACGCGGGCGCCTGCAACTGATCATCTCGCCGGACGGCGCCAAGGGTTCGCTGAAGGTGCGTCAGGATGCACGGGTGTATGCCGGCCTGATCGACGGCAAGGAAAGCGCGACCCTGGAGTTGGCCGCCAACCGTTATGCCTACGTGCACGTGGCCCGGGGCAGCGTCGAACTCAACGGCATGTTGCTGCAGGAAGGCGACGGTGTGCGGGTCCGTGATGAACAGGCGCTGACCTTGAGCAACGGCGTGGACGCTGAAGTATTGGTCTTCGACCTGCGTCCGCAGGAATTGCCGGAAATGCCATGACCCATCCCCTGTAGGAGCGAGCCTGCTCGCGAAGGCGGAGTGTCAGACGACATCACTGTTGAATGACCTATCGCTTTCGCGAGCAGGCTCGCTCCCACAGTCTCCCTGATAACGGGCGCGATAGCGCCCGGGGCTTTCCCCGGTCCACTTCTTGAACGCCCGATGGAAGGCGCTGGGCTCCTGGAAGCCCAGTTGCTCGGCGATATCGCTGATGCTCGCGTCGCTCTGGCGCAGTTGCTCAAAAGCCACGCCACGGCGTACTTCGTCCTTGATCTCCTGATAGGAACAGCCTTCGCGCTCCAGCTTGCGGCGGAAGGTGCTCGGGCTCAGGTGCTGTTCCAGGGCAAAGGCCTGCAACGTCGGCCATTCACTGTAGTGACTGCCGCGCAAGCGCTGATGAACCTGCGAGGCCAGGCCATGCTGGTTACGGAAGCGGATCACCAGCCATTGCGGCGCGGTGCGCAGGAACACTTTCAGCGACGCCAGGTCCTGAACCACCGGCAGGCGCAGGTAATGGCTGGCAAATTCGATTTCAGTGCGCTCGGCACCGAAGGTCAGGTTGGGGCCCCAAAGCAGGCGGTCGTCACTCAGCGACAGGCGCGAATGGCGGAAGTCCGCACGGTCAATGGGAATGCGCCGCCCGCCCAGCCAACACAGCAGACTGATCATCAACACCAGGAAGGTTTCTTCGCCAAACCGGCTGGCATCGTTGTCCTTCGAATGGGTCTGCAGGCTGATGACCGCGCGCTTGCCACGCACGGCCAGCGCGCCACGAAAGTCGCGCAGGAACAATCCGAAGTTGGCCAGGCACTGACGCATGGCCTTGTGCAGATCGGGTTCCTGAATCAGGGCGCGGCAAATCAGGGCGAAACTGCCCGGCGGCATGCCATGGGAATCGAGCCCGAAAAACTCGTCGTCTAATTCGCGGATCTGAATCAGCCACAACGCCGCAAACGCGTTGGCCGGCACCCGCGCCGTGGGTTGTTGCATGACCGCCGGATCAATGCCCGCCTGTTCGAGCACGGCCGTCACGCGCTGCGGATCGTCCCTCAGCCCATGGATCATTGCCTGCACGAAATAGGCGGCAACCGAGTCCTTTTCCCGCATTGGTTCGCTTCTCTCTCATCGCCCGAATGGCAAAAAACATCAGTGCCGTTGAACAGTTTTGGCATAGGACAACCGCCCTGCCGGCTCTAGACTCGCGGCAATAGTACGCCTTCGGCCGCAATCGCGGCCAAGGTATCGCAGGGTTTGATCGAAGGACGGAAAATGAATCTGCAAAACATCGGTGTAATCGGCGCGGGCACCATGGGCAACGGCATCGCACAAGTCTGTGCCATGGCCGGTTTCAACGTGACCCTGCTCGACATCTCTGAAAGCGCTTTGCAAAAAGCCGTCGCCACGGTCGGTAAAAACCTGGATCGGCAGATCGCCAAGGAAACCCTGACGCCAGAGCAGAAACAGGCCACCCTCGACAAAATCCGCACCAGCACCGACTACAGCGTCCTGGGTGACGCGCAACTGGTCATCGAAGCGGCCACTGAGAATCTCGACCTGAAACTGCGTGTGCTGCAACAGATCGCCGCGCAAGTCGGCAGCGAATGCGTCATTGCCTCCAATACCTCGTCGCTGTCGATCACCCAACTGGCCGCCAGTGTCAGCCAGCCAGAGCGCTTCATCGGCCTGCATTTCTTCAACCCGGTGCCGGTGATGGGCCTGATCGAAGTCATCCGCGGCCTGCAAACCAGTGACGCGACCCACCAACTGGCGCTGGACATGGCGACCACCCTCGGCAAAACCGCGATCACCGCCGGCAACCGTCCGGGTTTCGTGGTCAACCGGATCCTGGTGCCGATGATCAACGAGGCGATCCTGGTGTTCCAGGAAGGCCTGGCCAGCGCCGAAGACATCGACGCCGGCATGCGCCTGGGTTGCAACCAGCCTATCGGTCCGTTGGCCCTGGCGGACCTGATTGGCCTGGATACCCTGTTGTCGATCCTCGAAGCCTTCTATGACGGATTCAACGACAGCAAATATCGCCCGGCGCCATTGCTCAAGGAAATGGTCGCTGCCGGTTACCTGGGGCGCAAGACGGGGCGCGGCTTCCATGCCTATGCCTGAGCGTTGCTCGCGCTTTGCCGAGTACCGGGACAAGGTCCTGGAGCTGTTTGCCTGCAAGGGGTTCGGCCAGGTCGGCATGCGTGAGCTCGCGACGTGCCTGGGGCTCTCCCCAGGCTCGCTGTATCACCATTACCCCAGCAAACAGCATCTGCTGCTGGACCTGATCGAGGAGTTCTACGAGGAGCTGCTGGCCACTCTGGGGCGCATCCAGCAAAAAGCGCCCGGCAAACGCGACAAACTCAACAGCCTGATCCGCGCTCATCTGAATCTGCATCGGGAGATGCCTTGGCATTTCCGCCTGGTGGAGCGCGACAGCGGTTGCCTGAACGAAGAGCAACAGGCTCGGGTCCGGCAACTGCGCGAGCAATATGAACGCACGTTGCTGAAGATGCTGGGCGCGAAGTCGCGTTTCAGCGAGCAAGGCCTGCTGGCCGCCGGGCATGCCATTGGCGCGCTGCTCAACAGTGCCCCCAGCTGGCTGACGCCCCATGTGCTGGACGAGCAGGAACGTGAGGAGCTGCTGGAAAGCTTGGTCAGCGGCGCCATCGAACGAGTGCTGGCGCCGCGGCGTGTGCCGGAGGCGATAAGTCTCGCCCGTCCTATGGAAAAAACATCTAAAGAAACACAAGCTCCGACAAAGATTTAGCGCTTTGCTTGTCGGCTCGACACAATCGGAATTCGCCGAAAAAACCGGCGTCCAAACCGTTGTGTGTACATGAGCGCCTGGAGCTGACCATGAAAATCAATCCCTACCTTATCTTCAACGGCGACTGCAAAGACGCCTTCACGTTCTACGCGAAGTGCCTGCAAGGCCAGATCGAAGCCATGCTGACCTTTGGTGAAACCCCTGCGGGTGAGCATTTCCCCAAGGGGCTGCACAACCTGATCATCCATACCCGCCTGATCGTGGGCGATCAGGCGATCATGGGGTCGGACACCACACCGGATCGCCCCGTCGATAAAATGAGTGCCTGCTCGATTTCACTTAACGTCTACAGCATTGCCGAGGCCGAACGGGTGTTCAATGCACTGGCAGACGGTGGCACTGTGCAGATGCCCCTGGAGACCACGTTCTGGGCGGCGCGCTTCGGCATGCTGGTCGACCGTTTTGGTGTGTCGTGGATGGTCAATTGCGAAAAGGATCAGTGAAGGGCCGTTGTCGAATGACAGAAACGAAGGCACAAGAAAGCCCAACCTGAAAAGGTTGGGCTTTCTGGCAACTCCCGGCCTGTCTGCTACCGTCAACTTGCCACATCGATAGCCGCGAACCGGAGGAGCAAACCCGCTATGCCAGCCCATGACCTGTCCTGGCCCAGCCGTTTCAAACGCTTGCTCCTGGAGCCTATGCCAACGGACCGCTGTGGGCTCGCGACGTGACGACCATCGAGGGGCGCAAGCTCAAAGGCATCGTGATCAAGTACCGGTAGAGCTCTCCCCGCGGAAGTCAGCGTCAACGGAGGTTGAGTTTGAATGACCTGGTGATCGCCCTCATCGTTTTTGCCTGCCTGTTCGCAAGCGCACTGCTGGGTTCGTACGTGAGGGAGCGGTTACCGAGCCAACATCTGAGCGATGACTCCGTGGCGGTGTTGAAGCTGGCCACCGGCCTCATCGCAACGATGTCGGCGCTGGTCCTCGGCTTGCTCGTTTCCTCAGCCAAAAACACCTTCGATACGGCCAATGCCGAGCTGGAGGGCGCGGCGGCGAAAGTGATTCAATTCGACCGCTTGCTGGCCCGCTATGGCCCCGATACCCAGGGCATCCGTACCGAACTCAAGCACAACTACGCCGAAGTCACCCAAGTGCTCGCGACCCGCGATCGCCGTCAGATTGCAAAACTCGACAGCCCCGAAGTGATCCGTCGCTCTGAAGGCCTGCAACGCCAGGTCGAATCACTTTCTCCCGATAACGATGATCAGCGCTCACTCAAAGCCAAGGCATTGCAAGACATGGACGCCGTGTATGCCGCCCGCTGGCTGACCCTGCTGCAGTCCAATCAATCGATCCCACCGGTGATGCTGGTGATCCTGGTGACGTGGCTGGGGATTATCTTCGGCTCGTTCGGCCTGTTTGCACCGCGCAACGGGACCATTGTCGTCGTTTTGCTGATGTGTGCCCTGTCGACGGGGGCGACCATCCTGCTGGTGGAGGAACTCAATCGACCGCTTGATGGTTTTATCTGTGTATCGCTTGAACCGCTGGAGCACACATTGGAGCGGTTGGGGCAGTAGTTTGAATTTCCTGCGGACAAAAACAAAACCCCAACTGCTTTCGCAATTGGGGTTTCGGAATTTAATCTTGACGATGACCTACTCTCACATGGGGAAACCCCACACTACCATCGGCGATGCATCGTTTCACTTC
>NZ_JAHUWG010000016.1:0-90904 GCF_019219115.1 Pseudomonas sp. PDM28
CCTGCTCCCCTGGGCTCAAGCTGCAAGCCTGATACCTGTCGGTAAGCAGAAAACCCTGTGGGAGCGGGCTTGCCCGCGATAGCGGCAGCACATTCAACATTGATGTGTCTGACATACCGCCATCGCGAGCAAGCCCGCTCCCACAGGTCTACTGGTGATCTGAAGATTGTGGTCAGGGCGGATCAAGTTGATCCAGTGCGCGGTTCACCGCCAACTCCCCCAACATGATCACCTGCGCGATGCCCAACAGCGCATTGCGGCTCGACCCTTCCAGATGATCCACCAGATCGTTGGCCATGACATTGGCCGACGCCAGCGACTCGCAGGCGTGCACCAGCAAGGTTTCGGCATTGAGCTCGGGATTGACGATGAACATCGTGCTGGGTTTGTGAGGGGTGACCATGATGTGGGGGCCCGGGTTGAGCGCGCGCTCGGCGGCTTCGTGGAGCTTGCTTGAATCGAGGCTTTCGTACGGAGATGCCGGATCGGTGTCCGGCGGGTTGGGTGTGACTTTGAACATAGTGAAACTCCTCGCATCGTAAAAAGGAGCCATCACTCTCACGCTACCAAACGTAGGGTGGTGGCCATACGCAGGTTGGTAGACCGGGATGCAAGGAGACCGGCGCGCCCGAAGGCGCCCTGTGCATGGCCACCATAGAGCAGAGTAGAAAAACGCTGCAGATGATGACGCTTTGCACCTCACATAGCCGGGCTACCAAACCCGATCACTGTTGTTATCCAGCGACCGGTAAACGATAAAACCCAGGCCCAAGGCGCACAAGCCGGCGGATTCTGGCGTACCTGTAGGCAATGACGCAAGCCGTTGTAGCTTGCGGGAAGTAACGCTGACAGCGCTTAAACACCACGCTCCCATCAATGGCTTTCCACGCCCTACAGGCGTTGAAAACATCAGGGAAATACAGGAAATATCCGACGCCATTTTAAGGTTGGCCGTCGGAAGTTCGAAGGTTAACTTTGCAGCCCCGGGCAAGTACATGCGATGGCGAAGGAGACCAAATCGGTGCGTCTAAACCAACAGAAAAAAACAGTCCGATATGCGCGGACCTTGAAACACGCCATTAACGTATTTGGCAATCAGCAATTGGCTAAGGACTGGCTAAAGAGACCTTGCAAGTATCTGGAAGGCAACATCCCGCTGGAACTGATCAGCAACTCGCCTGGATACCAGAAGGTTGAAAATTATCTGACCCGGATTGAACTCGGGGTTTATCAATGATCGTTACGTCATACGTCTACTGAAAAACTTGTAGCTTGCCGCTGCTCCTATCCCCCAAGGGATATATACACCGCAAAACCCCCATTGCTAGTTTGGCCCCCGACGCACTGATTCATCACTGCAAGGGAGCCCGCCTCGTGAACAACACCCCGCCAAGCGATATCGAATTCTGCAATGTGGTCAAACGCTATGGCGAGGTGCAGGCCGTCAACGGTCTGGATTTCGCGGTGCGGCGTGGCTCGTTTCATTCCTTTCTCGGTGGCTCGGGCTGTGGCAAGACCACCACCCTGCGCATGATCGCCGGCTTCGAGCAACCCACCAGCGGCGAGGTTCGTCTGGCCGGTAAAAGCGTCGCCGGGGTGCCGGCGTTCGAGCGGCCGGTGAACATGGTGTTCCAGCATTACGCGTTGTTCCCGCACCTGACCGTGGCGCAGAACATTGCCTACGGCCTGCGCTATCGCACACCGCGCCCGGACAAGAAACAGCAACTGCGCATGGCCGATGAAGCGCTGGAGATGGTGCGCCTGAGTGGCTTTGGCCAGCGCAAGCCGAGCGAGCTTTCCGGCGGCCAGCAACAGCGTGTCGCCCTCGCCCGCGCACTGGTCAACAAGCCGACCGTGTTGCTGCTCGACGAACCACTGGCCGCGCTGGACCGCAAGCTGCGCAAGGAGATGCAATCGGAGTTGCTGCGTTTGCAGCGCGAGGTCGGCATCACCTTCGTGCTGGTCACCCACGATCAGGAAGAAGCCCTGTCGATGAGCGACAGCATCAGCGTGATGCACAACGGTTCGATCATCCAGACCGCCACCCCGGAGCAACTCTACGAGGCTCCGGCCAGCCGCTACGTCGCCGACTTTATCGGCGAGTCCAACCTGTTCGACGGCACCGTGCGCCAGCTCAACGGCAATTCGGTGGTGCTGCGTACCGAGCAGGGTCTGGAACTGACCAGCCCGCTGACGCCCACCGGCAAAGCCCTGAGCGCCAACACAGCCGGTTGCATTGCGGTGCGCCCGGAGCTGATCAGCATCGCCGGCGCCCATGCCGAGATGAGCCGCGAAGTGAAGCTGCCGGGCTGCGTCGAAGACCGCATTTACCTGGGCAATTGCACCGAATACCGCGTACGCACCCAGGCCTTCGGCGTGGTCTGCGTGCGGGTACCGCGCCAGCAGGATCACGGCGCCAATGCCTTCGAACACGGCGCAGCGGTTCGCGTCGGCTGGGATCACGCCAATGGCCTGGCCATGGCGTTGTAAATCATCGATTCGTTTCATCAACCGGATGTGGAGCGTGCTATGGACCAGAAGACTTTTATAAAAACCCTGCGCAGCTGGCAGAACGGCTCGATCAGCCGTCGCGAGTTCCTTGGCCGCACCGGCCTCGGCATTGCCGCCGCCGTGGTCGCAACCAACATGCCCGGCCTGCTGACCTCCAGCGCCGAGGCCGCCGAGCAAGCCAAGCTGGGTGATCGCCTGTCGCTGGCGACCTGGCCGAACTACCACAGCCAGGAAAACCTCGACGCCTTCGGCAAGACCACCGGCGCCCGGGTGTCGATGAGCGTGTTCGGTTCCAACGAAGAAATGCTCGCCAAATTGCAAGCCGGTGGCAGTGGCTGGGACGTGCTGGTGCCGACCAACTACACCATCAGCACCTACGTCGGGCTGGGCCTGATCGAACCGCTGGACCTGTCGCGCATTCCCAACTTCGATGCCTCGGCGTTCCAGCAGAAATTCATGGCCCAGGGCACGGTGGACGGCAAGGTCTACGCGGTGCCGAAAAACTGGGGCACCACCGGCATGCTCTACGACACCGGCAAGCTGAAAAACGGCCCGACCAGCTGGAAGGAATTCTGGGTCGCCGCCCAAGGCCCGGCCAGCGGCCGGACGATGGTCCACGACTACCAGTTGACCGCCATCGGCAACGCCCTGAAAAGCTTCGGCTACAGCTTCAACTCCCTGGACCCGAAAGAACTGGCCGACGCGGAAAAGCTGCTGATCGAGGTCAAGCCGCACCTGTTCGCGATCAACTCCGACATTCAACCGTCGATGCGCAGCGGCGATGCCTGGCTGGCGATGTCCTGGACCGGCGACGCTTCGCAACTGCACCGCGACAACGCGCAAATGCAGTTCGAACTGGGCAAGGAAGGTGGCGAGTTGTGGAGCGACTTCTTCGCGATTCCGAAAAGTTCGGAGCACAAGGATGCCGCCTACGCGTTCATCAACTATCTGCTTGATCCGCAGCACAACAAGCTGGAAGTGCTGAGTCACGGCTACCCGAGCGGCGACAAGCGTGTCGACGCGCTGCTGCCTGTGGCGATGCTCGACGACCCGATCATGTACCCGGCCGCCGAGGCCTTGAGCCCGCTGGAGTTCGGTGCCGCCGCGACGCTGACCAGCCCGGCGCGCGCCGAACTGATGGCGCGTTTCAAGTCCGCCTGATCGCCTGACCATGGCCAATGAGGAGTCACCCATGAATGCCGCCGCCCACCCGCAAACGGTGCAGCCGGGCCATGCCCTGTCGGTCGAGGTTCGCCAACGGCGCAGCCTCGGCCGGCGCATCACCCTGCTGATGCTCTTGCCTTCGACCCTGTGGTTCCTGCTGCTGTTGTTGATGCCGCTGGTGATCATCCTGGTTTTCAGTTTCGGCGAGCGCAGCGCCGTGGGCGGTTACGCCGGTGGCTTCACCCTGGCCAACTACCTGAACCTCGGTTCTCGCGGCGCAGCGTTCAGCAATACGCTGATGCTCGCGCCGCTGGGCACTCTGGTGTGTCTGGTGGCGGCCTATCCGCTGGCGTACTTCCTCGCGGTCAAGGTCAGCAGGAACCGTTCGCTGTTGCTGACCCTGGTGATCGTGCCGTTCTGGACCAGTTTTCTGATCCGCACCTACGCGTGGATTTTCATCCTCAGCGGCAAAGGCATTCCGGCGCTGCTGGCCAGCCTGGGGCTTGAGGATGTGCGGCTGATCAACACGCCGTGGGCGGTGCTGATCGGCATCGTCTACGGCTACCTGCCGCTGATGGTGTTCCCGATCTACGTCAGCCTGGAAAAACTCGACAAGCGCCTGCTCGAAGCGTCCGCCGACCTGGGCGCCAGCGCTTTCGAAAGCTTTCGCCGGATCACCCTGCCGCTGTCGGCGCCGGGGATCATCACCGGGGTGATGCTGGTGTTCATCCTGCTGATGGGCGAGTTTCTGATCCCGGCCATTCTCGGCGGCGGCAAGGTGTTCTTTGTCGGCAATGCGCTGGTCGACCTGTTCCTGCAATCGCGCAACTGGCCATTCGGCAGTGCGCTGGCCATGACGTTGGTGGCGATGATGCTGCTGATCATCGGCGTGTATCTGAAACTGGTGGCGCGCTACGGCGGCCGCCCTGCCGATGGAGGCTTGTGACATGTGGCTGCGCAGCTATTCGACTTCGCTGTACCTGTTCCTCTACACGCCGATTGCCTTGATCGTGCTGTTCAGTTTCAACGCCGGGCGCAGTGGCCTGGCCTTCCAGTGCTGCTCGGTGCAATGGTTCGGCACCGCGTTCGGCAACCCATTCATCATGGAAGCCCTGGGCAACAGCGCACTCATCGCCGCAAGCTCCGCGGTGATCGCCACGCTGTTCGGCACCCTGGCGGTGTTCGGCTTGCAGCGCTGCGGCGCCAAGGTACGCCTGCTGTTCGATGCGCTGACCTACTGCGCGATTATCGTGCCGGGCATCGTCATCGGCATCTCGACGCTGATCGCCTTCATCAGCCTGTTCGACCTGATCAACCCGCTGCTGGCGAGCTGGCTGCCCACTGTGCCGAAGTTGAACATGGGCTTCTTCACCGTGATCGCCGCGCATTCGCTGTTCACCATGGCCCTGGTGATGGTGATCGTGCGCAGCCGTGTCGATTCCCTCGACAAGGCCCTGCTGGAAGCCTCGGCGGATCTGTACGCGCCACCGATGGACACCTTCTGGCGGGTGACCCTGCCGCAGATCAGCCCGGCGATCATGGCCGGGTTCCTGCTGGCGTTCACCTTCAGCTTCGACGATTTCATCATTGCCTTCTTCGTCGCCGGTTCCGAAACGACGTTGCCGATCTACATCTTTTCCTCCATCCGCCGCGGCGTGACGCCGGAGATCAACGCGATTTCCACGGTGATCATCTGCGTGTCGCTGGCCCTGCTGTTCACTTCCCGCCATCTGCAAAACCGCCGCACCGGCGTCCAGGAGTCGCACCATGCGTGATCAGCTCTACATCAACGGCGAATGGGTCAGCCCGGACCTGGGCGGCTATCTGGACGTGATCGACCCGGCCACCGAACAGGTCTTCCACCGCGTGGCGGCGGGGACTGAAGAGGACGTCGACCACGCCGTGCGCGCGGCCCGGCGGGCCTTCGACAATGGTTGGGGTCAGACCAGCGGTGCCGAGCGTGCGCATTGGCTGGAGGCCTTGGCCGATGAACTGGAGGCCGGCAAACAGGCACTGGCGGAACTGGAAGTGCGCGACAACGGCAAACCGCTGCCCGAAGCGCAGTGGGACATCGGCGATGCCATTGCCTGCTTTCGTTACTACGCCGGTCTGGCCCGCGATCTGGACCAGCAACAGGATCAGCCGCTGGCCTTGCCGGACGAGCGTTTCCGCTGCCGCATCCGCCACGAGCCGATTGGTGTGGCCGGGCAGATCATCCCCTGGAACTACCCGCTGTTGATGGCTGCGTGGAAGGTGGCACCAGCCTTGGCCGCCGGGGCCACGGTGGTGTTGAAACCGTCCGAGCTGACGCCGCTGACCGCCCTGGAACTGGCCGCCGCCGCCGACCGTATCGGCTTGCCGGCCGGGGTGTTGAACCTGGTCACCGGCCTCGGCGCCGACGCCGGCAGTCCGCTCACCGAACATCCGGGCGTGGACAAACTGGCCTTCACCGGCAGCGTGCCCACCGGGGCGAAAATCATGTCGGCGGCAGCGCGGGACATCAAGAACATCAGCCTGGAACTGGGCGGCAAGTCGGCCTTCATCGTGTTCGATGACGCCGATGTCGACGCCGCCGTGGAATGGATTCTGTTCGGGATCTTCTGGAACCAGGGTCAGGTGTGCAGCGCCACATCACGCCTGCTGGTGCAGGAATCCATCGCCCCGCGCCTGATCGAACGACTGGTGGAGGAAACCCGCAAGATCAGTATCGGCCCCGGTATGCAGCCCGGGGTTCTGCTGGGGCCGCTGGTCAGCCAGGGCCAGTACGACAAGGTGCTCGGTTTCATCGACCAGGGCCTGGCCAGTGGCGCCCGTATGCTCACCGGCGGACGGCGACCGACGCATCTGGCTGAAGGGTATTTCATCGAGCCGGCGATCTTCGATGAGCCCGGCCACAGCAGCATTCTGTGGCGCGAAGAAGTGTTCGGCCCGGTGCTGTGCATCAAGCGTTTCAAGACCGAAGAGCAAGCCGTGCAAATGGCCAACGCCAGCCGCTTCGGCCTGGCCGCCGCCGTGATGAGCGCCGACTTGCAGCGCACCGCCCGGGTCGCCAACCAGCTGCGCGCCGGGATCGTCTGGGTCAACTGCTCGCAACCGACCTTCGTCGAAGCACCTTGGGGCGGGATGAAACACAGCGGCATCGGCCGGGAACTGGGGCAATGGGGGTTGCACAATTACCTGGAGGTCAAGCAGGTGACCGAGTACGTCAGTGACCAGCCGTGGGGGTGGTACCTGAAATAAACAGTCCCCCCTGTGGGAGCGGGCTTGCCCGCGAAGGGGCCGGCACATCCAGAAAAGATGGCGCCTGACACGCCGCCTTCGCGGGCAAGCCCGCTCCCACAGAGACGGAGGCCAGCCGTGGGATTGGCGGTCGCTGAAGATCAAAACTGTGGGAGCGGGCTTGCTCGCGAAGGCGGTAGTTCAGCCAATATCTCTATTGGATTTGCCGGACTCTTCGCGGGCAAGCCCGCTCCCACAGGGATTGTGGCCAGCCTTGGAGTTGGCGGTCGCTGAAGATCAAAACTGTGGGAGCGAGCCTGCTCGCGAAAGCGGTGGGTCAGTCGACATCTCTGTTGGATGTGCCGGCCTCTTCGCGAGCAGGCTCGCTCCCACAGGGATTGTGGCCGGTCGCGGGATTGGCGTTCACTGAAGATCAGAATTGTGGGAGCGGGCTTGCTCGCGAAAGCGGCGGGTCAGTCGACATCTCTGTTGGATGTGCCGACCTCTTCGCGAGCAGGCTCGCTCCCACAGAGACTGAGGCCAGCCGTGGGATTAGCGTTCACTGAAGATCAAAACTGTGGGAGATTCTATGGTTGAGGGAAAGCCCTCAACTGGCTTTTGGCTGATATTCGCTTTGCCCTTTCAGCAAGGCGAATACCACCCGAGCAAGCTTGCGAGCCAGCATCACCAACGCCTGAGTGGTGCTGAACCCCCGAGTTCTTTGTTCTTCGTAATACCCTTTCCAGGCTTTCGTACGGCTAGCCGACATCGCTGCATTGTGCAGAAGTCGGCGGGCCTCGGGGTCACCGCGCTTGGTCAAACTGCGGCGAGCGTCCTTCTGTCCTGATTTCGCCACCCGTAAATCCATGCCCAGGAAGGCGATAAATGCATCCGCGTTTCTAAAATCCCCTCGCTGAAATGCGGTTATCAAGCGGGCCCCAGTCAAAAAACCAATACCCTCAACTTTCAGGCAGCGCTTCAATTGACCGAGCAAACCGGCTTCTTTGAGCTGATCGTTGATCGTCTTTTCGATCAGCGTCTCAAGCTGCTGCATGGACTTCACTTGCTCGGCAAAAGCCGCCTTGAGCAGCGGCTCATTCGACCAGCTCTGCACCAGGCCGACCCTGGCCTGGACCAAGGCTGCGCGACGGCGGAAAAGGCTCAGGAGCTGGCGGTACAGCGGTGAGGGCGGGGTCCAAGGACGCAACTCCTCGGCTTCGTTCTTCAGGTAACGAGCCAGTAGCTTGGCATCCAGTGCGTCGGTTTTGGCGCGGATTTTCACGCCTTCGCGATAATGTTTGAGTTCATAGCCTCCCACCATGTAAATCGTGCAACCGGCCTCATAGGCCAGATCAGCGAAGTCCAAGTGGTAGATGTTGGTCGCCTCAATGGCAATAGCCACCGTCCCCGACAACGCCTTCAGCCACTGCTTGATGGATGTTTTGGTGTTGGCAATCTCTTCAAGCAAATCACCATCAGACTGATAAATCACCAGTTCATTCTTGGCGACATCCACACCCACGATCGGTTTTGATAGAGAGACCGGCATTGCCACAGGATTTCCTCCGGGATAAGGTTTGAGCACTTGAAGGGCTCACCCAGAGGCGCAGGCTTGTTCCTATCGTCGGTCTAGCCAGATGCATTCTTTATCGGCGCTTGGGTGAAAGGAGGAGGGGCGATATCTCCCACGGTCTGTACTGCGTCAACAGTCAGAATCGAGCCTTGTCCCTCCTCCTCCCTTCAAGTCCTACCATACAAGCGAGCCTGCTCGCGAAAGCGGTGGGTCAGTCGACATCTCTGTTGGATGTGCCGACCTCTTCGCGAGCAGGCTCGCTCCCACAATGGATCGGCGGTGAACACGGCATTGGCATACATCCGTTCCCGCCATTTTTTTGCTGACCAGCAGGCTTGTGACTGCGGGCTAACAACAGGTAATTTGGACGGCCAGCCCTCCAAGACACGCCGGAGTTGATCCATGCGCATCGCCTTGCTGTCCGACATGCACCTGTCCGTCAACGCGGTTCCTTTTCCCGCCGTGGAGGCCGATATTGT
Organism: Pseudomonas sp. PDM28; assembly: GCF_019219115.1. Taxonomy (NCBI): domain Bacteria; kingdom Pseudomonadati; phylum Pseudomonadota; class Gammaproteobacteria; order Pseudomonadales; family Pseudomonadaceae; genus Pseudomonas; species Pseudomonas sp. PDM28. The sequence continues at coordinate 8,947 of NZ_JAHUWG010000016.1, forward strand.
CGTGCTCGCCGGGGACATCGCGCGACCCGCCAAGGCCATCGAGTGGGCCAGGGCGTGCCCGGTTCCGCTGCTGTACGTGGCGGGCAATCATGAGTTCTATGGCAGTGACCTGGTCTCCACCTACGAACAGCTGAACAGTTTGTCGCAAGGCACGCAGATCCACGTGCTGGAACGTTCGGAATACATCCACGACGGCGTACGTTTTCTCGGTTGCACCTTGTGGTCTGACTATCGTCTGCTCGACAGCCCCGAGGACCGAGCGCTGGGTATCAACCTGGCGACTCAACTGATCCGTGACTTCAGCCACATCAAGATCGCCCCCGACTTTCCAGACCTGTTCACGCCGGCCATTTCCCAGCTGGTGTTTCTGCAGACGGTCGCCTGGCTGGATGACTGCTTCACCCGCGACAGCAGCACGCCCACGGTGGTGATCTCTCATTTCGCCCCGACACGATCGAGCATCAGCCCGACGTTTGCCGGTTCACCGATCAACTCGAGTTTTGTCTCGGACCTCGAAGCGCGGATCAAAGACTGGCAGCCAGCCCTGTGGCTGCATGGGCACACCCATGGCAGTTTTGATTATCGTGTGGGCAATACCCGGGTGGTCTGCAACCCACGGGGCTATGCCAAGAACGGCATCAATGAAAATCCTGATTTCGATGATGCCTTCGTGATCGATCTGGATTTCTGAGGTAACGCTCGGGTCAGCAGCACCGCGTATTGCATTTCCCCCGGCCAAAACGCGCTTCCTGACGTTCGCGGAAAAACATCTCATAACTCATCACTGGCTCACCCGGACGGTTGCGGGCCATTTGTGCCACGTAGTTGTCGTACTCGGGAACACCGACCATCAATCGGGCGCTCTGGCTGAACATTCTGGCAACCTGCTGCAGTTTGCGGAACATGGCGGATCTCTCTGTGGGCGTGGGACCTGGCCCATCAAACCGCGCTCATGTATCGGCATTGTGTCCAGATCGGGCGCCTTTGTATTTTCAAGTATCCAGGCTCGCGCCCGATGGACCGCCGGCAACCCGCTACACTTTCCTCGCTCCGCCGCTGCACCCGAGCGGCCAAGGCCCCTGACTTCTGATCTGGAGGTATCCCATGAGCGACAGCAGCGAACTCACCACCTTTACCGGTTGGGCCGCCACGACAGCGGGCGCGCCACTGGAACGCTACAGCTACGATCCCGGTCCGTTGGGCAACGATGAGGTGGAAGTCGCCGTGGAGTATTGCGGCGTCTGCCACTCCGACCAGTCGCTGATCGACGACGATTGGGGTATCAGCCGCTACCCGTTCATTCCCGGCCATGAGGTGGTCGGCCGTATCGTGCGCATGGGCGCCCAGGTGCGTGGCCTGGAACTGGGGCAACGGGTGGGCATCGGCTGGTACAAGGGCAGTTGCATGCATTGCACCTCCTGTATCGAAGGCTCGCATAACCTGTGCAGCACAGTGCAACCGACCATCATCGGCAGCAACGGCGGTTTTGCCGACCGCGTCCGCTCGCACTGGGCCTGGGCCCTGCCGATCCCTGCGGGGCTCGACCCGGCAATGGCAGGGCCGTTGTTCTGTGCCGGCTCGACCGTGTTCAACCCGCTGGTGGAATTCGGCATCAAGCCCACTGACCGGGTCGGCGTGGTGGGCATCGGCGGCCTTGGTCACCTGGCGCTGCGCTTTCTCAACGCCTGGGGCTGCGAAGTCACGGCGTTCACCTCATCGCTGAGCAAGCAGGACGAAGCCAGGCGCCTGGGCGCACACAAGGTGGTCGCCTCGACCGACTCCGATGCGCTCAACGACATTGCCGGCACCCTGGATTTTCTCCTGGTCACCGCCAACGCCAATCTCGACTGGACCGCCATGCTCGCCACGCTGCGCGGCAAGGGGCGCCTGCACTTTGTCGGCGTCGTGCCCGACGCCATTCCGGTGCACGTGTTCAACCTGATTCCCCAGCAAAAAACCATGTCCGCCTCACCGGTCGGTTCACCCGCCAACACCGCGGCCATGCTGGAATTCTGCGCCCGCCACCAGATCCTGCCGCAGGTCGAGATGTTTCCCATGAGCCGGATCAACGACGCCATCGATCACTTGCGCAGCGGCAAGGCGCGCTACCGCGTGGTGCTGGACGCCAGCCAGTGACAGGAGAGCCGAACGCGGTCTCCTGTCACTGGCTTGCCAGCGATGGTCGTTAACGATAACGCGGGTGAGCTGGATGAACGCGGCGCACTGGAGTCCATCGCCAGCAAGCTGGCTCCTACAGTTTCAGCGTGGGCACGGCCCCCTGTGGGAGCTGGCTTGCCTGCGATGGTCGTTAACGATAACGCGTGTTAACCGGATGAACGCGGCGCATTCGAGTCCATCGCCAGCAGGCTGGCTCCTACAGTAGTTTCAGCGTGGGCACGGCCCCCTGTGGGAGCTGGCTTGCCAGCGATGCTCGTCAACGATAACGCGTGCGAACCGGATGAACGCGGCGCATTGGAGTCCATCGCCAGCAAGCTGGCTCCTACAGTAGTTTCAGCGTGGGCACGGCCCCCTGTGGGAGCTGGCTTGCCAGCGATGCTCGTCAACGATAACGCGTGCGAACCGGATGAACGCGGCGCACTGGAGTCCATCGCCAGCAGGCTGGCTCCTACAGTTTCAGCGCGGGCACGGTCCCCTGTGGGAGCTGGCTTGCCAGCGATGCTCGTCAACGATAACGCGTGCGAACTGGATGAACGCGGCGCATTGGAGTCCATCGCCAGCAAGCTGGCTCCTACAGTAGTTTCAGCGTGGGCACGGTCCCCTGTGGGAGCTGGCTTGCCAGCGATGGTCGTTAACGATAACGCGGGGGAATTGGATGAACGCGGCGCATTCGAGTCCATCGCCAGCAGGCTGGCTCCTACAGGTTCCCGGGAATGTCTGAAGGACTTTTTTGTCTTCAGGGATTGGCTACCTGCGCCGGCACCATTGGCATGTGCGGGTCGTTCCAGCTGAACCGATAGGCTTTGCCGGCTTCTGGCGGCTGGCATTTGCCGTTGTCGGCATCCACGCCCACGATCGACCAGTTCGCCCGTGAGTTTTCGCCCAGTTCACGGGCCGCTTCGGCTTTGAAGCACTGGTTCAAAACGTCATCCGGCACCAAGGCGTAGGCCTTGGGGTGTTCGCGCAGATACAGCGCGGCCTTCTCGATGGACGAGTTATCCATGCCGAAATGCACGATCGGCTGGCGGGCGAACAACCAGTGCCCCTCCTCCCAGTTGACCAGCACCAGATCGGCGTCCTGGGTCATGGTCGCCGCCTGCGCCATCAGCACCTGATCGATGTTGGTGCCGTCCTTGAGCGGTTCGATGAAACCCCGGGCGAACCACAGCGCGAACCAGGTCGCCACCAGTGCCGGCAACACCCGACGCAAACGCGGGTGCTTTTTGAACCAGCGCTTGAGCAGCCACGGGATCAACGGCGCGGCGACCAGCACCAGCCCGGGCAGCGCCGGGTAGATGTACAGCTTGCGCTTGCCCGTGCTGATGCAGAAGAACAGCACCACCAGCACCACCCAACCGAGCAACACCAGGACCCGCCCGTCACGCTTTTGCAACTGACGACGCCAGGCTGGCACCAGCCATGGCAGCACCAGTACCAACGGTAGCCAGTACTGCGGAATAACGTTGGTGAAGAAGTACCAGAACGGTTCGCGGTGATGCCACGCGGCGGCATAGCGGCCCGCGGTCTGGTGCAGGAGGATCTCCCGCGCATAGGCAATTTCGTCGGCGCGGCCATTGAAGGCGATGGACAAGGCCAGGGGCAACAGCCAGATCGCGATGGCGCCAAGCAACAGCGCAAACCCCAGCAACCACTTGCGCGTCTCGCCAGGCATGGCCACCACACCCGGCCAGCCTTTGCGCACCGCATAGGCGTACGGAATCAGCAACAGCGCCGGCAAAAAACCCACGCCTTTGGTGATCACGCCAATGCCCATGGCCGCGCAGCCGGCGTAAAACCAGCGCCACGCCGGGCCGAGCAGCAGGTGCCGCGCCAGACCGTACAGGCCAAGCGAAGTGAACAGAATCAAAAAGCTGTCGATCTGGCCGGTGCGCAGGATGCTGTAGGTCTGGTAGGTCGCCAGGTACAACAGCGCAGCGTTACGCCCGATACGCTGGGTCCACAAGCGGCGGCCCAGGTCATAGACCATCGCCGTGACCGTCACGGCCGAAAACAGTCCCGGCAGGTAGAGCGCGATGTTGGGCTTGCCGGTCAGCCAGGTGAAGAACGCCACCGTCCACATGAAAATCGGCGGTTTGTCGCCGTAGATCTCGGCGGCACGGTGCGGGATCAACCACGAGCCGTTCTGCAGCATCTCCAGGGCGACGCCGAGGAAGCGCTCCTCATCCACGTTCTGTGCCTGGCGTAGCCCCAGCCCCGCGCCGATCAACAACAGGGCAAGCAGCATCAGCCCCAGGCACTCGACCCGGGGCGACAACGATCTACGCATGGTTTATTCCTTCACGCTGCGGCTTTTGGCAATCAATTGCAGGTTGCGAAAATAGACGATGGAGCCAAAGGCCTGCCCGGCAATGAACACCGGATCCTGACGGTAGATGGCGTAGGCCAGCAGCAAGGAGCTGCCAACGATGCTCAGATACCAGAAGCTGGTCGGGATCACGCTGCGCTTTTTGTACTCGCTGTACAGCCACTGCAGGACAAACCGCCCGGTAAAGGCAATCTGCCCTGCAAAGCCGACCACCAGCCACAGGGTTTCACGGGTCAGCATCATCCCTGGAGCTCCTGGGCAATGGTGTTCAGCCGCGTGCGCTTGATCAGCCACCAGACACCGATCAGGTCAAGAATCCCCACCAGCGCGCGGTCGAGGTTGCCGTATTTCGACACCCCGGCCGTGCGCGGCCGGTGGTTGACCGGGTGCACGATCATGCGCCCGTTGTGACGCTGGATCAGCGCCGGAATGAAGCGGTGCATGTGGTCGAAGTACGGCAGGCGCAGGAACGCCGCGCGCTCGATCAGCTTCAGGCCGCAACCGGTGTCCGGGGTGGCGTCCTTGAGCAGACGGCGGCGCAGGTTGTTGGCGAACCGCGAGGCGTAGCGTTTGCTCGCGGTGTCGCGGCGATTGACCCGGTGCCCGGCGACCAGTTGCACATCGACCTTGCCCGGTTCGCCGCGCACCAGCGCCAGCATGCCGGGGATGTCCGCCGGGTCGTTCTGGCCGTCGCCATCGAGGGTCGCCAGCCATTGCCCGCGGGCCTCGCGGGCGGCGTGGTACAGCGACGTGCTCTGCCCCAGCGACCGCTCGTGATGGAGGATGCGCAGGGTGTTCAAGCCGTCGTGGCGGATCTGCCGCAGTTCCTGCAGGGTCGCATCGGTGCTGCCATCGTCGACGACGATGATTTCGTACGACTCATGGGCCAACGCCACGCGAATTTCCTCTAGCAGCGGCTTGAGGTTGTTCGCTTCGTTCTTGGCGGGAATCAGTACGGATACAAAAATGTCTTGGCTCATGGAGTCTCTCTCGCCCTTTATGATTTTTCCGAGATCAGAGGCGAACGCTTCAAATCCGATAGAACTGCCGATACCACTGCACAAACGCTGCGACGCCGGTTTCCAGCGTCACCTGCGGGCTGAAGCCCACCCATTCGGCCAGTGCCGAGACATCGGCCCAGGTCTTGACCACATCACCGGCCTGCATCGGCAGGTAGTTGCGTCGGGCCTGCAGATGCAGGGCCGACTCCAGGCACTCGATGAAATCCAGCAACGCCACCGGTTTGCCACGCCCGATGTTGAAGAGCCGGTTGACGCCAGCGGCGCCGCCTTGCGGCACCGGAGGCTTTGGACGCAGTCGGGCGATGCCTTCGACAATGTCGTCGACGTAGGTAAAGTCGCGCGACATCTGGCCCTGGTTGTAAATGTCGATGGGCAGGCCTTTGAGGATGGCGTCGGTGAACTTGAACAGCGCCATGTCCGGGCGGCCCCACGGGCCGTAGACGGTAAAAAAGCGCAAGCCACTGGCTTTCAAGCCATACAAATGGCAGTAACTTTCGGCCAACAGTTCATTGGCGCGCTTACTGGCGGCGTACAGCGATACGGGATGTTCGACAGGGTCATCGACACTGAACGGCATCTTGCTGTTGGTGCCGTACACCGAACTGCTCGAGGCGTAGATCAGATGCTTGGGGCGATGGTGCCGACAGGCTTCCAGTACATTGAGAAAACCGACCAGGTTCGACTGGGCATAGACATCCGGGTTGTCCAGCGAATAACGCACCCCGGCTTGCGCCGCCAGGTGCACCACCTCGGTAAAACCGTGGTCGCGGAACAGGTCCATCAGGGCCGGTTTGTCGACGATGTCCATTTTCCGGAAGTGAAAACCCGGCAAAGTCTCCAGCACCTTGAGGCGTGCGTGCTTGAGTTCCACGTCGTAGTAGTCGTTGAGGTTGTCGATACCGACGACGTCCTGCCCCTCGCGGCACAAGCGCTGGACCGTATGAAAACCGATGAAACCGGCAGCACCGGTGACCAGGACGGTCATGGGAGGCACGCCATCGACAGCGCCGTGATCGGCGCGAGATTACTGATCCAGACCCTCATCAGCTTCATGTGTGGTTCCTGCTTATCGCGTCATTCGCGCACGGTTACGTTATGAAGCTTATAAAACAGAAACATTTCAGTTTCGATAGCACCTCGCACGGCCTCAAAAAAATAAAATATTTGGCCGAAATCACCGCTGCTATCTGGCAGATCCGTCATGGGGTTTGTAAAAGCGGAACAAGCCAATATCCACGGTCTTGATGTATTTCCTGGCCCAATCCGGCTTGGCCGTACGGTCATGGAAATACAAGGCACCCTGGGTGCGATCCGGCAGCTCTTTGTTCAGGGCCTTGCGCGCGATTTCCTTGGCCATCGCATACGGCACCTCTTCCTGGACCGAATCGGATTTGCCGTCACACCACCAGGAGAACTGACAGCTCTTGGTCTCCGATCCCTGCTTGACCACCTTGCACACCGTGTCCGGAAAGCCCTCGTGACCCAGGCGATTCATGACCACATTGGCCACCGCCTCCATGTCGGCAGCGTCCTTGCCCTTGGCTTCCCAGTAAATGGAACGGGCCAGGCACGTGATCGCATCGTCCAGCGGCGCGACACCCGCCGGGTCAACGGCCTGGACCTCGGACGGAGTAATGGCTTCGACCTTGGGTTCCGTTGCGGGCTTTTTGTTCTCGGCGGCCTTCTGTTCCAGCACCTCGGCCTTGTTCTCGGCCGATTCCTTTTTTTGTTCCTGATCCGTAGCCGATACCGGGCCGGCGAACAGCGTGAGGGCAAGGCAGGTGGCGATCCAGTCGAGGCGCATGGTCGGTGTCACTCGGTGAGCGATTCGATACAGTGTAGTAGTGAAATGATTTCGCTTACCCCACTACACTCTGGATAAATCCGTTGTCCTGGATGGGTCAACTTCGCGCATCATGGGCGCCATCTGCTCAAGGGGGATTTTCATGGGATTCATCTCATCCGCAATGCGCCTGGCCGGTGTGTCACTGGGCCTGGTATGTGCCGCCAACGCCATGGCGGCGGACGAAGCGCAATTGATCGAATCGATCAACCTCTACCGCAGCCAACTGCAGCGCTGTGCCGGCCAGGTGTCATCGGAGCTGCCGCCACTGTCGGCCGACCCGCGCCTGGTGCTGACCGCCCCGAGCATCGGTGATCTGCAGCAAGCCATGGCCGCTGCCGGTTATCCGATGAAGAACGTGCAGGCCATCAGCCTGTTCGGACCTCGCGATGCAGCCGCGGCGATGAAGGCGATCCAGGAGAGTTTTTGCCAGATCGTCCTCGACCCGCAATTCGTCGATGTCGGCGTCTTCCGCCAGGACCGGCAATGGCGCATCGTGGTCGCTCGGCCATTGTTGAGCGCACGCCTGGGCGACGCCCAGACCGAAGGCCAGAAGCTGCTCACCGAACTCAACGCCGCACGCACCCGCCCACGCCAGTGCGGCGCGCAATCCTTCGCCGCCGCGCCGCCGCTGGCCTGGAACGCCACACTGGCCAGCGCCGCCGAAGGCAACTCGCGCTCCATGGCCAACAACAACTACTTCGACCACAAGGACCGCGATGGCCGCACCCCGGGCGACCGCGCGGAACTGGCCGGCTACGACTTCCAGCAGATCGGCGAAAACATCGCCGCCGGGCAAGACACCGCGCACAAAGTGGTCGAAGGCTGGCTGACCAGCCCCGGCCACTGCGCCAACCTGATGAACCCGCAGTTCCGCGAACTGGGCGCGGCTTACGCGACCGATCCGAAGAGCGATGCGGGGATTTACTGGACGGCGATGTTTGGGGCGCAGTAAGAACAAGACTCTGTGCGCTTCAAGGATTTTTTGCGGTGAAACTGAAGTCCTTGGCCGCGAGGCATATCGTACCTGTAGGAGCGAAGCTTGCTCGCGAAAAACGTCTGAACAACGCGATCATTCAGACAGCGCGCGTTATCGTTGACGTCCATCGCGAGCAAGCTCGCTCCTACAGGGAAACACGTACCCATCAGAACCAGGTCGGCCGGTAGGCCGCCTCGCTTTTGCTTTGGCTTTTGATCTTCTTGCCCCCTCGAGAGGCCGAGCGCAGGTTCTGCGCAGTGGGCAACCCGGCATGGATGCCGGGTTAGCCGCCGCCGGCCATGGATGGCCGATGGCGGCTGGCTCTGTAGGAGCGAGCTTGCTCGCGAAAAACCTGAGAGCACCGCGGGGTGTCAGGCTCCCCGCATCATCGTTGACCTCCATCGCGAGCAAGCTCGCTCCTACAGGCTTTTCCAAAGTGACCCGCCGTAAGGGCGGAACCAATAGTCGCCGTTACCCCAGGAATGGATATTCACCCAACCCAATCCAAACACCTCAAAGCAAACTGGAACCTACTAACGACTTGCCCTCAGTGACTACTCATCCCAGCCACCTGCATCAACACCCGCAACGCCCCCGCCACCACCCCCAACGCAACCACACTGCCCAGCCAGATCAACACCAGCCACCCCAGGCGCTTGTACCAAGGCGCCGGTGCCGGTTCACGGGAATCAATGGTAGCCATCGCCAATCCTCACTTTGCCGCGGAACACGTAGTAGCTCCAGACCGTGTACATCAGGATGATCGGCAGGATGAACAGCGCCCCGATCAGGATGAACAACTGGCTGGTCGGTGGTGACGCCGCCGCCCACAGGCTGATCGACGGCGGCACGATGTTCGGCCAGATACTGAACGCCAGACCGATGTACCCCAGGAACACCAGCATCAGGGTGAAGGCGAACGGCCAATGGGTGTGGCGTTGGCGCAGGGTCTTGAGCAAGCCGAACATCGCCAGCAAGGCCAGCACCGCGAGACCTCCAAACACCGCCAGGTGCGCATGGGCAAACCAGCGGGTGGCGATGTCCGGATGCAGGATCGGCGTCCACACGCAGATCACGCCGATCACCGCCAATAGCAGCCAGGCCAGGGGCCGGGTGAACAGGCGCATCCGCGACTCGAGCATGCCTTCGGTCTTGACCAGCAACCAGGTGCTGCCGAGCAGCGCATAGGCGACGATCAGGCCGACTCCGCAGAACAACGGAAAGGGTGCCAGCCAGTCCAGCGAGCCACCGGCGAACTGGCGGTCGACCACCGGGATACCGGCAATGTAAGTGCCGATCACCACGCCCTGGGAGAAGGTCGCCAGCAGCGAGCCGCCGATGAACGCCATGTCCCAGACATGCCGCTTTTCAGGGCTGGCCTTGAAGCGAAACTCGAACGCCACGCCGCGGAAGATCAAGCCGCACAACATCAGGATCAACGGCAGGTACAGCGCCTCCAGGATCACCGAATAGGCCAGCGGGAACGCGCCGTACAGGGCCGCACCACCCAGCACCAGCCAGGTCTCGTTGCCGTCCCAGACCGGTGCCACGGTGTTCATCATCACATCGCGCTCCTTCGCATCCGGGATCAGCGGAAACAGAATGCCCAATCCCAGGTCGAAGCCGTCCATGATCACGTACATCATCACGCCGAAGGCGATGATCACGCCCCAGATCAGCGATAAATCGATACCTTGAATACCCATGACTCAACTCCCTTCCTTCAATTGACGCGGGCGTCGGTTTCGAGGATTTCAGCGTCGGCAGACAGCGGCCGGCGCGGTGTGATGACCTGATCGGCATGCACCGCAGGCGCCTGCTCGTGATGGGGTTTTGGCCCCTTGGCCACCAGTTTCATCATGTAGCCGATACCCACCGTGAAGACCGAGAAGTAGATCACCACGAACAGCGCCAACGAGAGGCTCAACTGCGTGACGCTGTGATTGGACGCGGCATTCGCGGTACGTTGCAGGCCATACACCACCCACGGCTGGCGCCCCACTTCCGTGGTGATCCAGCCGGCGAGCATGGCGATCAGGCCGCTTGGCCCCATCCACAGCATCAGGCGCAGGAACCAGCGATTGCGGTAGATGGCACCACTGCGACGCAGGACCAGGCCGAGCACGCCGGCCAGCACCATCAACATGCCCAGCCCGGCCATGACGCGGAAGCTCCAGAAAATGATCGTCGCGTTGGGGCGATCCTCTTTCGGGAAGCTTTTGAGCGCCGGGATTTGCTTGTCGAGGCTGTGGGTCAGGATCAGGCTGCCCAGGTACGGAATCTCGATGGCGTATTTGGTCTTCTCGGCCTGCATGTCCGGGATGCCGAACAGCACCAGCGGCGTCGCTTCGCTACCGTTGTTTTCCCAGTGCCCTTCGATGGCAGCGATCTTCGCCGGTTGATGTTCCAGGGTGTTCAAGCCATGGGCGTCACCGACCACGGCCTGGATCGGGCAGACGATCAAGGCCATCCACAGCGCCATCGACAGCATCTTGCGCACTTGCCGGGTGTCGTTGCCGCGCAGCAGGTGCCACGCCGCCGACGAGCCGACAAAGAACGCCGTGGCCACGAAGGCGGCAATCGCCATGTGCGCCAGGCGGTAAGGGAACGACGGGTTGAACACGATGGCCAGCCAGTCCAGCGGCATCACGCGACCGTCGACGATCTCGAAACCCTGGGGCGTCTGCATCCAGCTGTTGGAGGCGAGAATCCAGAAGGTCGAAATCAGCGTGCCGATGGCGACCATCACCGTCGAGAAGAAGTGCAAGCCACGCCCTACCCGGTTCCAGCCGAACAGCATGACCCCGAGGAAACCGGCTTCGAGGAAGAACGCCGTGAGCACCTCATAGGTCAGCAACGGCCCGGTGATGCTGCCGGCGAAGTCGGAGAAGCGGCTCCAGTTGGTGCCGAACTCGTAGGCCATGACCAGCCCCGAGACCACGCCCATGCCGAAGTTGACGGCGAAGATCTTCGACCAGAAATGGTAGAGATCGCGGTAGGTGTCGTTGTGGGTCTTCAGCCATAAGCCTTCAAGTACCGCCAGGAAACTGGCCAGCCCGATGGTGATGGCGGGAAAGATGATGTGGAACGAAACCGTGAACGCGAATTGCATCCGCGCCAGGTCCAGTGCCTCCAGATTGAACATGTCGAAATCCTCATTGCGGATTTAAAACTGTGGGAGCGAGCTTGCTTGCGATGAGGCCGGCACCTTCAACATCAATGGCGCCTGGCACCCTGCAATCGCGAGCAAGCTCGCTCCCACAATGTCTTGAGTGATCGGTACTAGGCGGCGGACGTCGAGATCAGGTTGCTGGCCCTGGCCTGCTCCAGCCGGATGGCGACGAACTTGGAAGTCGGCGTGAAGGTGCGGTCACCGTAACTTTCCAGCGGCACCAGTGGATTGGTCTCCGGGTAGTACGCCGCCGCCTGACCGGCCGGAATGTCGTAGGCGATCAGGGTGAAACCGCTGACCCGACGTTCGCGTTCGTCGTCCCACAGCGCCACCAGGTCGACCTTCTGCCCCGGTTCGAAACCCAGCCGGCGAATGTCCTGCTCGTTGGCGAACACCACGTCGCGCATGCCGTAAACCCCGCGATAGCGGTCATCCAGGCCGTACAGCGTGGTGTTGTACTGATCGTGAGAGCGCATGGTCTGCAGAATCAGGTGCGGCTTGACCACCAGGTTGCGCACGCCCTCGCTGATCAGGTGCTCCGGCAGCACGCTCGGGGTGAACTGGGCTTTGCCGCTGGCGGTTTTCCAGATGCGTTTGGCTGCGTCGTTGGGCATGTGGAAACCGCCCGGGTGCAGCAAGCGCCGGTTGAAATCTTCGAAGCCGGGAATGGTGTCGGCGATCATGTTGCGGATGCGACCGTAATCGCCGATGGCCCAGTTCCAGTCGATCGGGTGTTTGCCCAGTGTCGCGGCCGCGATGCCGGCGATGATCGCCGGTTCCGACAGCAGGTGTTTGGACTTGGGTTTCAGTTGGCCGTGGGAAATGTGGATCATGCTGAAGGTGTCTTCCACGGTGACGCCTTGCGGCCCTTCGGCCTGGATGTCGATGTCGGTGCGGCCCAGGCACGGCAGGATCAGCGCCTCACGACCGGTGACCAGATGGCTGCGGTTGAGCTTGGTGGCGATGTGCACGGTGAGGTCGCACTTGCGCAACGCGGCGTGGGTACGCGGCGTGTCCGGGGTGGCCTGGGCAAAGTTGCCGCCCAGGGCGATAAACACTTTCGAGCGCCCCTGCTCCATCGCGCCGATCGCCATCACGGTGTTGTGGCCATGCTCACGCGGCGGCTTGAAGGAGAAGCGTTTTTCCAGGGCATCGAGCAACTCGGTGGGCGCCAGCTCGTTGATGCCCATGGTGCGGTCGCCCTGCACGTTGCTGTGACCGCGAACCGGTGACAGGCCCGCGCCGGGACGGCCGACGTTGCCGCGCAGCAGCATCAGGTTGATGACTTCCTGCAGGGTCGGCACCGAATGCGTGTGCTGGGTCAGGCCCATCGCCCAGCACATGATCACGCGCTTGGCCCGGGCGTACATGCGGGCCGCGAGCTCGATGTCTGCCAGGGGCATGCCCGACTGCTGCTCGATGTGCTCCCAGCTGGTGGCGTCGACTTCGCCCAGGTAGGCGCCCATTCCGGAGGTGTGTTCGGCGATGAACTCGTGGTCGAACACCGGCTCGCCGCCGCTGACCTGTGCTTCGCGCTCCCACTGCAGCAGGAACTTGACCATGCCGCGCATGACCGCCATGTCACCACCCAGTGCCGGGCGGAAGTACGCGGTGTTGGTCGGCTCGGAGCCGTTCATGAGCATTTCGATCGGGTGCTGTGGATGCTGGAAGCGCTCCAGTCCGCGCTCCTTGAGCGGGTTGATGCAGATCACCTGAGCTCCGCGCTTGACCGCTTCGCGCAAGGGTTCGAGCATCCGCGGGTGGTTGGTGCCGGGGTTCTGGCCGATGACGAAGATCGCGTCGGCATGTTCCAGGTCGTCGAACACCACGGTGCCTTTGCCCACGCCGAGGCTCTCGATCATGCTCACCGCGCTGGCTTCGTGGCACATGTTCGAGCAGTCCGGAAAGTTGTTGGTGCCGTAGGCCCGCACGAACAGCTGGTACAAATAAGCCGCCTCGTTGCTGGCCCGGCCCGAGGTATAGAACTCGGCCTGGTCCGGCGATTCCAGCGCGTTGAGGTGCCGGGCGATCGTCGCGAAGGCCTCGTCCCAGGTGGTTTCCACGTAACGGTCGGTGGCCGCGTCATAGCGCATCGGGTGGGTCAGGCGGCCCTGATACTCCAGCCAGTAATCACTCTGTTCGGCCAGCGCCGAGACGCTGTATTTGTTGAAGAACGCCGGGTCGACCAGACGCCCCGTGGCTTCCCAGTTAACCGCTTTGGCGCCGTTTTCGCAGAACTTGACCATGCCGTTTTCCGGCGACTCGCCCCAGGCACAACCGGGGCAGTCGAAGCCGCCGTTCTGGTTGGTCTTGAGCATGGCGCGAATGTTCTTCAGCGCGTTTTCACTGCCCAGCCAGTTCTTGGTGACAGCAATCAGTGCACCCCAACCGGCGGCGGCACCTTTGTAGGGTTTGTAGCGGTCGACTTGAGACATGGTACTTCTCCGTGACCTGATTCAGGCCATTGATCGTTTGACGGAGAAAAGCATATGAACAGGGGTAAATTATTGTCTAATCGCTATTTACGACCGCATTATCGAAACGCTCTATCATTGGTTTTTATCATTATTAATCAATGACTTAAAATCAATTAAAGTCCTTTAAACCACAAAACAAAGTTCATCATCGACCCGCTCGATCACCCGGTTGTTAATAGTGATTGGACGCCCGTTAAAGTTGCTCTTAGCCTGCGCTCAACAGATCCGTTTACAGCGCAATACCTGTAGGAGCGAGCCTGCTCGCGATGGACTCAAGAGCACCGCGTTCAGTCAGCCAGCACGCGTCATCGTTAACGACCATCGCGAGCAGGGCTCAACAGATCCGTTAACAACGCAATTCCTGTAGGAGCGAGCTTGCTCGCGATGGACTCAAGAGCACCGCGTTTAGTCAGTAAGCACGCGTAATCGTTAACGACCATCGCGAGCAGGGCTCAACAGATCCGTTAACAGCGCAATACCTGTGGGAGCGAGCTTGCTCGCGATGGACTCAAGATCACCGCGTTCAGCCAGTCAGCACGCGTCATCGTTAACGACCATCGCGAGCAGGCTCGCTCCTACAAAGAAAAAACCCGATTAACGGAATGTCCATTCAACGCATGCAGTACCAAGCGAGGGTGTCATGTCAGAACGAGTCTTGATCGATGGCTTCTCCCGGCGCGTGGACTATCTGCGCATGTCGGTCACCGACCGCTGCGATTTCCGTTGCGTGTATTGCATGGCCGAGGACATGCAGTTTCTGCCCCGGCAACGGGTGCTGACCCTGGAAGAGATCTATCAAACGGCGCAAAGCTTCGTCGCGCTGGGCACCCGCAAGATCCGTCTCACCGGGGGCGAGCCGCTGATTCGTCCGGGCGTGGTGCAGCTGTGCGAAAAGATCGCCGCCCTGCCCGGCCTGCGTGAACTGTGCATGACCACCAACGGTTCGCAACTGGCCAAGCTGGCTGTGCCGTTGTTCGAGGCCGGGGTCAAGCGCCTCAACATCAGCCTCGACTGCCTGGACCCGCAACGCTTTCGCGAACTGACCCGCACCGGTGACCTGGCGCAGGTCATCAAGGGCATCGACGCGGCCAACCAGGCCGGTTTCCACAACACCAAGCTCAACTGCGTGGTGATGAAGGGCCGCAACGACCATGAGATCAATGATCTGGTGAGATTCGCCATCGACCGCAACCTCGACATCTCCTTCATCGAGGAAATGCCGTTGGGCACCATCGACGAGCACAGCCGCGCCGAATCGTTTTTCGCAAGCGCGCAGGTCCGCGAACGCATCGCCGAACGCTACACTTTGATTGATTCCGCCGAGTCGACCCAGGGTCCGTCGCGCTACTGGCGCCTGGCCGAGGCGCCGCAGATTCGCCTGGGGTTCATCTCCCCCCACAGCCACAACTTCTGCGGCACCTGCAATCGGGTGCGGCTGACCGTGGAAGGACGCCTGCTGCTGTGCCTGGGCAATGAGCACTCGGTGGATCTCAAGGCTGTCTTGCGCAGCCACCCCGGACAGCCCGAGCGCCTGGAAAAAGCCATTATCGAGGCGATGAAACTCAAGCCTTATCGGCACAACTTCGAAGTGAACGACGATGTCCAGGTCATTCGCTTCATGAACATGACGGGCGGCTGAACCCCATGATCGTGAGACCCAAACCCAACCTGATCGGCGTGCTGACGTCCCTCAAGGGTTCGATTGCCAAGCGCATTGCCTGGCGCAGCCTGATGGTGACATTGCTCGCCTCGGCCATCGTGCTCATTGAAACCTTGCATCCCAGCTACTTTTCCAAGGTCAGCGCAACGCCCTTCACGCTGCTGGGTTTGTCGTTGTCGATCTTCATGAGCTTTCGCAACAACGCCTGCTACGACCGCTGGTATGAAGCGCGCAAGGCGTGGGGCGATGTGATAGTCGAAGTCCGTTCGATGATTCGTGAAACCCTGGTAATCAAGGACGCGGCTGAACGACACACGATCCTCAGCAACCTGTGCGGCTTCGCCCATGCCCTCAACGCGCGGCTGCGCCGGGAAAACGAACTGGCCGCCAGTGGCGACTGGCTGCACCCGATGCCCCAGGGCAACACCACGGACATCAGCGGGCAGATCCTGATGCAGGTCGGTCAGCAGTGCTCGACACTCAACGAGTCCGGGGCGATCAACGACTGGCGCTACACGCTCATGGCCAACCACCTGGCCGGCCTGACCCACGCCCAGGCCGTCTGTGAGCGGATCAAGCACACCCCGCTGCCGTTTCCCTACACCCTGTTGCTGCACCGCACCATCTACCTGTTCTGCATCCTCCTGCCGTTTGCCATGGCCGAACCCCTGGGCTGGCTGACACCGATCTTCACCGCGATTGTCAGCTACACCTTTTTTGGCCTGGATGCGATTGCCGACGAACTGGAAGACCCCTTCGGCCGCGACGAAAACGACCTGCCCACCGACGCCATCGTGCGCAACATCGAGCGCGATGTGCTGGCGGCACTGGGTGTGACGGAGTTGCCACCGCAGCTGGAGCCGGTGGATTTTGTGTTGAACTGACACTAAAGAAACACACAGAACCTGTGGGAGCGGGCTTGCTCGCGAAGGCGTCAGGCCTGTCGACATCTCTATTGAATGTGCCAGCCTCTTCGCGGGCAAGCCCGCTCCCACAAGGGATTGTGGCCGGCCGTGAGATTGGCGTTCACTGACGATCAAAACTGTGGGAGCGGGCTTGCTCGCGAAGGCGTCAGGTCAGTCGACATCTCTGTTGAATGTGCCGGCCTCTTCGCGGGCAAGCCCGCTCCCACAAGGGATTGTGGCTGGCCGTGAGATTGGCGTTCACTGAAGATCAAAACTGTGGGAGCGAGCTTGCTCGCGAAGGCGTCAGGTCAGTCGACGTCTCTGTTGGATGTGCCGGCCTCTTCGCGGGCAAGCCCGCTCCCACAAGGGATTGTGGCCGGCCGTGGGATTGGCGTTCACTGAAGATCAAAACTGTGGGAGCGGGCTTGCTCGCGAAGGCGTCAGGTCAGTCGACATCTGTGTTGGATGTGCCGGCCTCTTCGCGGGCAAGCCCGCTCCCACAAGGGATTGTGGCTGGCCTTGGGATTGGCGTTCACTGAAGATCAAAACTGTGGGAGCGAGCCTGCTCGCGAAAGCGGTGGGTCAGTCGACATCTGTGTTGGATGTGCCGACCTCTTCGCGAGCAGGCTCGCTCCCACAAGGTATTTTTGCCGGCCGTGGGATTGGCGTTCACTGAAGATCAAAACTGTGGGAGCGGGCTTGCTCGCGAAGGCGTCAGGTCAGTCGACATCTCTGTTGAATGTGCCGGCCGCTTCGCGGGCAAGCCCGCTCCCACAGTATGTTTGCTGAATTCAGAACAGTTCGCTGAAGGGTATGAACCGCGCTGTGTCGCCCACTTTCAGTGCGCAGCCCTCAAGCACTTCCACCAGCCCGTCCGCCCAGGATGCACCCAGCAACACGCCTGAACTCTGGTTCGGATAGAGCACCGCTCTCCCTCCTTCGAGTTTCGCCCGCAGGTATTCGCGGCGACTCCCGGGTTTGGGCCAGGCAAAACCGACACTGACCGGGAAGCTCAACGGCTCGACCTCTTCCACGCCCTGAATCCGCAACAGATAAGCCCGGGCCAACAGTCCGAAAGTGACCAATGCCGATGTCGGATTACCCGGCAGGCCAATCACCGGCACGCGGCCGAAGTGGCCCACGGTCAATGGCTTGCCGGGTTTGATCGAGAGTTTCCACAGCAACGGCTTGCCGCACTCGCGCAGCACCTGGCCGAGGCAGTCGGCGTCACCGGCGGACACACCGCCCGTGCTGAGCATCAGGTCTGCCGTGTGTTGCAGTTGTTCGAGCTTGAGCCGCGTCTGGCGTGGTTCGTCGGGAAGAATGCCGGCATCGATGACCTCGCAACCCAAGGCACTCAACCAATGGCTCAACAATGTCCGGTTGCTGTTGTAGATGCTGCCGGGCTTGAGGGGATTGCCCGGCTCGACCAGTTCATCGCCGGTGGACAGCAACGCCACCCGGGGTCGGCGCACCACCTGCACATGGGTGCAGCCCTGCGCCGCCGCGACCGCCAGTTCGAACGGACCGAGACGCTTGCCGGCACGTAGCAGCACATCGCCGACGCGGTTCTCCTGGCCTTGCGGGCGGATATTGCTGCCGGCGCTCAGGGGCTGCTTGAAGCGGATACGTCCGTCATCCAGTACCTGCGTGTTCTCCTGCATCTCCACGCAGTCGGCACCCGGCGGAACCGGTGCGCCGGTGAAGATGCGCGCACAGGTTCCCGGCGCCAGGGCTTCGGGGGCCTGACCGGCAAACACCTGCTGCGACACGGCCAGCGGTTCCCCGTCCCAACCCTCCACATTCAAGGCATAGCCATCCATGGCGCTGTTCGGCCACGGCGGCAGATCGAGGGTCGCCAGCAGGTCATTGGCCAATACCCGTTGCCGCGCGGCACTGAGCGGTACGGCTTCGCTGTCTTCAATCCACTGCGCCTCGGCCATTGTCAGTAAACGGTCGATGGCGTCCTCTACCGGCATCAAGGGTGAAGCGCTCATCCGCGCGTCCCGCAGGCTTGCACAGGCTTGAGGTGCGGCACGAAATTGCACGGCCGGTGGCGCGCGTCGAGCTGCTCGGCAAGGATGCCTTCCCACGCGGTGCGGCAGGCGCCCGTGGACCCCGGCAGGCAGCAGACCAACGTGCCATTGGCCAACCCGGCCAGCGCCCGGCTCTGCACCGTGGAGGTGCCGATGTCGAGGATCGAAATCGCCCGGAACAGCTCACCGAAGCCATCGATCTGTTTATCCAGCAAGCAGGCCACGGCCTCGGGGGTGCTGTCGCGGCCGGTGAACCCGGTGCCGCCCGTGATCAGCACCACCTGGATGCCGTCGTCGGCGATCCAGTTCGCCACCTGTGCGCGGATCTTGTACAGGTCATCCTTGAGCAGGTTGCGCTCGCTGAGGGTGTGACCGGCTTCCAGCAAACGGCTGACGAGTAATTGGCCGGAAGTGTCATTGGCATATTCACGGGTATCGCTGACGGTCAGCACGGCAATATTCAAGGGTATAAACAAGGCATCCGGTTTGACGCTCATGGGGTTCTCCGGCAGGCATGAATTAGATAGCTAAGTTAGATGACTTCCGGAGACTAATTCTATAAATCAAGCCGTGTCTAATCACTCTAACCAACCAGACTATCGAGCCAATCTATCAATATAAAAACAGCCGAAACCACAGCAATGATAGAGCCCGTCGATAACCCCTTAAACAACAGTGATTGGACGCACGCCAAAGACAGTGAGATCGTCCGCACCTCATGTTTGCGCCTCGCCTTGTGTCTTGCGCACCTGAGTCAATACTTACCCCCTCACTCCCCCGCCAGCAGGTGCCGTCTTGGACATCAAACAACTCAAGTTCCTGATCGCCCTGGAGCAGACCCGCCACTTCGGCCAGGCGGCCGCGCGCTGCCACATCACCCAGCCCACGCTGTCGATGCGCCTGCGCAACCTGGAGGATGAACTGGACCTGGTGCTGGTCACCCGGGGCCAGCGCTTCGAAGGTTTTACCGAGGCCGGCGAGCGTGTACTGGCCTGGGCCAGGACCCTGCTGGCGGCCCACGACGGGCTCTTCGCCGAGGCCGCCGCGTGCCGGGGCCAGCTCGTGGGTAACCTGCGCCTGGGGCTGGTGCCGCTCAGCAGCTTCAACCCGGTCACCTACATCCAGGGCCTGTCCCGCAGCTTTCCCGAGCTCAAGTACAGCCTGTCGTCCCTGAGTTCCGACCAGATCATCGAGGGCCTGGGCAACAATCAGCTGGACCTGGGCGTGTGCTACCTCGACCACGTCAACCCGAGCTATTTCGAGTTTTTCGAGATCGGCGAGACCCGCGTCGGCCTGTTGTACGACACCCGCCACTTCCATTTCGACGGCACGCAAATGAGCTGGGAGGACGCCGCCGAACTGCCGCTGGGGATGCTCAGCAATGGCATGCACTACCGCAAATCCATCGACCTGAGCTTTCGCAGCCGCGGACTGGATCCGCAGCCGATCCTGGAAAGCGATTCGACCTACCAGTTGCTGCAGGCGATCCACGAAGGTTTCTGCTGCGCGATCATGCCGCTGGACAGTGGCCTGGAAGAGCCCATCGAACACCTGTCGTTCATCGAATTGCCCGATGCCAGCGTGCTCGCGCCCCTGGGCCTGGTGATGCGAAAAACCGAGCCACGTTCGGCGATTGCCGAGAAGTGTTTCGCCGAAGCACGAACGTTATTCAACCGGACCCACTGAGAAACTGTCGGTTTTATAAAACCGAACCATAGATGTTTGCCCGCCGTGATAGACATCACCAATCGGTGCATCGGAACAAGCGATTGGACGCTTTGAAAAGTTACCCGTAGCCTGAACTTAATTCAGCGCTTCGAGGTTCTTTTCATGTTGTGCAAAGTTGAACAAGCCGATGATCGAAGCGACACTAACGCCCCTGCACCCAAACCCTTAAGTGTGAACTTTCGCGAATACGAAAACGGCGCATCAGTCTGTCAGGCGGCGCTGGCTTCAGAGATTGCCCTGGCAATCACCTACAACGGTTTGAGCCAGGCCGTGATGATGGTGTCGCCGGGCAACCTCGAAGATTTCATCCGCGGTTTCAGCGTCAGCAACGACATCGTTCGGGACCCGCGTGAAATCTACGACCTGCGCCTGACCCACTTCGACCAGGCCGTACAAGCCGACGTGCAGATCTCCAGTCGCGCGTTCTGGGCGCTGAAGAACCATCGTCGGCAAATGGCGGGTACCAGTGGCTGCGGACTGTGCGGCGTGCAAGCGCTGGAGCAGGCCCTGCCGAAACTGGAGATTCTCGAGCCGGTTGCCCTACCGCCCGCCGAGCACTTCATCGACATCCGCCAGCGCATCGAACAGGCCCAGCAAATGGCCCGCAGCAGCGGCGCGCTACACGCAGCACTGTACTTCGACAACGAAGGCAACGCGCTGATCTGCCGCGAAGACATTGGCCGCCACAACGCGCTGGACAAGCTGATCGGCGCCCTGCAACACGCCGGCATCGACAGCCGCTGCGGCTTCACCGTGGTCACCAGCCGCTGCAGCCTGGAGCTGATCCACAAGGCCGTCAGGGCCCGGCTCGGCACGCTGGTCAGCCTGTCGGCGCCCACCGCCCTGACCGTGCAATGGGCGATCAGGCATCGCCTCAACCTGATTCACGTCCCCCACCGCAACGCGCCACGCATTTACAGCCCGGCATGACGCCTTCACCTGATCACCGCGCCGGCCAGCGCAGGAACCTCCCATGACAGACATTTCAAATGCATCGCCCAACGGCCTGACCCACCTCGACAACCAGGGTCGCGCCAACATGGTCGATGTCAGCGAAAACCCCCCGACGCAACGTGAAGCACAGGCCCAGGCCTGGGTGCGGATGCGCCCGGAAACCCTGAAGCTGATTCAAAGCGACGGCCACCCCAAAGGCGACGTCTTTGCCGTGGCGCGGATCGCCGGAATCATGGCGGCGAAAAAAACCCATGAGCTGATCCCGCTGTGCCACACCCTGCTGCTCAGCTCAATCCATGTCGAACTCAAGGCCTGCACACCGGACAGCGTGAAAATCCTCGGCACCTGCCGCGTCGAGGGCCAGACCGGGGTCGAGCTCGAAGCCCTGACCGCCGTCAGTGTGGCGGCCCTGACCCTCTACGACATGTGCAAGGCCGTGGACCGGGGCATGGTCATCGACGACATCCGCCTGCTCAGTAAACAGGGTGGCCGCTCCGGTCATTTCAAGTTCGAGGACGCACAATGATCCTGATCAATTACTTCGCCCGTTACCGCGAACAGCTCAACCTGGGCGGTGAAAAACTGCCGTTGACCGACAACCTCAGGACCATCGAAGACGTGCGCCGCTTGCTGATGGCTCGCGGCGAGTTGTGGCGCCAGGTGCTCGGTGAAAACAACCTGATGTGCGCACTGAACCAGGAGCTGTGCTATCCGGACCGGGTGATCGAAGACTTTGACGAGATCGCCTTTTTTCCACCGGTCACCGGGGGCTGAGGCATGACGGTTCGGGTCCAGCGAGAAGTGTTCGACGTCACTCAGTTGATCGCCAGCCTGCAGGCCAACGATCCGGGCGTGGGGGCCGTGGTCAACTTCGTCGGCTTCGTGCGCGACATCAATCAGGGTGAGGCGGTCGCCGGGTTGTTTCTGGAGCACTACCCCGGCATGACCGAACGCTCGCTGCAAAAGATCATCGACAACGCCCGGGCCCGATGGGCACTGCGGGCCGTGCAGATCGTGCATCGGATCGGCCGGTTGTCGGTCAGTGAGCCGATCGTGTTTGTCGGCGTCAGCAGCCCGCATCGCCAGGCCGCTTTCGAGGCTTGTGCGTTCATCATGGACTACCTGAAAACCGACGCGCCGTTCTGGAAGCGCGAAGACGTGGCGGGCGGCGCACGCTGGGTCGATGCGCGGGACAGCGACCGATCCGCTGTCGAGCGCTGGGCAGATACGCCACAAGTGGCGGCTATGCAACGCGTTCCGGCATAGCTACAGTCACGGGCTCAACGTTTCCCTGCACAAGGAACCCGCGCTTGAGCCCCACGCCCTCTCCGATCACGCAACAGGCTGTGCCCCAGCCCCGGACCATCAGCCTGCGCGAAGCCTTCCTGTTCTGGCTCAAGCTTGGTTTCATCAGTTTCGGCGGACCGGCCGGGCAGATCTCGATCATGCATCAGGAACTGGTCGAACGCCGGCGCTGGATCTCCGAGCGACGCTTTCTGCACGCCCTCAACTACTGCATGTTGCTGCCCGGGCCCGAGGCTCAGCAGTTGGCGACCTACATCGGCTGGCTGATGCACCGGACCTGGGGTGGCGTGATCGCCGGCGTGCTGTTTGTGCTGCCGTCGTTATTCGTCCTGATTGCCCTGTCCTGGGTGTACATCGCCTTTGGCGAGGTGCCCGTGGTCGCCGGACTGTTTTACGGGATCAAGCCGGCGGTCACGGCCATCGTGGTGCAGGCGGCTCACCGGATCGGCTCGCGGGCGCTGAAGAACGGCTGGTTATGGGGCATCGCCGCCGCGTCCTTCGTGGCCATCTTCGTGATCAACTTGCCGTTTCCGTTGATCGTGCTCGGAGCGGCGGTCATCGGTTACTTCGGCGGACGACTGGCACCGGAAAAATTCAGGACCGGTGGCCATAGCGCGGCGAAACAATCCTACGGCCCGGCTGTGATCGACGACGACACCCCGTCCCCTGAACACGCCCGCTTCAGTGGTTTGAAGTTGGCGTACCTGGCGGTTATCGGTGCGATTTTGTGGACGCTGCCCATGGCCATGCTCACCGCCCTGTTCGGCTGGGAAGGCACGCTGACCCAGATGGCCTGGTTCTTCACCAAGGCGGCGCTGCTGACCTTTGGCGGTGCCTATGCGGTGCTGCCGTATGTGTACCAGGGCGCGGTCGGTCACTACGGATGGCTGACGCCGACGCAGATGATCGACGGCCTGGCGCTCGGCGAAACCACTCCAGGCCCGTTGATCATGGTCGTCGCCTTCGTCGGCTTCATCGGTGCCTATGTGCAGCAGGTCTTCGGCCCGGATCAAGCCTTTGTCGCCGGTGCCGTGGCGGCCACGCTGGTGACCTGGTTCACCTTCCTGCCTTCGTTCCTGTTCATCCTCGCCGGTGGACCTTTGGTGGAATCGACCCACAACGAACTCACCTTCACCGCACCGCTGACGGCCATTACGGCCGCCGTGGTGGGCGTGATTCTCAATCTGGCGTGCTTCTTTGCCTATCACGTGCTGTGGCCCAAAGGCTTCGAAGGACGACTGGACTGGCCTTCGCTGCTGATCGCCATCGTGGCGGGCATTGCCTTGCTGCGGTTCAAGCGCGGGGTGATCGAGGTGTTGATCGGCTGCGGGCTGATCGGGCTGGTGGTGCACCTGATGTTCTGAATCAAACATTTACACGCGCGCCAATCCTCCCTAGTATCCAGCCATCCCCGGATGGCTTGTGCTACTCGCCACCGACGATTTCCGCCGCCGGAAACCTGCGCCATGCGTACTTTGCCGTCACTGCTGAACATTTCGATCCAGGCCACCTCGCTGCTGGCCGCGGACGGCATTGCATGAAGCGCATCGTCAACCTGCCCATGGCCCTGCGCCGTTCCAAGTTGCGTCACTCCGCACGTCCGCCGGATAGCGCCCTGCTCGCCTGATTGGCGAGCGCCCTCCTTCGCTATCCCCACATTTGCTCAGCGTATGCAAATCCCTGTGGGAGCTGGCTTGCCAGCGAAAGCGGTGTACCTGCCAACAACCATGGCGGCTGACACAACGCCTTCGCTGGCAAGCCAGCTCCCACAGGTTGCGCATTTTGACTGACTGGCATTGAGTTTCTTTCAATTTCGCCTGGACACCGACATGACTCAACGTTGCAATTCCTACTACACCGCCACCCTCAACCAGGACACCGATTATCCGACGCTGCAAGGCCGGCACAAGGTTGACGTGGTGATCATCGGCGGCGGATTCACCGGCGTGGCCACCGCCGTCGAGCTGGCGGAAAAAGGCCTGAAGGTCGCGATCGTCGAAAGCCACAAGATCGGCTGGGGCGCCACCGGGCGCAACGGCGGCCAGGTCACCGGCAGCCTGTCGGGCGACGAAGCCATGCGCAAACAGATGCGCCGCTCCATCGGCGATGAAGTCGACGATTTCATCTGGAACCTGCGCTGGCGCGGGCACCAGATCATCAAGCAGCGCGTGGAAAAATACGGCATCGCCTGCGACCTCAAGCACGGCCACCTGCACGCCGCGTACAAACCCGCGCACATGGACGGCTTGCGCAAGGATTACGACGAGGCGGTGCGCCGTGGCATGGGTGATGAAGTCAGCCTGCTCGACCGCAGCCAGGTGCGCGACCTGCTGCAAAGCGACCTCTACCACGGCGCGATCAAGAACACCCGCAACATGCACCTGCACCCGCTCAACCTGTGCATTGGCGAGGCCCGCGCGGCCGAAAGCCTGGGTGCGTTGATCTTCGAGAACAGCGAAGTGCTGGAGATCATCCATGGCGATGGCCGTCACAAGAGCCCTGGCGTACGCACCGCCCACGGGCACATCGACGCCAATCAGGTGCTGCTGGCCGGCGACGTCTACCACAAGCTGGAACCGGGCAAGCTCAAGGGCAAGATTTTCCCGGCCATGGGCGGCATCGTCACCACCGCGCCGCTGGGCGAACTGGCCAGTCAGATCAACCCCGAAGACCTGGCGGTCTACGACTGCCGCTTCGTGCTCGACTACTACCGCCTCACCGCTGACGGTCGCCTGCTGTTCGGTGGCGGCGCCAACTACAGCGGCAAGGATTCACGGAACATCGCCGCCGAGCTGCGCCCGTGTATCGAGCAGACCTTCCCGGCGCTCAAAGGCGTGGCCATCGATTACCAGTGGAGCTGCGCGATGGGCATCGTGATCAACCGCATCCCGCAACTGGGCAAGCTGTCGGACAACGTCTGGTATTGCCAGGGCTACTCCGGCCACGGCATCGCCACCACCCACATCATGGGTGAAATCATGGGCCGCGCGATCACAGGCCAAATGGAGCAGTTCGACACCTTTGCCGCCTGCCAACACATCCGCGTGCCCATGGGCGACCTGCTGGGCAACCCGATGCTGGCTGCCGGGATGTGGTACTACCAGATGCTAGAGCGATTGCGCTGAGGTTATTGGCCAATACTTCAACATGGATGTTGTTTGTGCTGGCCTCTTCGCGGGCAAGCCCGCTCCCACAAGGGTTATTTGTCAGCCTCAAAATTTGTGGTCGACATAAATCCCTGTGGGAGCGGGCTTGCCCGCGAAGAGGCCGGCACATTCAACACACCTGCCAGCAAAAAATGCTCAAGCCTGTACCACCTCAACCCCCAACGCCCGGTAGTCCTCGACATTGCCAGACGCCACATGCCGCTCGGTGATCAGCGTGTGCACACGGTTGCAAGGCGCGACGACAAAGGGCTCCACCGCGCCCAGCTTATCGGCGGTGGTGACGGCAATCACATGGGACGCACAATCGAGCATCGCCTGCTTCACCGGCACTTCATCAAAATGCAGTGAGCTCAAGCCCACCTGCGGGTGAATCGCGCAGACCCCGGTAAACAGCAGATCGGCCTTGATGCCCGCCAGCAGCCGCAGGGTTTCGTGGCCGCTGGCCGACATCGTCGCCGGGTTGAGCTGGCCGCCGGCCAGGATCACCTTGATGCCTTTGTATTCGGACAGGGTAATGGCCGTCATCGGCGACGCCGTGATCGCGGTGATAGCGATGTCCGTCGGCAGCGAACGTGCGATCTGCAAGGTGGTGGTGCCCGAGTCGAACACCACGATCTGACCGTCCTGCACCCGTTGTGCAGCCAGTTGCGCCAGATGGGTCTTCACCTCATCGGTTTCGCTGATCCGGGTGAAATAGTCCTTGCCCGTGTCTTTGGGCCGCGGCAACGCCCCGCCGTGCACCCGCTGCACCAGGCCGGCACTGGCCAGTTCCGCCAGATCGCGGCGGATGGTGTCTTCGGACACCGCGAAATGCTGGCTCAACTCCGAGGCCATGACCTTGCCGTCGCGTTCGAGGATCAACAGGATTTTTTGCCGGCGCACTGACGGCAGTTCCGCCGCGGAATGGTTGTCTTGCATGTTTTTGCCCGTTTATGCGTGTAACTGCGTGTTGCACGAGAGTATCCGCAACCCCCAGCAAAAACAACGAACCGGTCCGGTATCATTTTTTTCGATCTTTCAAATCATTACAGCGAATTTTTTATTTTCCCGTGAGCTGTTCAAGATGGCGCCGTCACTCATGTCCTGGATGGAAACCTCATGAATATCAATTTTGCCTTTGCCTGCATGATCGTGGTCTCGTTCACCATTGCGCTGGTACACGCCTGACCGACAGGTCGTGAGGCGTCAAGATGTGCAAGGTCGCGGTAAAAGCCTGACAGATCAGGAAAATGCTCTATAACCAGTGGTGACACGATTTCCGATGCTAAGGAACTGGAAGGCTCCCTCGGAAGTTGATCTCTTGAAAAGCTGCGGACAATTGAGTGCCCGCCTGGAGACGCCACGATGAAACCCCTGAAAATAGCCGCCAGCGATGGCGCCGCCGCAAGCTTCAAGAACGCTCGGGAAGTGGTAGCGCTCAGCCAGACCGATTTCACCAACGTCGCCGTGGCGGTGGTGTCTGTGAATGACGTCATGGCCGGCGCCTTGAGTGCCATTCAGCGCACCGGTTTCGACATTCCGATTTTCCTGGTGGCCTCGCCGGATTCAGCCAACCGTCCCCGGGAAGTCTATAAGCACCTGACGGACGTGCTGCTGCAGGTGAACGGCATTTTCGATCTCACCCGCGCCAACGCCGAGTACCATGGCAACCAACTGGAAACAGCGGCCCGAGCCTATGAAGACAGCCTGCTGCCGCCATTCTTCGACTCACTGAAGAAGTACACCGAGGCCGCCAACGCGACCTTTGCCTGCCCCGGTCACCAGGGCGGCCAGTTCTTTCGCAAGCACCCGGCCGGCCGACAGTTTTTCGACTTTTTCGGCGAGACGCTGTTTCGCGCCGACATGTGCAACGCCGACGTCAAGCTCGGCGACCTGCTGATCCACGAAGGCCCGGCGCTGCTGGCGCAGAAACATGCCGCGCAAGTGTTCAACGCCGACAAGACCTACTTCGTGCTCAACGGCACCTCGGCCTCGAACAAGGTGGTGACCAACGCCCTGCTGACCCCGGGCGACCTGGTGCTGTTCGACCGCAACAACCACAAGTCCAACCACCAGGGCGCGCTGCTGCAGGCCGGGGCTACGCCTGTGTATCTGGAAACCGCACGCAACCCCTACGGCTTCATCGGCGGCATCGACGCCCACTGTTTCGAAGAAGACTACCTACGCGAACTGATTGCCGAAGTCGCCCCGGACAAGGCCGAGCTGCCTCGGCCGTTCCGCCTGGCGATCATCCAGTTGGGCACCTATGACGGCACCGTGTACAACGCCCGGCAAGTGGTCGACCGCATCGGCAAGCTGTGTGACTACATCCTGTTCGACTCGGCGTGGGTCGGCTACGAGCAGTTCATCCCGATGATGAAAGACTGCTCGCCGCTGTTGCTCGACCTGGACGAGAACGACCCGGGCATCTTCGTCACCCAATCGGTGCACAAACAGCAGGCCGGTTTTTCCCAGGCCTCCCAGGTGCACAAGAAAGACCGGCACATCAAGGGCCAGGCCCGCTATTGCAACCACCACCGGCTCAACAACGCCTTCATGGCCCAGGCCTCGACCAGCCCCTTCTACCCGCTGTTCGCCTCGCTGGATGTCAACGCACGCATCCACGCCGGCCGCAGCGGCCTGCGCCTGTGGGAGGACTGCGTGAAGTTCGGCATCGAGGCGCGCAAGCTGATTCTCGAAGCCTGCACCATGGTCCGCCCGTTCGTGCCGAACACCATCGAAGGGCGCGCCTGGGAAGACTACCCAACGGAAGACATCGCCAACGACATCCGCTTCTTCGAGTTCCATCCCAAGGACCGCTGGCATGCCTTCGGTGGCTACGCCGAGAAACAGTACTTCATCGACCCGTGCAAATTGCTGTTCACCACGCCGGGCATCGACCCGGTGGACGGCAGCTACACCGACTTCGGCATTCACGCCGGCATCCTCGCCAACTTCCTGCGCGAGAACGGCATCGTCCCGGAAAAATGCGACCTCAACTCGATCCTGTTCCTGCTCACCCCGGCCGAAGACTGGGCGAAGATGACCCACCTGGCCGCCCAGATCGCCCGCTTCGAACGCTTCATCAGCGACGATGCGCCGATGAGCCGGGTGCTGCCGGCCATCTACGCGCAGCATCAGGAGCGCTACCGCAACTACACCATTCGCCAGCTCTGCCAGGAAATGCACGACCTGTACCGCCACCACAACGTGCAGCAACTGCAGAAGGACATGTTCCGCAAGGAACACTTCCCGAAAAAAGCCATGAACCCGCAGCAAGCGCAAATCGAGTACATCCGCGGCAACGTCGAACTGGTGGCGCTGGCCGATGCTGACGGGCGTATCGCCGCTGAAGGTGCGCTGCCCTATCCACCAGGGGTGCTTTGCGTGGTGCCGGGTGAAATCTGGGGGGGCGCGGTGTTGAAATACTTCCTGGCGCTGGAGGAAGGCATCAACCGCTTGCCCGGCTTCACGCCGGAGTTGCAAGGGGTGTACCTGAAGCAGGAAGACGGTCGTACCCGGGCGTATGGGTATGTGATCAAGGCTTGATGGCATGCGGCAGGAGCTGGCGTGGGCCGGCTCCTGCCCAATGCATCGATCAGAATTTTTCCGCGATGTACTTGAACGGATAGTTCGGATCCCGATAGTTGCCGGGACTTTGGCGCTTGGGCAGTTTCACCTTCGCCCGCGGTACTTCCTCATAAGGAATGCTGCTCAGCACATCGCTGATGATGTTCAATCGCGCCCGCCGCTTGTCATTGGAGTTGGCGACCCGCCACGGGGCGAACTCGGTGTCGGTCGCCTCAAACATGTCGTCCCGGGCACGGGAGTAGTCGTACCAGCGGTTATAGGACTTGAGGTCCATCGGTGACAGCTTCCAGATCTTGCGCCCGTCGGTGATGCGCGCCTTGAGGCGTCGGGTCTGCTCCTCCGGGCTCACTTCAAGCCAGTACTTGATCAGGATGATGCCCGATTCGACCAGTGCATGCTCGACGCGCGGCGCCACGGTGAGAAATGAGCGCACCTGCTCTTCGGTGCAAAACCCCATGACCCGCTCGACACCGGCGCGGTTGTACCAGCTGCGATCGAAGATCACCACTTCACCGGCCGCCGGCATGTGCGGCAGATAGCGCTGCACGTACATCTGGCTTTTTTCCCGATCGGTCGGGGCCGGCAACGCGATCACCCGGAACACTCGCGGGCTGACACGCTCGGTCAGTGCCTTGATGGTCCCGCCCTTGCCGGCGCCATCACGGCCCTCGAAGACGATGCAGACCTTGGCGCCCGAGTGCTGTACCCACTCCTGCAGCTTGACCATCTCGACATGCAGCCGTGCCAGCTCCTCGAGATACACCTTGTTCTTGAGCTTGCCGCTTTCAACCGGCTTGCTCTTCGTTGCCGTCTTCTTCTTTGCCATGCCAGTTATCTCCTTCAATGCGTCACACAGCGTCCGGCATGCACCCGGCCGCATTCATTCAGCGCCGACTGCGCTGGTAATGTTCAACCGCCAGTTCCAGGTTCAGGAACATGCGTGCCTCGCCCAACGTATGGCCTAAGGGTGCCTTGATGACCATGTCCCATACACTGGGGCTCATACCTACCAGCCACAGTGAAATGCCTTTCTCGCTCATGCGCTGCTCGGCGCTGGTGAGCATTTTCAGGGCCGTGTATTCCAGGTCGAACACGCTGCGCAGGTCCAGGACCACGACCCTGGGTGCCGCCGCATCGATCAACGGCCGGATTTTCTCGGCGATGCGCTCGGCATTGGCGAAGAACACCCGCCCCTCGGGCCTGAGCAACAGCAGCCCGTCAAAGTGTTCGTCGTCGGCGTGTTCGGCAGACGGCGGCCGGTACACATTGGTGCCGGGCTTGCGCCCGAGGACATGCACCGGTGGGTCCGAGACCTGATAGGCCAGGGCCAGCAACGAGACGATGATCGCCACGACGATCCCTTGCAGCGTGCCCAGCAGCATCACGCCGATCATGGCCACCACGGCCCAGGCGAATTCGGTACGGCGAACCGACAGGATCTCGCGAAACTCCGCCGGCTCGATCAAGCCCACCGAATACACAATCACCACGGCGGCGAGCGTGGCATTGGGCATCAGGCCAATGAGCGGTGCCAGCAGCAGGCAAGTGCCCAATGCCAGTGCAGCGGTAATCAGTGCGGCCAGTTGCGAGCGGGCGCCGGCCAGACGGTTGACCGCCGTTTGAGTGGTCCCGCCACCCGCGACCATGGCCCCGAGAAACGCACCGCCTATGTTGGCAACGCCAGTGGCCAGCAGCTCCCGATTCGGTTGTGGCGCAGGCTCGTCACTGCGGGCGAAAGCACGTCCCGCAGCGATGGTTTCGGTGAAACTCATCAGCGCGATACCCATCGCCGAAGGCCACAGGGTTTCGGCCAACGACCATAGCGGCAGGGTCGGCGCGGGTAATCCGATCGGCACCACGCCGACGGCGGACACACCAAGACTCTCAAGGCCAAGCAGGCGCATGCCGAGGATGCCCAGCGCCACCGCAATCAAGGGAGCCGGCAGTCGCGGCGTAAAGCGTTTCATGCCGACCAGCAGCAATATCATGAACACCCCGACCGCCGCGGTCGGCAGCGAGGCATGAGGGATGCTCTGAACCGTAGCCACCAGGTTGTGCAGGAAGCCACCTTTGTCGATGTGGGTGCCCAGCAGTTTGGGGAGCTGGTCGAGCACGATGACCACGCCTATGCCGGCCTTGAACCCCACCAGCACCGGTTCGGAAATGAAATTGGCGACGAAACCCAGGCGCAGCAACCCCGCGACGATCAGGATCGCACCCACCATCAGGGCCAGCGTGGCGGAGCCCGCCAGCAGGGTCGCCGCATCGCCATCGGGGCTGATCTGGCCCAGTGCGGAACCGGCGAGAATGGCCAGGGTGGTCGTGGTGCTGACACTGAGCGGACGCGACGTGCCGAGCACGGCATAGATCACCATCGGCACCAGCACCGTGTACAGCCCGACCTGCACCGGCAGGCCGGCGATCGTGGCGTACGCCAGCGCCTTGGGAATGACCACGGCCGCTGCCGTCAGCCCGGCGACCACATCGCCCCGCAGCCAGTCCGGGCGATAGCTGTCGAGCCACTCCGGGATCAACAGGCTGCGCAAGGTACCCCGTTGTGGAGTGCCAGGGTTCCGCACTTGCGGATCGCTGCCTAGTTGATTCATCAGTCACTCCAGTCGCAAATCGTCCGTGCGGATGATGAGTGGGCTCAACTGACCGCACAATCCGTTAACTGCACGCGTAACCACTGCAAACCTTCATCGGCATCGAAGTGCGCGTGCCCGCCGCCAATCCACGCGGGCTCGACTACAAATGTAGCCGGTTTGCACCGCCACGCCGCCACTTGGTTGAAGAAGGAGTAAGACACCCCAGCATCTGCGCGCAAAAATGGAAAGCCTTATATGGACGACGTCATGAGGGCGATAAATGAGCTATACCCGCTAATTCCCCCCATTGCAGTTCTTCAACTCAGGAGTTTGGCAATGAAGCTCAAGACCTCTCTGGCAGCACTCATGGTCGCAGCCAGCCTTTTCGGCTGCGCCACTTCCTCGCACCACGGCGTGAACGTCAACCTGGTCGCCACCCGGCAAAACGCCGGTCAGATCGGCACCGTCACCTTGACCGACTGGGACAAGAAAACCGGGCTCAGTTTCTTCATCAGCGGTGCTCCAAGCGGGGTTACCCTGCCCCTGCGCCTTTACTCGTTCATCAATAACGGCACCTGCGAGCAACCCGGATCAGTCGCCTACGCGATGAACGACACCGTCAACACCGAACGCCAACCCATACGCGGCTGGTCCTTTACCCGAACCGCGCCCGTGCCGTTGCAAACCCTGGTTGACGGCAAATATTCGGTGGTCGTGCGAACGGCTCCGACCGATGGCAACGTCGATATCTTTTGCGGGGACATCAAGGCGACAGAGCCGGTGAAATAGCCCCGGCCAGTACAGGCCAGCCCACGCCCCGGTACCGCTCGTGCCACCGGTTGTCCGGTGCGGGCGGTGGCGTCGGGTGAACGAAAACGGGGGCCGGCGGCAACATCAGCAACAACCGGTCACAAACCTGTCATTACTCACTGATAACGTCCTGACGCTTTCCCGAACCGCGCCCGCTCGATCTTCGATCGCCAGCTCCCTGTACCAGGGCATTGCCCATCCGCTCAAGGTGACACTTCAGGTGTACGCAAGCACGACGCGCAAGCAAATCATCATCAGGTCCAACGACATGAGCTGCGACGACTTCGGCGCGTTGTTCTCGAGCCTGTTTGGCAACCTGTATGCCGACTCGGCGCCACCGCCGAAAAACATCATCATCGGCGGGGTCTACGGCCGACACGAAGGTGTCAGTTTTCGGCGCATGCACTATCGCGGCGACTTCACCGTGGACTTTCCCGCGCCCCTGGATGAAATCACCTTCGTCATTCCTACCGCCGGCAAGATCATCTTCAACCATGTCACCGAGTCGGTAGGTTTCGCGCAGATCGGCCTGGCGATCGACAAGGCCGAGGTCCGCTCGGCGCGCTTTGTCGATAACCACGCACAGCACGGGATATCGATCAGCCGTCGGCTGATCACCGAGCGCCTGTCGACGTTGCTGGGCAAACCCATTCTGCAAAAGGTGCAGTTCGAACCGATGGTGGATCTGCAGGCATCGGCCTTGCAGGGCATCCGGGCATTGATCGACCTGGCCACGGGCAGCGAGTTCGACCTGCTGATCAACAGCGGTTCGCTGATGCCTTCGCGCCTTCGCGAAATGCTGGTCGATGCGGTGCTGGAAACCTGGCCGCACAACTTCACCGAAGCCCTCCGGCGCCCTTCCCCACTGATAGCGCCGCGGCATGTGAAGCTGGCGGTCGAGTACATCCAGGCCCACCCCGACCACCTGGCCAGCGGCACGGAGCTGGCGCAACTGACCCATGTCAGCCTGCGCGCCTTGCAGGAAGGTTTTCAGCGTTTCATGGGCACTTCGATCGTTGCCTATCAGCGCCAGGTACGCCTGGAGCGCGCCTTTGCCGCGCTGTCCCAAGGGGCGGCGCCGTCGGTGACAGACGTGGCCCTGCAATACGGCTTCAGCAACGTCGGACGGTTTTGCCAGTATTTCCAGAGTGCCTACGGCATCAGTCCCGCAGACGTGAGAAAGGGTGTGCGAACGCGGCCGATGGCGACCCTTTGAGGGGTTAGCGGGAGCGCTCGCGAAGGTGGAGTGACATTCAACATCCCTGTCGACTGACATGGCCTCTTCGCGGGCAAGCCCGCTCCCACAATGTTTTGTGCTTGCCACATGATCCGGGCACGACACAAAACCACTGTGGGAGCGGGCTTGCTCGCGAAGGGGCCGCAAGAGTCAATATCAATATTGCCGGTCGATCACTCTCGCGAACCCGCTCCCACAGCTTGCCTTGACTGATCGTCAGAACAGGTAGCTGGCCTTCAGCCCGCCGTTGAAGCCATGGCTGTCGCCGCCACCGCTGGCGCCGATTTCTGCCCCCACGCTCCACGGCCCAAGGTTGGCCATGACGTTGACGCCACCGGTGAACTGGTCACGGTTGTCGAAGGCGGCCTGTTGCTCGATGTCCAGGCCCAGCAGGTGCCCTTCGCTGTCGACTTCAGTGTCGCCCAGCACATGCTCGTAGCCTACTTGCACCCCCGGCACCAGTTGCCAGGCGCCCAGGTTGACCGGTGCAAAGGATGCGTTGAGGTTGGCCACCGCGCTCTTGCGGGTCTCGTGGATGCCATCGACGTCCAGCGCCAGCTCACTGCCTTTTTCCTGGAAGCCCGACAGATTGACGTGGCTGATCCGCACACCGAGGCTTGGCTCGAGGGTCACGCCGCTCACCGGAACACGGTAGCCCACGGCCAGGGTCGCGCCGGTGAGGTTGCCATGGCTGTCGCCCTTGGCCGTGCCCAGGCCGCCACCGAGTTCGCGCTTGCTCTCGTAATCGAGATAACCGGCGCTGGCATCGGCATCCACAAACAGGCCGCGCTCCAGACCGTTCGGTGCAAAGCGGGCACCGACGCTGAAGAAGGTCAGGTCGGTATCGGCCTCGCCACCCGCGCCACCGACATTGCCGCGGCTGTAGCCGAAGCCGGCATGGGCGCTGAGCTGTTCGGTAAAGCGTTGGGTCAGGCCAATCATCAGGCCCTGGCTATGCTCGTTGCTGCTGGAGGCCTGAGAGGAGCCGTCGGTGCCCAGATACCCCGCCAGGGCGGTGCTCCACAGGCGATATTGCCCGGTCTTGAGGTCGGTGCCGCTGGTGAAGGGCGCAGCGGCCTGATCGATCATCGCGCCCTGGCGCAGCAGGTAGCTGGCAGCGTCGGCATGCACCTGGCCGCCAACGGTGGACTCGACGCCGCCAAGGCTGCGCGCATCGATGGCCGATTGCAGGTAGTAGTTGTAGGCGCTGTAGGTGCCCGACAGGTTGCTGTTCTGCAGTTGTTGCAACAACTGCGCACCGGCCGCGGCGTTGCCGGCCAGGTCCGCCGCGCCCGGCAGGCTGTTGTAGAACACCATCTTGCCGCGCAGCACGTAGATGGTTTCCTGGGACAGGCCGAGGCCTTGCTTGAGGTAGTTGTCCATGGTGCCGTACTGCGCGGTCACCTGGTCCAGCCCGGCTTGCAGGTAGCTGGCCTCCACACCGATCAGCGGCCCATAGATGGTCGCCATGCCGGGCGGCATCGCCGCCAGGGTCGCCTTGATACGCGCGGCGGTGTAGTCGTTGGTCGCCAGGTAGTTGCTCATGATGGTGGCATCGTCGACCCCGGCGATGCTTTGCAGCACAGCGGCGGTCCAGCCCGTGCGGTCCTTACCGGCAGTGCAATGGAACAGCGCGGCACCGTCGACCGCGGCCAGTTCATTGAACAGCTGGTTGAACTCGCTGCGCATCCCCGCGTTCCGTACGAAATCACGGTTGGTGTCCTGCATCATCGCGGTGGCTTCAGCGGCGCTGTGGAACGCGATGTTAGTGACGTTGGCGCCAGACGTTGAACCGCCGATGATGTCGATGTTGCTGTAGGTCGCGCCTGTGAGCATCGTGTCGGGCGTGGCGGCGATCTCGGTGGGCGTGCGCAGGTCGTAGACCGCCTTGATGCCCAGGCCGTTGAGGGTCGCCAGGTCCGCCGCCGATGGCGTCAGCGCATTGGAGCGGTAAAACACCCCGCCACGCATCGTGCCGTCATTGGCTGTGGTGTATGCCGTGGTGAGACCGGCGACATCGCGGAAATTGTCGATGCTCTTCAGGCGTGGGGTGTTGAGGGGAACAGTCTCGGCCGCCTGGGCGGCAGCGATGGACAGGCTCAAAACAGACAGCGAACACACAAGTCGTTGGAACACAGTGCAGCCTCATTGGAATCACGTTGGGCTGACCAATATCTACATTGCGTTGACGCTGAACATGACAAATCGCCTGCAGACGCAAATCACTGCGCGATGTGTCCGGGTGGCTCGTTTTCTGTCCGTGCCTGGCCCGGTGTGCGGCCAGCTTCAGTGCCGAAAACCCATGACAGGCCGGGTGGGAAACGTGCTGCGCAATGTCCGGCGATCAAATGCCGGACGCAAAAAACCCGCCTTTCAGCGGGTTTTTGGCTTTTCTGAAACGGCTCGCTACTGCTGTGAACTCAATGGGTTTTTTTCGAGGTCGACAGCCCGGCTTTACTCAAGCCTTTGGTGTTGTGCTCACCCGGCGTCGAGGCCGAGATAGCCCTGGCCTTGGAGAGGCCGCGAGTATCCTTGGAGTGGGCGATGCCTGAGGTCGTGCTGCCATGACCGTTGTCATCGTTGCGCTCACTACCGTAGTGGTTGCCGCTCAGGCCATGGTCGCGCACGGATTTGCCGGCATGGTCGCTGTCCAGCCCGTTGCCGCGGCCGTTACTGCCGGAGTGGCCTGTGCCGGCGTGTCCGCCACCCATGCCGCCGCCGTGACCTGCGCCGTTTCCGCCGCCGTGGCCGCCACCGTTTCCGCCGCCATTACCACCGCCGTTTCCACCGCCGTTTCCACCGCCGCCGCCGCCACCGTTTCCACCGCCACCGCCACCGCCGTCCTTCGCGTAGGCGGAACCCATGATCGACAGGCCATCAGGCAGCAAAGGGGCGGCTGCAAGCATCATGGCGCATGACATTACAGCAACGAGACTCTTGTTTTTGAAAAGCATGATTGCTTCCGTAGGTGGTTGATATTGCGTGACGTATGACGCGATATCCCTCAAACAGTTCCAGCCCGACGACAGGCGGCTGGAAGCCCACTCACACCTCAATCGAACACACCGTTGAGAATTTCATAGACGAGCCCGGTGGCCAGCGCGACCAGGATCAGATCCGTGCCGACTTGCTGCCACTCGTAACCGTCATAGTGGGGCAACCTGCCGACCAGCCGGCCATCCAGCTTTTTGGCAATGCCCGGTGGAAGCGGCTTGCCTCGGGCAAGGTTCTTTTGAATACCCGGTGGCAAGGCAGGCCCGGGGCTCCAGTAGCCCGTGTTGGCGCCGATGATCTCGAGCACGCTGCCGTGATTGATGCTGGGACCATGACTCCAGTCCCCGCCGCCGGAATTCTTGTTCTTGTTGCCATGACTGCCCTGGTTGCCCTGGTTGCCCTGGTTGCCCTGGTTGCCATGGCTGGCCTTGTTGTTGCCCTGGCCGTTTCCTGGATCAGCCAGTGCAGTCACTGAGCCGCTGACCAGGGCCAAACAGGTGATTGCTGCAATCAACGATCGAGACTTGATCATGAGTCGTTCCTTCGTGGCGGGAATGTTCCCTGAACTTTAGACGCCATTGACGGAGTTGGTTCCATCGGGTCATCGTGCGCAACGATCCGTTCATCCCGACCTCCGAAAATCACGCAGGAAATCACTCACCGTGGCGAGGGAGCTTGCTCCCGCCGGGCTGCGAAGCGGCCCTTGCGACCCGGCCGGTCCTCACCCTTCCCACCCGAAACGCTCAACCAGACTCCGCTTGATACGTCGCAGATACTTCAATGCATGGCGCTGTTTCCCGATTGTTACCTCAGCGCCGCAGTTGTCACTTCTGCGCCGCCGAACGGGCCAATAGAGTATGGCCGTCGGTGTGGAACAGGCTCGTCGACTTGTCGGCGCGCTGGCACCGATCCCCCCATCACGGAAGAGGTGAATCATGAGTTTCGTCAAAGTGGAAAAAAACCAGAGCAGCGCCCCGTCGGATGTCGACATGAAAAAAGCCATGGTCGAGTCGGGCGGCCAGCCGGGCGAGGTCACCGGGAACAATGCCGCCCGCACCCTGACCTACACCGGCGTGGTCAATCACACGGTGTACGAGAACAAGCTGATCGAGATCGCCAAGGGCAGACGCACCAGCTGGAACTTCGTCTGGGCCGATGCCCGGGCCGCCTGAGGTCAAGGCGGGGCGGCCGATCGGCTGCCCCGCTGCCCACGCCCCTGATACCCCCCCGATACCCACTTGTAACACCACGACACTTAGCCGCCCTGCCCCTCGACCCTAGAGTGACACCGTCAATGGACTGCAGCGCCAAGCGCCAGCAGCCATTGTTTGCCCAACACACCACCAAGGAAGAGGGAAACCATGAGCAAGTCAATCGCTGTCAGCCAACAGAGCCAGCAGCTTCACAATGATGTGCAAGAAGCCGTCAAGTCGATCATGGGTGCTACGCAACTGAAGGCGTCGGATTACGGCCGGGTACTGAGGTCGGCCCTGGCGGCTTCGCAAAAAACCGTCACCATCGAAATCGCCGCCGGCGACCTGGCGCAGCTGAAGAAGTCCGGCTACAAGCTGTGCTTTGCCAAGAAGGTGGGTGACGCCGACTACAACGTGGTCTGGCAGTCCTATAACGCTTACCTGAGCAACAACGAGTTCAGCTGGACGCCGCAGTATCAGCTGTTCGCCTCCAACGTGTTCAGGGAAAACGTGCAAGTCAAAGTCTCGACCAACATCATCAACATTGGCCTGGGGCAAACCTCGACACTTGATGAACACGGCCTGCTGAGCCCGGCGGTAACCGGTGGCCCGAACATTTCCCTGACTTTCGTGAACGACTACGCGCCGATTCATCCGGGGGTCAACCAGTTGTCCACCGGCATTGATGGCAATCAGGTCAGTACGCCAATCTACGTGGCCGTAAACCAGGTCGTCACCGGCAGTACCGCGCTGACGCCGGTGGAGACCATCCTCGTGTGGTTCGAACAGAACGTACAGACCAGCACCATGTTCAGTACCTCACGCTCCAAGGCGATCGAAATCGACCTGACGTTCGATAACACCGCAGGTCGCCTTTACGAAGGCGGTCAGTGGAAAACCGTGTAACCGTCATGCCAGGGCAACCTCGCGGTTGCCCTTTCACTTCTCTTTACCTGCCGTGGCGAAGTAGCCCGTCAGCGAGCGACAGATCGACTGTGCGAGATCCTCCTGGGTGGCGATGCCATAGGGTCGATCACGATCGAACTGTGCCGACCA
This sequence comes from Pseudomonas sp. PDM28, assembly GCF_019219115.1. Lineage (NCBI taxonomy): Bacteria > Pseudomonadati > Pseudomonadota > Gammaproteobacteria > Pseudomonadales > Pseudomonadaceae > Pseudomonas > Pseudomonas sp. PDM28. Next base: position 48,147 of record NZ_JAHUWG010000016.1, read on the forward strand.
GCGAATCCGCCCCTGCGCCACATCCACCAGGCGCAATGACGCGCGCACCCGCGAAGGCTCGACTCGCACGCTGCCCTCCAGGCAATAGCTGTAACGCCCGCCACGCTTGAAGTCCGCTACCGGCTCGCTGTTGCGTGCCACCCGCATCAACACATGATTGGTCCCGGTCTGCGCCTGTTCGAACGACTCGAACAGGCGGCAGCTCAACTCCTCGCACAAGCCCCGGGCAAAGTCATTGCCATCGCGGGTGAGGCAGGTAAACGGCTGGATCTGGACCACAGGATGGCGCGTGCCGACGCCCTTGGGCCGCAGCCGCTGATAGGTCAAGCGATAACACCCGGCTGGAATGCTGAAGCGCACCGGGTCCTGCTGGCCGTTGCCGGCGTAATGCGCTGCGAGCTTGCGCCGCAAGCGCCCTACCTGCACCCGCACCACCGGATCGTCGCCGGTGCAATACACTGCCGGGTCACGACGAAACACCGCGATGCCGATCGCGTGTTCGGTCAGCGGCGTTTTGCCAGCCTGAAGGTCGTGCTCGACCAGAAAGCGCAACAGACTACCCATGCGCCGGGACTTGGCAAACAACGGGCTGACCAGCAATAGCGCCAGCACCCGCTCGATTTCTTCCCGATCGAGCGGCTCGGGAACCCCCGCCGCCGTCGAATCGGCCATGCTCATGATCACCATCGCCTGCCTCCGTGCAGGTTGCCGACAGGAATGGATGTCGCACTCCGTGATTACCCTTGCAGCGCGAGCAGGAATGGGCTCGGGCACTGCAACGTCCAAGCTTAGCAGCCGTGTTGATATCGGCAGGCAATTGCGATGGTAGCAACCCGCCAGCCGACGAACGTTCAATCTTGACGTCCGAAAAACTTGTAGGACTTGCCTCTCTGTGGCGAGGGAGCTTGCTCCCGCCGGGCTGCGAAGCGGCCCTCATCCCTTGCAACTCATTTCCTCAGACACTTCGAAGTGCCTGATTTTACGGCGGCAGAGCCGCCGATCGGGAGCGAGCTCCCTCGCCACAGGGGGTATTTGGCGTCCTACAGGCTGGTTGCGGCACTGGAAATCTCCGCCTAATGTGCGCCCGTCGCTGACTTGAGTTGGCGATTGGGTTTCGCAGCCCGAAGGAAACAAGCCTTAGACCGTCAAACAACAATTCTGGCAAACTGCGCCGGCTTTACGTTTTATGGCGGTTGTACGTGGGAGATCTCCGGATCTGCCGGGTTTTGGGTTGTCTTCCTCGGTCTGCGAACCCGCGTACAGCTGCCACCCAATTGATTCGCAGCAAGCAGGTGGCGCTTCATTAATTTTTTGAGTAAATATCAAAATGATGAACAACCCACCCCGCCGCTTCACCCCCATGAAACAAATCGCCACCAGCTACCCCGTCCTCCTCATCGACAGCGACGCCCCGCTACGCGAACTCCACAACTGCGTCGCCGAACGCCTCAACGCCGTCCTGCAATACCTCAACCTCATGGCCTGCACCAGCCTCCCCGACTACGCCGAAAACGACATCAATACCGTGACCAACATTTCGCGGATTCTGCTGCAGGATGTACGGGATGTGTTTGGGGTCATCGAGCAGCGGGGGTTGAGTTGCCCAAAGAGCAGTGATCCCCTCTGAGGCGTAAGAACCCCGATGTCCATTCTCAGGCATCGGGGCTGGATTCCTTGTCTGATGAACCATTCAATCAGCGCTTGAGCGCGTCACACTGATTGCGCAGGTCGTTGTTATCGATACTGCCGCAACTGCCGCCGTTTATTTTGGCTTCACACAGTTTGCGCTGGTCGCTGTCATCGATGCTGCCGCAACCGCCATGACCCGTTTCCGCATTGCACAGGTAGCGCAGATCCCGGTCGTCGATGCTCCCGCAACTGCCACCGTTTGTCCTGGCTTCGCACAATTTGCGTTGGTCACTGTTATCGATGCTGCCACAACTGCCGTGCCCCGTTTCGGCATTGCAGGTGTAGCGCAGATCCCGGTCGTCGATGCTCCCGCAACTGCCACCGTTTGTCCTGGCTTCACACAACTTGCGCTGGTCATTGTTGCTGATACCGGAGCACCCCGCATAAGCGTGCCCACCAAGGACGAACATCAAAAACACCGCAACCAAGCTTTTCATCGCACACATCCATGATTTGTCAGGAAACAGCCTGACACTGATTGACCCCTGGGTATTTCGGCGCATCACACGCCATCAAATTGACATCAATCTCGCGAAAAGTTCCAGCGCTAAATTCAATACGCAGCCTTGGAACTTCCGTATAATTTGATGTCGACATGACATCACCCCCAACCAACAACCGAAATCAATCAATGCCTGGCTGTTTCCTGGCTTATCAAGGACGTGTGTAATGAGACTGATCGTTGCTGTTTTGCGGGCACCTGACGGGCACACCCATACCGGCTGCGACAACATCAGACACCATGGCCAGGGTCACCCGCACAAGGCCTGCGCCTGATGAGCAGCATTCCACTCTCAGAGCAAATGGCAGCCATGGCCTTTGTCGATGAACTGCGTCGTCAGCAAAGGCATGTCCAGGATCATCTCGATCTGCCGCGACGCCGTGCGGAAATCCAGAAGCGTATTCGCGCCTATTACCAGAGCAACAACATCGCCTTCGATGATGACCTGGTCGAGCAAGGCGTTCACCAATTCTTCTCCTGGCGCCTGGCTTTCGATGAGCCGCAACTCACAGGCTTCGATGCCTGGCTGGTCAAAAACCTGACCAACCGTGACCTCAAGCGCAGTCGCATCAAGGCGCTGCTCCCTCGGCGACGGCTGATCAAGCTGGCTGCACTGGCAGCGGTCGCCCTGCTGATCCAGCGCTGCAGCAGCTTTATTGATTATCAGGAGAAACTTAAAAACGTTACCCTTGACTCCATCGGTATCGACCAAAGTTACGACGAGCTTTACAGGCAAGTAGAGAAGGTGCGCGCTGAACTGCAGCAATTGCAGAAAAGCAACGCCGAAAAACCGGACGAAACCGTCAGTCGCCTTCTTCAGCGCGCACAAAACGCTCTCCCTGCGGGCGATATCCGGACAAACATCAATATCGCCGGACCGGTGACTCGCGACAACGTGGATGCCCTCTTGTCAGAGCTCGATTCACTCCAGGTAAAACGGGACGCGATCTGGGGCGCCCTCCCCGCTGTACAGGAAAACCTGAAGCTGGCCCGGGGAGTCCTGTGGATTCGCCTTGGGATCACGCAGATGCTGCAGGACCCGAATCGGGCAGCAGCCATCAAGCAATCCAGCAACCTGGATCAACGCTTGGCTGAACTCGATCAGTTGCTCGAACGCGTCGACAATCAGACCACTTACGATGATGCCTATTCGACCTACAGTGAGTTGGGGCGTGACCTGTCCGGCACAGACTTGCTACAGCTCCAGACCCGTCGCTACAAGGAACTGAAAAGCCTCCTTGCGTCCCAGTCCATCCCGAGTGATATCCGCCGGGAACTGGACAGGATCAGCAGCCAGATCGAGGCCGACCTCGAAAGAAGCGACGCAGATGCCGCGGAGAAGAAGATCAATGCGTTGATTGAAACCACGAAAAGCGCCGGCTACCGCACTCGCTTCGGTCAAACTGAACGCAACAACATGACAGAGCGGGCAGTCGTGTCGACGCAGGCACGCAGCTAGATCCGCAAAAAGTACCGCTGAAGTCCAAACACCTGGTTTGGACCCGTACTGAATACATCACGAAAGGACACTCGATGAGCAACATTTCACTCACCGATCAAATGGGGGCGATGGCACTGGTCGATGAGTTGCGCCATCAACAGAAACAGGTTCAGGAACACCTCGACCTTCCACGGCGTCGTGCGGACATCGCCGGACACATCCGCGCTTACTATCAAAGCAACAATCTTGAATTCGATGATGAGCTGATCGAGCAAGGTGTTCATCAATTCTTCGCCCATCGCCTGATGTTTGAACTCCCGCAGCTCAATAGCTTCGACACCTGGCTGGTCCGCAGGCTTGCCAATCGCCCTCTATTGTCCATGCATGGAAAAAAATTATTCTCGCGGCGATGGGTGATCGCTGTGGCGCTGGCGGCAGGGATCACCACGCTGGTTCAGAGTTGCAATTCCACTATTGATTCCAATACAAAAGTACGCGAAGTCACCAACGCTGCCTACATCCTTCGGCAGGATCTAAACGAAACATCCAAACAACTGGACGTTCAGCGCAAAAAGCTGGTGGATTTGCTGAGAAGGAATGCAGCAGAGCCGGACGCAAACGCCAGCCGGCTGCTTCATCGCGCCGAACAAACACTGCCGGTAGGCGATATACGCACGGACATCGGTCAAGCCGAACCGATTACCCGCGACAACGTGGACACTCTCGCACCACAAGTCGAGGCGCTGGAGCAGGAAAAACTCAGGATCAACCGTGCACTGTACGCAGCAGAGAGAGACATGGGATACGCAAGCGGGGTTCTCAACATACGCCAGGGGATCAAGGCAATGCTCGAGGATCCGGGTCGGGCAGCCGCGATTGCGCAATCGAGCGGCCTGGATGACCGCCTGGCTGAACTCGACCAGCAACTGGCACGCGTTGACGACTATGACAGCTTCCAGGCCGCGTTCGCCAGCAAAATGGACCTCGGTAGCGAACTGTTCGCTACCACCGATCTGCTTAAGCTCCAGACCTCGCGTTACTACACGGTGAAAAGGCGCGTGGAAGACCCATCGATTCCCAATGAAGTACGCACTGAATTGCAGGGGAACATCCACGATATCGAGGCGGATTTAAAGCGTGGCGACTCGGACGCCGCCGAGAAAAAAATCAGTCTGCTGATCAAGCGACTCAAGGTGTCAGGTTATTGGTCACGGTATTGATGGTCACACCCAATGCGGGTTGCCAGCCAACTTCAAATGATACTCAAAGGGTCATGCAATGACATTTACCAGCCACGATCAGGCATCGCGCCAGGATGTTCCGGCCTCGAAAGAACCTGCGCAGCAAACAAAAAAAGATTATGAAGACATACGCCAGGAATGCCGGGAAAAACTGAGCGCCTACAACGCCAACGAAGCTTATGTATTCCTGCGCGAGCGGGGTTTTGGCACCGAGCAGTACCCTTACAACTTCTACCAGCGCTGGCTGGACGGCATGCTGGCCAAGCGAATCAACTATGCGGCCAACCGCCAGAACGAACTGATGCTGCTGGCGATGCAGGAACGCAACGAGGAACTGCGGCGCAAAAGCCCCCGTTAGGATTTGCAGCGCCTGGCTGGATGCGCCTGCATGCCGTCTCTCATTTTGATTTGTACTGAAAACATCACGAAAGGACATTCGATGAGCAACTACCTGGAACGAGCGCTCACTGGCCTGCGCACCATCGGCATCAACCTCTTTCAACCCGTGCAGAATGCGCCGGTGCTGGTGCTTCTGGACCGTGTGGCCGAGTACGACACCACTAAAGTCACGTCCATCGCTTCGGTCCTGCAACAGTCAACGGCCTTCAATAGCATGGTCCGGGAACAGATCGAGGGCATGGACATCTCCACGCGGTTCATGGACATCACCCAGAGTTTCACCTCGATTCGTGAAGACGCGGCCGCGATGGCCGGGTGGATGGACGACGGGCGCCTGGACACCACGGAAAAGCTCAAGTTGAGCTGGATGAATCTGCGCCGTGGCTCCATCCCCGACCGCTTCAATGACATCCGCACGAACTACCTTCAGGTGTGCAAGTCGGCCAACGACCAGATCGCCCGTGAAACCGTGATCCTGGAGGCTTACATGGACTTCCGGATGGCCATGAAAGCCGCCGAGGTCGATGCCCAGCAGGTTCTCGCCTTGGCCGGCAAGGCCCTGGAGCAACGGACTCTGGCGTTGAACGAGGCCAATACTCAAGTGACCGCTGCCGAGGCTCAGGAGCCTGCCCGGCGCGCCGCCCTGGAGCTGCGCCGTGACGAAGCCGTTCGCGCCTTGCAAGACGAAGACAAGCGCTACCAGATCGTCAAGGACATCGCCGATGACCTCAAGGTTGGCTACAACACCGCCGAGATGGTCTTCGCCCGGATCAACCAGGTGCATGTCATCAAGGAGCGCCAGTATCAGCGCATGGTCTCGTTCTTCTCCACCAACGAAGTCGTGTTGACCGGCCTTGCCGTTTCCTTCACCAGCAACAGCGGCCTGGCTGAGGCCACCCACACGCTGAACGCCACTACCGACGGTATTGGCAAGGCCCTGGAAGCCCTGGGAGCAACCGGTAATCAGCAACTCGAAGCGGCAGTCAAGGCCAGCTACGGTTCGACTATCAAGGTCGACTCGGTTCGCGCGCTGGCCGATGCGACCCTGAGCTTCCAGACCGACATGAACGAACTGACCGAAACCTATCGCACCGAATCGAGCAATGCCGCCCGTGACATTGCCGACGCAGTCGAGGATGCCAAGCGTAAATTCGCTGCGCTTTTGACCAAGGCTGCCTGATGGCATAAAAAAATCCGATGCCTGAGCAGGTATCGGATTTCTTTGGCCACGATCAATGAAGCGTTTCTGACCGTAATCAGAAGTTCGCCGGCGTATTCGCGCTGATAATCTCCGCCTCATCCGCCCCGATATTGCGAAACCGATGCGGCAAGGTCGTCGGGAAGTAATAACCATCCCCGGCGTTCAGCACACTCACCTGGCCGTCCACGGTCAACTCAACCGTACCCCGTGTCACCAACCCACACTCCTCGCCTTCGGAATGCACGATCGGCTCTTCGCCGGAGCTGGCGCCCGGTGCGTACTGCTCGCGCAGCAGGCGCATCTGCCGGCTCGGTACGGACGCGCCGATCAGCAGCAGGCGCAGGCCATGGCGGCCGAGGTCAGGCTGTTCGTTGGCGCGGAAGACGTACTGGTGTTCGCGGGGTGGCTGATCGAAGGTGAAGAAGTCGGCCAGGGACATGGGGATGCCCTCCAGCAATTTCTTCAGGGAGCTGACGGAAGGACTGACCCGATTCTGTTCGATCAGGGAGATGGTTGCATTGGTGACGCCGCTACGCCGGGCCAGCTCGCGCTGGGACAGTTTGTAGCTTTCGCGTACTAATTTGAGTCGTGAGCCCGTGTCCATGACAGCCTTATGTGCCAACCCGTAGGAGCGAGTGTGTTCGCGATTGCGATTTTAGCCTCAACATTGATGTTGATTGAACTGGCGTTTTCGCGAGCAGGCTCGCTCCTACAGGGATAATGGAGGGGTGGAGTACTGGCGTGTATCACGCCGTTTTCCGGTCCCGGAAACGTGAAAGGCGGCTATTAAATCACGTTTGTTGGTAATGCTCAGCAGGTTCGATAAACGGCTGGAAAAACGACCTGCGAATTGTCACTTTCACTCAACTGAAGAACCTGTGGGAGCGGGCTTGCCCGCGATGGCGGTGTGTCAGGCAACATAAAAGGTGACTGACAGGGCCTCATCGCGGGCAAGCCCGCTCCCACAGGGAACTGCAGTGTTCATGACCTTTTTGGCCGTTGTAAAAAACCGGCGGCACCCTTTGGGGAGATGCCGCCGGCGAGGTAAGGCTTAGATGCCGAAACGGTCGCGCAGCGAGTAGTACACGGCGCCCATGGCGGTCAACGGTGCCGAGAAGGTGCGCCCGCCGATCATCGGCATGTGCGGCAAGGAGGCAAACGCATCGAAACGCTCGGCGTCGCCACGGATCATTTCCGAGATCAGTTTGCCGGCCAGGTGCGAGCAGGTGACGCCGTGACCGCTGTAGCCCTGCATGTAGTAGGCGTTTTTCTCGATACGGCCGAATTGCGGCATGCGCGACATGGTCAGCAGGAAGTTGCCGGTCCAGCGGTAGTCGATCTTCACATCCTTCAATTGCGGGAAGGTCTTGAGGATTTTCGGGCGGATCAGTTGCTCGATGTCGTTCGGTTCGCGCGCACCGTAGACCACGCCACCGCCGTACAGCAGGCGGTTGTCCGCGGTCAGGCGGTAGTAGTCGAGCAGGTAGTTGCAGTCTTCGACGCAGTAGTTGTTCTTGATCAGGCTGCGGGCCTGCTTTTCCGACAACGGCTCGGTGACGACGATCTGCGAACCGCACGGCATGCTCTTGCTGGTCACGCGGTTGTCCAGACCCTGCGGCAGGTAGGCGTTACCGGCGATCAGCAGGTACTTGGCCTTCACCACGCCCTTGGCAGTGCGCACGGTGATCGGCTCGCCGTAGGTGATTTCCACCGCCGCCGATTGCTCGTAGATCTTGCCGCCCAGGCCGATGATCGCCGAGGCTTCGCCGAGGGCCAGGTTCAGCGGGTGAATGTGACCGCCCTGCATGTCCAGCAGGCCGCCGACGTAGGCATCGGAACCCACTTCGCGCTTGATGTCGGCTTCGCCGAGCAGTGTCAGGTTCTTGTTGCCATAGCGCTCCCAGCTTTTCTTCTGTTCGGCCAGGCCCTTGAGTTGCTTCTTGTTCATCGCCGCGAAGATGCCGCCGGGACGGTAATCGCACTGGATGTCGTAGTGCTGTATGCGCTGACGAATGATGTCGGCGCCTTCGAAAATCATGCTGCCGAGCACTTCGGCGGTCTTGTCGCCGTAGCGCTCTTCGATGACATCGACGTCGCGGCTGTAGGAGTTGACCAGTTGGCCGCCGTTGCGACCGCTGGCGCCGAAGCCGACTTTGGCCGCTTCGAGCACGGTCACGCTGTAGCCCGCTTCGGCGAGGAACAGCGCCGAGGACAGGCCGGTGTAGCCGGCGCCGATCACGCAGACGTCGCAGTCCACCGCCCCTTCCAGCACCGGGAAATCGCCAGTGAAGTTGCGGGTGGCGGCGTAGTAGCTGTTTACATGCTGCTGATTGCTAGAGCTGTGTTTCATAAATTTCTCCGATGGCCGCCGCAGGTTGCCGGCGACCGCCGCTTTATTGTTGTTAGAGCTTGATCCAGGTCGCTTTGAGTTCGGTGTACTTGTCGAACGCGTGCAGCGATTTGTCCCGACCGTTACCCGACTGCTTGTACCCGCCGAACGGCGCGGTCATGTCGCCGCCGTCGTACTGGTTGACCCAGACGCTGCCGGCACGCAAGCCACGGGCGAAGGTGTGGGCCTTGCTCAGGTTGCGGGTCCAGACGCCGGCGGCCAGGCCGAAGATGCTGTCGTTGGCAATCGCCAGGGCTTCTTCGGCAGTGTCGAAGGTGATGACCGACAGCACCGGGCCGAAGATTTCTTCCCGGGCGATGGTCATGGCGTTGGTCACGCCGTCGAAAATCGTCGGCTGCACGTACTGGCCACCGGTGTCTTCGAGGGTGCGGCTGCCGCCGGCGATCAGTTCGGCGCCCTGCTCCTTGCCGATGCCGATGTAGCGCAGCACGCTGTCCAGCTGACGCTGGTCGACGACCGCGCCAACGGTGGTCGCAGGATCGAGCGCGTGGCCCGGCTTCCAGGCTTGCAAGGCTTCCACCAACAATGGCATGAACTGCTCGCGAATCGAACGCTCCACCAGCAGGCGCGAACCGGCGGTGCAGACTTCGCCCTGGTTGAAGGCGATGGCGCTGGCCGCTGCCTGTGCCGCCGCGCGCAGATCCGGCGCGTCGGCGAACACCACGTTCGCGCTCTTGCCCCCGGCTTCGGCCCAGACGCGTTTCATGTTGCTTTGCCCGGCGTAGATCATCAGCTGCTTGGCAATCGCCGTGGAGCCGGTGAAGGCCAGCACGTCGACATCCATGTGCAAGGCCAGCGCCTTGCCCACGGTGTGGCCGTAGCCCGGCAGGACGTTGAACACGCCTTTCGGGATGCCGGCATCGAGTGCCAGCTGCGCGATGCGGATCGCGGTCAGCGGCGACTTTTCCGAAGGCTTGAGGATGAACGAGTTGCCCATCGCCAGGGCCGGGGCGAATTTCCAGCTGGCCATGATCAGCGGGAAGTTCCACGGCACGATGGCCGCGACCACACCGGCCGCTTCGCGCGTAACCAGGCCCAACTGATCGTGGGGCGTGGCGGCGACTTCGTCGTAGATCTTGTCGATGGCTTCGGCGGTCCAGCGGATCGCGTTGGCGGTCGCCGGAATGTCGATGCTCATGGAGTCGCTGATCGGCTTGCCCATGTCGAGGGTTTCAAGCAGGGCCAGTTCTTCCTGGTTGGCCAGGATCAGGTCGGCGAAACGGATCAGGATGCGCTTGCGCTCGGCCGGGGCCAGGTTGGCCCACACACCGGATTCGAAGGTGCGGCGCGCCACGGCGACCGCCGCATTGGCGTCGGCTTCGTCGGTGCTGGCGACGTTCGCCAGGAAACGGCCGTCCACGGGGCTTAAGCATTCGAACGTGGCGCCACTGGCGGCCGCGCAGTATTGGCCGTCAATGAAGGCACGACCTTCGATTGTTAGGGACTGGAAGCGTTGCTCCCAATCGCTGCGAGTGTTTGTCATGGTTGTGACTCGATAAGTGATCGTCGGACTGATGCCATTCGGTCATGGATCAGATTGCCGCAGTACCTGTGGGAGCGAGCTTGCTCGCGATAGCGGTGATTCAGTCGACATCTATGTTGAATGCCAGACCGCTATCGCGAGCAAGCTCGCTCCCACAGGGGTTGGCGGCGCACACAGGATGTGTGTGCACCTCCAACGCCATCAAACGGTGTGCAAGTACCAGTTGTACTCAAGGTCGGAAATGGAGTTCTCGAACTCGGCCAGCTCGCTTTCCTTGCACGCCACGAACACGTCGATGTACATCGGGTCGATGTAGCGCGCCATGACTTCGCTGTCATCCAGCTCGCGCAGGGCATCGCGCAGGTTGTTCGGCAGGCTTTGCTCGTTCTGCTCGTAGCTGTTGCCTTCCACCGGGGCGCCCGGCTCGATCTGGTTGGTCAAGCCGTGGTGCACGCCGGCCAATACCGAGGCCATCAGCAGGTACGGGTTGGCGTCGGCACCGGCCACGCGGTGTTCGATGCGCACGGCGTCCTTCGAGCCGGTCGGTACGCGCACGGCCACGGTGCGGTTGTCGATGCCCCAGCTCGGCGAGTTCGGCACATAGAACTGTGCGCCGAAACGACGGTAGGAGTTGACGTTCGGGCAGAGGAACGCCATCTGCGCCGGCAGGGTCTCGAGCACACCGCCGATCGCGTGTCGCAGCGCGGCGTTCTGCTCGGGATCCTCGCTGGCAAAGATGTTGTTGCCTTCTTTGTCGAGAATCGAAATGTGCACGTGCAGACCGTTGCCCGCCTGGCCCGGGTACGGCTTGGCCATGAAGGTGGTGTCCATCTCGTGGTCGTAGGCGATGTTCTTCACCAGACGCTTGAGCAGGACCGCGTAGTCGCAGGCCTTGATCGGGTCAGCCACGTGATGCAGGTTGACTTCGAATTGCGCCGGGGCGCTTTCCTTGACGATGGCGTCAGCCGGGATGCCCTGCTCTTTAGCGCCTTCGAGGATGTCTTGCAGGCAGTCGACGTATTCGTCGAGGTCGTCGATCAGGTACACCTGGGTCGACATCGGACGCTTGCCGGATACCGGCGAACGTGGCGATTGCGGACGACCGTTCACGTTGTCCTGGTCGATCAGGTAGAACTCCAGTTCGAACGCGGCGCAGATGGTCAGGCCCATGTCGTCGAACTTGCGCACGACATTGGCCAGCACTTCACGCGGGTCGGCGAAGAAGGGTTCGCCTTCGAGTTCGTGCATGGTCATCAGCAGTTGCGCAGTCGGGCGCTTCTGCCAGGGTTCGATGCTCAGGGTGCCCGGGATGGGGTAGCAGATCCGGTCGGAGTCGCCGATGTCCAGACCCAGGCCGGTGCTTTCCACCGTGGAGCCATTGATGTCCAGAGCAAACAGAGACGCCGGCAGGTTGATGCCTTTCTCGTAAACCTTATGAAGACTGGTGCGCTCGATGCGCTTGCCGCGCACCACACCGTTCATATCCGCAATCAGAAGGTCGACGTACAAAACCTCAGGATATTTCTTAAGGAATGCGTTTGCTTCGTTGAGTTGAACGGTACGCAGAGGGACCGACATGATGCACCTATTTTTTACTGTTAATTATTATGTTCACCGCCCTTTCACGAGCCCAGTCAATCCGAAAGGCAAAGTGAAGTCAATAGCGAACACCTGGCCTTTCAACGTTTATTTTCGGGCCTCTCAGAAGGACGAGAGTGCCAGATACGCCCTCAAACACGCGTAAATCCTGAAGATCGGACGTGCGGCGTTTAGAATTTTTTACATGAGAGTTGTTAATTAAAATCAACAAGGCTAAGCTCCGGAAAAGCTCGTTCAAGTGTGAAACTTCGAGGTGATAAAAATGGCATTCAAGCCATTGATCGGCGTTACTGCATGCGTCAAACAGATTGGCCTGCACCCCTACCACATCAGCGGCGACAAGTACTTGCGTGCTGTCAGCGTTGCGGCGCTGGGGCTGCCTGTCGTTATTCCTTCCTTAGGCGACCTGACCGAAATCGATGACCTGCTGCCGCAGCTCGACGGTCTGTTGCTGACCGGCTCGCCGTCGAACGTGGAACCTTTCCACTATCAAGGCCCCGACAGCGCCCCCGGCACGGAACACGATCCGCAACGGGACCGCACCACCCTGCCATTGATCCGCGCAGCCATCGCTGCCGGCGTTCCGGTGCTCGGCATCTGCCGCGGCTTCCAGGAAATGAACGTGGCGTTCGGTGGCAGCCTGCATCAGAAAGTCCATGAACTGCCCGGCTTCCTCGATCACCGTGAGGCCAACCACCCGGACCTGGCCGTGCAATACGCTCCCGCCCATGCGGTGAATGTGCAGCCCGGTGGTGTGTTCGAAGCGCTGGACCTGCCACCGGTGTTCCAGGTCAATTCGATTCACAGCCAGGGCATCGACCGCCTCGCGCCCGGCCTGCGCGCCGAAGCTGTCGCACCCGATGGCCTGATCGAAGCGATCTCGGTCGAGCACAGCCAGGCCTTCGCCCTCGGCGTGCAATGGCACCCGGAATGGCAGGTCCTGAACAACCCGCCCTACTTGAGTATTTTCCAGGCGTTCGGCGAAGCCTGCCGGCAACGGGCGGCGCTGCGTCACTCGAGCTGACGACCCGGCACCCACATTCAACGATTGACTGCCCCACGCGAGCGGGCGGGCGCTTTTGCGCGTCCCGTTCGCGATAACAACACACTGCAATAACAACAAGTACGACCAGGCAGCCAGGATGGCGGCGCCGAATAAACCCGGAGCGGTATGGGAGAGTTCGATCAACAAACGCAAATCCCTGTGGGAGCGAGCTTGCTCGCGATAGCGGTAGAACAGTCACCATCAATGTTGAATGTGGCTGCCTCATCGCGAGCAAGCTCGCTCCCACAGGGTCTGCGCTCTGACCGAAGTCCCCGATACGGGTTTGCAATCCACTATTAAGCCGGGCCGTGTTGGCCTGGCGACTGAAACCTGTTGGGAGTTTCACATGGCAAACGCCTCCAGCATTTACAGGAAGGCTATTGAAGGTCACCAGGCCCCGAAGAAGGTCTTGGTGAAAGTCGATCGCGTCACCAAGAAATTCGACGAAACCACCGCAGTGGACGATGTGTCCCTGGAAATCCACCAGGGTGAAATCTTCGCCCTGCTCGGCGGTTCCGGCTCCGGCAAATCGACCCTGCTGCGCATGCTCGCCGGTTTCGAGCGCCCGACCGAAGGGCGGATTCTGCTCGACGGTGTCGACATCACCGACATGCCGCCGTACGAACGACCGATCAACATGATGTTCCAGTCCTACGCCTTGTTCCCGCACATGACGGTGGCGCAGAACATCGCCTTCGGCCTCAAGCAGGACCGTTTGCCAGCGGCCGAGATCGAAGCCCGGGTGCAGGAGATGCTGCGCCTGGTGCACATGACCCAGTACGCCAAGCGCAAGCCGCACCAACTGTCCGGCGGCCAGCGTCAGCGCGTGGCCCTGGCCCGTTCCCTGGCCAAGCGTCCGAAGCTGCTGCTGCTCGACGAACCGATGGGCGCCCTGGATAAAAAGCTGCGCTCGCAAATGCAGCTGGAGCTGGTGGAAATCATCGAGCGCGTGGGCGTGACCTGCGTGATGGTGACCCACGACCAGGAAGAGGCCATGACCATGGCCCAGCGCATCGCGATCATGCACCTGGGCTGGATCGCCCAGATCGGCAGCCCGGTCGACATCTACGAAGCACCGGTCAGCCGCATGGTCTGCGAATTCATCGGCAACGTGAACGCTTTCGAAGGCACCGTGGTAGAAGACCTGGAAGGTCACGCGATCATCCACAGCCCGGACCTGGAACAGAAGATCTACGTCGGTCACGGCGTCAGCACCTCGGTGCAGGACAAGTCGATCACCTACGCGATCCGCCCGGAAAAACTGCTGGTCAGCACCGTCAAGCCGGACAACCGCTACAACTGGTCCAGCGGCAAGGTGCATGACATCGCCTACCTCGGCGGCCACTCGGTGTTCTACGTCGAGCTGCCTGGCGGCAAGATCGTCCAGTCGTTCATGGCCAACGCCGAACGCCGTGGTGCACGTCCGACCTGGGACGATCAGGTCTACGTGTGGTGGGAAGACGACAGCGGCGTGGTACTGCGCGCATGAAAACCTTCAATCAGCAATTTCTGAGACTGGTCCCCAGCGGGCGCAAGTTCGTCATCGGGATTCCGTTCATCTGGCTGTTCCTGTTCTTCATGTTGCCGTTCTTCCTGGTGATGAAGATCAGCTTCTCGGAAGCGGCCCTGGCCATTCCGCCCTACTCGGAGATCTACACCTTCGCCGAGCAGAAATTCCAGCTGTTGCTCAACATCGGCAACTACACCTTGCTGGGCCAGGACGAGCTGTACCTCTCGGCTTATCTCGGTTCGTTGAAGGTCGCGCTGTTCAGCACCCTGATGTGCCTGGTGATCGGTTTCCCGATGGCCTACGCCATCACCAAGGCCAGCAAGGAAGCGCAGAACGTGCTGATGCTGCTGATCATGATGCCGACCTGGACCGCGATCCTGATCCGCGTGTATGCGTGGATGGGCATCCTCAGCAACAACGGCCTGCTCAACGGGTTCCTGATGTGGACCGGGCTGACGTCGCAGCCGATCGAGATCCTCAACACCAACACGGCTGTCTACATCGGCGTGGTGTATGCGTACCTGCCGTTCATGGTGCTGCCGCTGTACGCCAACCTGGTCAAGCACGACCAGAGCCTGCTGGAAGCCGCGTCGGACCTGGGTTCGAGCACCTTCAACAGCTTCTGGAAAATCACCGTGCCGCTGGCCAAGAACGGCATCATCGCCGGCTGCATGCTGGTGTTCATTCCGGTGGTCGGTGAGTTCGTGATTCCGGAACTGCTGGGCGGTCCGGAAACCCTGATGATCGGTCGTGTGTTGTGGCAAGAGTTCTTCAATAACCGCGACTGGCCGGTGGCGTCTGCCTTGGCGGTGGTGATGCTGTTGATCCTGATTGTGCCGATTCTGCTGTTCAACCGCAGTCAGGCCAAAGAGATGGAGGCACGGGGATGAAACGCTTCGGATTTTCAAAGTTCATGCTGATTTTCGGCCTGTCGTTTATCTACCTGCCGATGCTGATCCTGGTGATCTACTCGTTCAACGCCTCCAAGCTGGTGACGGTGTGGGGTGGCTGGTCGTTCAAGTGGTACGCCGGTTTGCTCGACAACTCGCAACTGATGGGCTCGGTGGTGCGCTCGCTGGAGATCGCCTGCTACACCGCCATCGCGGCGGTGGCGCTGGGTACCCTGGCCGCGTTCGTGCTGACCCGCGTCACCCGCTTCAAGGGTCGCACCCTGTTCGGTGGCCTGGTCACCGCGCCGCTGGTGATGCCTGAAGTGATCACTGGTCTGTCGCTGTTACTGCTGTTCGTGGCCATGGCGCAGTTGATCGGCTGGCCGCAGGAACGCGGCATCGTCACCATATGGATCGCCCACACCACGTTTTGTGCCGCTTATGTTGCGGTGGTAGTCTCCGCCCGCCTTCGCGAGCTGGACCTGTCCATCGAGGAAGCGGCCATGGACCTGGGCGCGAAACCGTTCAAGGTGTTTTTCCTGATCACCATCCCGATGATCGCGCCATCACTGGCGGCCGGCGGCATGATGTCGTTCGCCCTGTCGCTGGATGACCTGGTGCTGGCGAGCTTCGTCTCCGGCCCGGGTTCCACGACCCTGCCGATGGAAGTGTTCTCGGCGGTACGTCTGGGGGTTAAGCCCGAGATCAACGCCGTGGCCAGCCTGATCCTGTTGGCCGTGTCGATCGTGACCTTCATGGTCTGGTACTTCAGCCGCCGTGCCGAAGCCACCCGCAAACGCGCGATCCAGGAAGCCATGGACCAGACCGCCAGCGAATCCTGGCAACAACCGAAAAAGCAGATGGCAGGAGCAACGGCTTAAGCCGCTGCTGAACTAACTGTAGCAAGGGGGCTTTTGTGGCGAGGGGGCTTGCCCCCGTTGGGTCGCGAAGCGGCCCCAAAACCGGAAACCGCGGTGTTTCAGTTTCACCGCACTCGCTGGTTTTACGACTGCTGCGCAGCCGAACGGGGGCAAGCCCCCTCGCCACAGATTCATTGTTTTGCTTTGCGTACTTGAATAAAAAAGAAATGGAGTTGTACCGATGAAAATGTTTGGCAGGACTCTGCTGACACTGTCCTTATTGGGCGCGATCGCCACTGGCGCCCAGGCCAATGACAAGGTTCTGCGCGTCTACAACTGGTCGGATTACATTGGCCCGGACACCGTCAAGAAGTTCGAAGACGAGACCGGCATCCAGGTGACCTACGATGTGTTCGACAGCAACGAAACCCTCGAAGCCCGCCTGCTAGCGGGCAAATCCGGCTACGACATCGTCGTGCCGTCCAACAGTTTCCTGGCCAAGCAGATCAAGGCCGGCGTCTACCAGACGCTGGACAAATCGAAGCTGCCGAACTGGAACAACCTCAATCCGGTGCTGCTGAAAAACGCCTCCGCGAGCGATCCCGACAACGCTCACGCCATCCCGTACATGTGGGGCTCGATCGGCATCGGTTTCAACCCGGCCAAGGTCAAGGAAATGCTCGGCGCCAACGCCCCGACCAACTCCTGGGACCTGCTGTTCAAACCGGAAAACGCCGAGAAGCTCAAGGCCTGCGGCATCAGCTTCCTCGACTCGCCGACCGAAATGATCCCGACCGCCCTGCACTACCTGGGCTACCCGGTGAACGATCAGGACAAACAGCACATCGCTCAAGCCGAGGCGCTGTTCATGAAGATTCGCCCGAACGTGGCGTACTTCCATTCGTCGAAATACATCTCGGACCTGGCCAACGGCAACATCTGCGTGGCCGTCGGTTACTCCGGCGACGTACTGCAGGCCAAGGCCCGCGCCCAGGAAGCCGGGGACAAGGTGAAGATCGACTACAGCATCCCGAAAGAAGGCGCCGCCAGTTTCTACGACATGCTCGCGATCCCGCGCGATGCCGCCAACGTCGAGAACGCTTACCTGTTCATGAACTTCCTGATGCGCCCCGACGTGATCGCCGACATCACCAACAACATCGGCTACAGCAACGCCAACGCGGCGGCCACGCCACTGGTCGATGAAGCGATCCGCAACGATCCGGGTTCCTACCCGTCGGAAGCGGTGATGGCCACGCTCTATGCCGTACCGGACCAGCCGATCGCCATCCAGCGAATCATGACCCGTGGCTGGACCAAGGTGAAACTCGGCCAGTAATTCACTCAATTGATTTGCTGAGCCTGACATAGCCATCGCGAGCAAGCTCGCTCCCACAGGTACGGCATGCTATCCCTGTGGGAGCGAGCTTGCTCGCGATGAGGCCAGAACATCCAGCACACATTTCAGCTCTACCCATTTCCGTTCACGCAGCGCCTTACCACCGCTGCCTCTCCTGCAAGTAGAACGGCCTCACCTGGCTCCCTCGGTTCAGGTGAATTTGGCGCCCTCGGGCGCCTTTTTTTATGGGGGATCAAGCAACGGCCATTCGGCCAGCGCCCGATAGCGGCCCTTGTGGGATTCAAACAGGGTGAAGCGCTCGGCATGCAGGATGAACTCCGGCGCGGTTGGGGACTCCGGTACCGGCGCCCGATAGTCCCGCGCCAGGGTCAGGTGCGGGCGATACTCCCTTGGGGCCTCCTCCAGCCCGAACGGCAACATCGCCTGTTCCAGGGCATAGACCAAGCGCAGCAATGCCGGGGGCGCCTGCTGTGGCGCGAGCACCAACGCCCCCGCCCTGCGCCATACGTCCAGCCGGTCAAGCACCACCGTCAAGCGCTCGCCCGGCGCGCGGATGGACGCCGCAGCGGTGCAGAGCTCGGCGATCTGCGCCACACCCACCGCGCCCAAAAACTTCAGCGTCAGGTGAAAGTTGTCCGCCGGCACCGGTCGACCATTGCGCAGCTGCAGCGCGCTGCGCCACTGGGCGATCTCCCGGCGCTGGGCCGGGGCGCAGTCCAGCGCAAAGAACAAACGCTTGATCGGCTCGCGGGTTTCGTCGTTCATGCCGCACTCCTTGTGGGAAGACTGTCTGAGTGTACTCAACAGCCGCCTGCCGGCCAGCGGATTTCTGGCAACGTCCGGCAGGCGCGTTATAGTTTTGGCATCCCAAAACCGGAGGGGGTGGGGACCATGCGACAGATCATCAGTAAAGAACCATGGTGGGCCAGACCGCCCGCGCCAGGTCAGGATGAACTCCAGCTGGAATGGGGCTGGCTGGTGCATTACAGCGAAGGTGAGCCGCGCTTCGAGTTCATCCACGAGCGGCCGACGGATGACGAGATCCGCCAGCGCAAGAGTTGCAGGACCACCCCGACGCCGGAGTGATCCCGTGTCCGGCATCAAGCCGTGAGGAGTACTTCAAACCCGCCGTACACCATGCGTTGGCCATCGAAGGGCATCGGATTGACGTCCGGCTTCATGCGCGGGTCCTGCATCATCTTGTCCATCCCGGCATTGCGGGTGACCTTGTCCGGCCAGATGATCCAGCCGAAGGCAACGGTTTCGCCCTCCTTGAGTTTCACCGACATCGGGAACGAGGTGACCTTGCCTTCCGGCACGTCCTCGCCCCAGCATTCGACCACGCTCAAGGCACCGTTTTCCTTGAAGACCGAAGCGGCGATCTGGGCGTGTTTGAGGTATTGCCCACGGTGGGCGGTGGGTACGGCAGCGATAAAACCATCGACATAAGACATGAGTGTTTCTCCTTGGGTCATGGGGTGTTCTGCTGAGTAGTCGGTTGCGCCGGCGTCCAATCGACAGTGCCGGCACTCAAACCGACCGGCGGTTGTGCACCGCCGCCCAGATTCCCTTCTATCTGCCCCGCCATGTAAAGCGTGCCGGCCATGACGCCGGTGGTCGGGTTTTGCACCAGCTTGATCCAGGCCTTGTCGAAGGTGTTGCCCAGGCTGCTGCGGATCAGCGCCTCGCTGTCCGGCCTGTCATTGGCCTGAATGATCGCGCGAATGGCCGCCACACCGACGGTGATCAATCCGCCGGCGAGTTTCCCGGCAGCGGCGGCCACGGCACTGGCGGCCCCGCGCGGGGCCATCTCGGCTTCCATGCGCTGGCTCGCGCGCTTGGCCACCGGCGCCATCGCGGTGTCGGTCGAGCCCACGCCCTTGTCACCGCCGGCCTTGTGGATTTTGTCGAGCAACGCGGCGTAGGCCGGCAATGTGGTCAACGATTCGGTGTGCACGATCTGGTACAACGAGGCGTCCCGCGCCGGCGGTGGCCCGAGGGCAATGGCCGGGATTTTCTGGATGCGCCCGTTGAGCTGGGCCATCGGCACTCCGTGGCGGGTGGAGATTTTCTGCAGTTCTTCCTTGAGGATGTCGACGTAGAAGGCCGCTGCCAGGCCAAGAATCGCATCGGGATCGATTTCCGCCGCCACCGGGGCCAGGACCTTCTCCTGATAGGCTTCGAGCAGGTACGCCGCCAGGCGCTTGGCCGAGGCATCCTGCTCACCCTTGGCGCTGATGGTGTACCAGCTGACCTTCATCGACAGCCATTCCTGGGTCCAGTAGCTGCTGAACCACGGAATGAAATTCTCTTCGGTCAGTTCATAGACCCGCGTACGCCAGTATTCCATGGCGCCACGGGCGTAGATTCGGGTCTGTTCGGTGGCCGACTGCGACGCGGCGACGATCTCCCGGTCCACCTGTTGCCAGGTGCTGGCGGGAACGATGACCGGGGCCACTTCCACCGGCGCACGCGGCGGCGTGGCGCACCCTGCCAACACCACCAGCACGGCAATGATCAGCGAACGCAGGTTCAAGATGGCGGCTTCCTGAAGTGTGCACCGGGCGGGATGTCCAGCACTCGAAAACCATGATTCAAGTATAGGTTGCGGCATGTGCCTGGCCGACGGTCGGCGGCACTTTTGAGGCCCTCTTCGCGGGCAAGCCCGCTCCCACAGGTTGCGTGTCGTGCCCGGATCATGTGGCAAGCACAAAACATTGTGGGAGCGGGCTTGCCCGCGAAGGGGCCAGAGCAGACAGCACAAAAACCACCATCACTGGCGTCGATATTCACCATCGCCGCAATTGCCTTCCGCTTGCACACCGTCAGCGTAGGATCGATCCCAAGCCAACACGAAATCCCGAATCGGAGGGAAACCTCATGCTGATCCATCTGCTGACCTGCCTGGCCCTGACGGCGTTCACATTGAGTGTGTTTGCCTGGTACGTCCTGAGCGAGGAGCAAACATCATGATGCACACCGTCTCCCTCGCCGTGCGTTTTCCGCTGTTCGGCAGCAATTTCTACACGCAGAAATTCGAATCACGTAAAGAGTTGACTCTGCTGTTCGACGAGAAGTTCGAAGCGCTGTTGATCCCTTCAGCCGATCATCACTTCAGTAACGAAGTGGTCGGGCTCAATGATCAGTTCCGCTTTTTGAATGACGTGCTGGCCGAGCATTTGCTGGATGTCGAGCTGGCAAAAAGCTCGGCCCGCGTCTTCGGATTCTGACGGCGACCACCGGTCAGCCGGGCACGGACGCGAACCGCTCACAACGTTCGCTGGCTATTGCCAGTGCCCCTCGCAATATCGATTCCCCAATCCATCGCCGCCTCCATGTCCAGCATGTGCGGGCGTGGGTCGTGGATTTCGTCGATGACCGAGCCGTCCGGCTTGTAGACACCGATAAACATGCCCAACGAACCGTCTTTCAATATCTCGGCGGTGACTTTGATTTTGCATCCGTTCGATAGCGTCTCCTTGTGCTCAATGTGGCGCTCGGTCATGACTGCATTCCTCCCCTGACTGGATTCAAACCCTACTGGCCATGCTAGCTCAGGCCCCGAAACTGCGCCGCCCCGCTGGACCGGAGGGCCTGGCCTGACAGCGGCGCAATGCCACCTATACTCAAAGCCACCTCCCCCCAGGGGATCTGCACGTCCAACAATAACAAGCAGAGGTGGAACATGGTCTGGCAGCAAGTCTACGATCCGTTCGGTAACCCGGTGCTTTCAACACTCATGGCGGCTGTGCCGGTGGTGGTGATGCTGGCGTCCCTCGCGTTTTTCCATATCAAGGCGCACCTGGCGGCACTGCTCGCCCTGGTCTCGGCCTTGCTGATCGCGATCTTCGCCTTCGGCATGCCGGCGAACATGGCCGGTTCCGCGGCGTTGTTCGGTGCAGCCAACGGTTTGCTGCCGATTGGCTGGATCGTGTTGAACATCATCTTCCTGCACCGCCTGACCACCGAGAACGGTTCGTTCAAAGTGCTGCAAGACTCCCTTGCGCGCATCACCGATGACCGGCGCCTGCAATTGCTCCTGATCGCCTTCTGCTTCGGTGCGTTTTTCGAAGGCGCGGCTGGTTTCGGTACGCCGGTGGCAGTGACCGGGGCGATTCTCATCGGCCTCGGCTTTTCGCCGCTTGCCGCCTCGGGACTGGCGCTGATCGCCAACACCGCGCCGGTGGCCTTCGGCGCCCTCGGTACGCCGATCATCACCCTGGCCAAGGTCACCGGGCTGGATGAGATGGAGCTGTCGATGATGGTCGGCCGGCAGTTGCCCTTCTTCTCGGTGCTGGTGCCGTTCTGGCTGATCTGGGCCTTTGCCGGCTGGCGCAAGATGCTGGAGATCTGGCCGGCGATCCTGGTGGCCGGGGTCAGTTTTGCCGTGCCGCAGTTCCTCGTGTCGAACTATCACGGGCCCATGCTGGTGGATGTGATCGCCGCGCTGATTTCCATGGCCTGCCTGACCGGTTTCCTCAAGGTCTGGAAACCGGCCACCGTGCACACCTCCGCCGCCCTGTCCGGCCGGGTCGACAACTCGAAGATCGACGCCGAGCACGACGAAAAGCCCGTACCGACCGCAACCTTCGCCAACGAGGCGAAACCGGCGGTGATGCGGGCGTGGATGCCGTGGATCATCCTTACGATCTTCGTGTTCATCTGGGGTACGCAAGGCTTCAAGAGCACCTTCGACACCCGCCCTGCCATCGACCCGCAAACCAGCTCGGCCAAGCTCGATCCGCAGGGCAAGCCGATGCGCGAGGCGAACCCGGTGTTCGCGCCGGTCGTGACCTTCACCACCCTGCACCTGCAGGTCGAGAAAGTCCCGCCCGTGGTGGCTGCGCCGAAAACCGAGGAGGCGGTGTACAAGTTCACCTGGTTCACCGCCACCGGCAGCGGCATTCTGCTGGCGGCAATCGTCGGCGGCTTGTTGATGGGTTACTCGATCCCGCAACTGATTCACCAGTACCTGCGCACGTTGTGGGTGGTGCGTTACTCGTTGATCACCATTGCGGCGATGCTCGCCCTGGGCTTCCTCACACGCTACTCCGGCCTGGATGCGACCATGGGCCTGGCCTTCGCCGCGACGGGCATTTTCTACCCGATGTTCGGCACCCTGCTCGGCTGGCTCGGCGTGGCGCTGACCGGCTCGGACACCGCGTCCAACGTGCTGTTCGGCGGCCTGCAACGGGTGACGTCCGAGCAACTGGGCATCAGCCCGGTGTTGATGGCCGCCGCCAACAGTTCCGGCGGGGTCATGGGCAAGATGGTCGACGCCCAGTCGATCGTGGTCGCCTCCACCGCCACCCGCTGGTACGGCCATGAAGGGGAAATCCTGCGCTACGTGTTCTTCCACTCGATTGTGCTGGCGATTCTGGTCGGCGGGCTGGTGACCTTGCAGGCCTATGTTGCGCCGTTCAGCCATATGGTGGTGGGCGGGCATTGAACTGTGGGAGCGGGCTTGCTCGCGAAGGCGGTGTGTCAGACGGCAATGTCTTCGACTGACACTCCCTCTTCGCGAGCAAGCTCGCTCCCACAGGGGACGGTGGTTTTTTTTGAATGAATGGTCCGTCGTGCGGACAAACATCCCATGGACAGCCGGCCGTATCAGGCCAATGATGAAGGTCGCAGGTCTCCAGCGAGAATCGTGATCCCATGAACATTCTCTACGATGAACGCGTTGACGGCGCCTTGCCCGACGTCGACAGACAGGCCCTGTTGCAGGCCCTGCAGAGCCGCTTGCCGGGCCTGGAAATCCTGCATCAGCAGGAGGAACTCAAGCCCTACGAATGCGACGGACTGTCGGCCTATCGCACCACGCCGATGCTGGTGGTGCTGCCCCGGCACATCGACGAAGTGCAAGGGGTGCTACGGGTCTGTCATGAGCTGCACGTCCCCGTCGTCGCCCGTGGCGCCGGCACCGGTTTGTCCGGCGGTGCGCTGCCCCTTGAGAAAGGCGTGCTGCTGGTGATGGCGCGCTTCAACAACATCCTGCACATTGATCCAGCCGCGCGTATTGCACGGGTTCAGCCGGGTGTGCGCAACCTGGCGATTTCCCAGGCGGCGGCACCGTTCGGCCTGTATTACGCGCCGGATCCATCCTCGCAAATTGCCTGCTCCATCGGCGGCAACGTCGCGGAAAATGCCGGTGGCGTGCATTGCCTGAAGTACGGCCTGACCGTGCACAACGTACTCAAGGTCGACATCCTCACTGTCGACGGCGAGCATTTGAGCCTGGGCTCCAACGCCCTCGACGCCCCCGGTTTCGATCTGCTGGCACTGTTCACCGGTTCCGAAGGCCTGCTCGGGGTGATCACCGAGGTCACGGTCAAGCTGCTGCCCAAACCGCAGACCGCCAAGGTCTTGCTGGCGGCGTTCGACTCCGTGGAAAAAGCCGGGCGCGCCGTCGGCGACATCATTGCCGCCGGCATCATCCCCGGTGGCCTGGAAATGATGGACAACCTGGCCATCCGCGCCGCCGAGGACTTCATCCACGCCGGTTACCCGGTGGAGGCCCAGGCCATTCTGCTGTGCGAACTCGATGGTGTTGAAGCCGATGTCTCGGATGACTGCGACCGGGTGCGCCAGGTCCTGCAACAGGCCGGTGCGACCGAGGTGCGCCAGGCCAAAGACGAAGCCGAGCGCGTGCGCTTCTGGGCCGGGCGCAAGAACGCCTTTCCGGCAGTGGGCCGCCTCTCGCCGGATTACTACTGCATGGACGGCACCATCCCCCGTCGCGAACTGCCCGGTGTGCTGCACGCCATCGCCGAACTGTCGAACGAATACGGCCTGCGGGTGGCCAACGTATTCCACGCCGGCGACGGCAACATGCATCCGTTGATCCTGTTCGACGCCAATCAACCCGGTGAACTGGAGCGCGCGGAAAACCTGGGCGGCAAGATTCTGGAGCTGTGCGTGAAGGTCGGCGGCAGCATCACCGGTGAGCACGGTGTGGGTCGCGAGAAGATCAACCAGATGTGCGCGCAGTTCAACAGCGATGAGCTGACCCTGTTCCATGCGATCAAAGCCGCCTTCGACCCGAGCGGCCTGCTCAACCCCGGCAAGAACATTCCGACCCTGCACCGTTGCGCCGAATTCGGTGCCATGCACATCCATGGCGGTCAATTGCCCTTCCCCGAGCTGGAGCGTTTCTGATGCGCGGCCCTGAAGATTTCGATGACAGCCAACTGCTCCTGGAGCAGGTCAATCAGGCGCTGGAAAACGCTACGCCGTTGCGCATCCAGGGTTCCAACAGCAAAGGTTTTCTTGGCCGCACCACGGCCGGAGAAATTCTCGATACCCGTGCGCACCGGGGCATCGTCAGTTACGACCCGACCGAACTGGTGGTCACCGCCCGTTGCGGCACGCCGCTGGCGGAGCTGGCGCAGGCGCTGGATGCCGCGCAACAGATGCTGCCCTGCGAGCCGCCGTCCTTTGGCGAGGGCGCAACCGTCGGCGGCATGATCGCCTGCGGACTGTCCGGCCCACGGCGCCCGTGGTCCGGCTCGGTGCGCGATTTCGTCCTCGGCACGCGGGTCATCACCGGGCATGGCAAGCTGTTGCGCTTCGGTGGCGAGGTGATGAAAAACGTCGCCGGCTACGACCTGTCACGCCTGATGACCGGCAGTTACGGCTGCCTCGGGCTGATCACCGAAGTCTCGCTCAAAGTGCTGCCAAAACCCCGGAAAGCCCTAAGTATCAGCCTGGAAATGGACCCTGAACGCGCCTTGCTGCGCCTGGCGGAATGGGGCCAGCAACCGTTGCCGATCAGCGCGGCCTGTCACGACGGTACACGCCTGCACCTGCGGCTCGAGGGCGGTGAAGGTTCGGTGGCGGCGGCCCACGAGCGCCTCGGTGGCGAACGGCTGGACGCTTCGTACTGGGAAGATCTCAACGAACAGCGCTTGAGCTTCTTCGATGAAGACCAGCCGCTTTGGCGCCTGTCACTGCCGCACAACACACCGCGCCTGTCGCTGCCGGGACGCCAGTTGATCGACTGGGGCGGCGCCCAGCGCTGGTTGAAATCCGATGCCGAGGCGGCGTTCATCCGCCAGGTCGTCGACGAAGTCGGTGGCCATGTCACCTGCTTCAGCCACGTCCTCACCGACACCCCGTTCCAGCCGCTGCCCCCGGCCCTGATGCGCTATCACCGCAACCTGAAACAACAACTCGACCCACGGGGCATCTTCAACCCCGGACGCCTGTACGCGGAGCTTTGAACCATGCAGACGACCCTGAGTGAACGCGCCCGCCATCTGCCCCGCGCCGCAGAAGCCGAAAGCATCCTGCGCACCTGCGTGCACTGCGGCTTCTGCAATGCCACCTGCCCGACCTATCAATTGCTCGGCGATGAACTGGACGGACCGCGGGGCCGCATCTACCTGATCAAGCAAGTGCTGGAGGGCAACGACGTCACGCAAAAGACCCAGCAACACCTGGATCGCTGCCTGTCGTGCCGCAACTGTGAAACCACCTGCCCGTCGGGCGTCGATTACCACAACCTGCTGGACATCGGTCGCGCGGTGGTCGATGCGGCGGTGCCGCGTCCGCTCGGCCAGCGCCTGTTGCGCGAAGGACTGCGGCAGACCGTGCCCCATCCGGACCTGTTCAAGAGCCTGGTCAATGGCGGCCAGGTGTTCCGCGCACTGCTGCCCGATACCCTGCAAAGCAAATTGCCGCGCCATGCACCGCCGGCCAAGCCGCGCCCCATGACCCTGCGCGAGCGTCAGGTGCTGATGCTCGAAGGTTGCGTGCAGCCCGGCCTGTCGCCCAACACCAATGCCGCGGCGGCGCGGGTGCTGGACCGGTTGGGGATCAGCGTCATCGCGACCCGCGAAGCCGGTTGCTGCGGTGCCGTGGACTACCACCTGGACGCCCAGGCCGCCGGCCTCGATCGCGCCCGGCGCAACATCGACGCGTGGTGGCCGGGCATCGAAAAAGGCGCCGAGGCGATTGTGCAGACCGCCAGCGGTTGCGGCGCCTTCATCAAGGACTACGGCCATCTGCTCGCCAGCGACCCGACCTATGCCGACAAGGCGAAAAAGGTCAGCGAACTGGCCCGGGACCTGGTGGAGGTGTTGCGCGACGAACCGCTGGAAAAGCTCGGGATCCACGCCTCGCAGCGCGTGGCCTTCCATTGCCCCTGCACCTTGCAGCACGGGCAGAAACTCGGCGGTGCCGTGGAAGCGCTACTGAGCGGACTCGGTTTCAACCTGACGTCCGTGCCCGACGGGCACCTGTGCTGCGGCTCGGCGGGCACCTATTCGCTGACCCAGCCCGAACTGTCGCGACAACTGCGCGACAACAAGCTCAATGCCCTGGAAAGCGGCCATCCCGAGGTCATCGTCACGGCCAACATCGGCTGCCAGTCGCACCTCGACGGCGCGGGCCGGACCCCGGTACGACACTGGATCGAACTGGTCGAAGCCGCCCTGCCTTAACCGAATCCCGGAGATGCCCATGAACCGCAAAGCCGTGCTGAGCCAGACCGAAGTCCAGCAGATCATCAAAGCCGCCCGTGCCGAAGCACAGGCCAATCAATGGGCCGTGACCATAGTGGTGGTCGATGACGGCGGCCACCCGCTGGCCCTCGAACGCCTCGACGGTTGCGCACCGAGCAGTGCGTACATCGCTACCGAAAAGGCCCGCACCTCAGCCCTCGGGCGACGCGAATCGAAAAGCTATGAAGACATGGTCAACGGGGGGCGCTACGCTTTTCTTTCAGCACCGCTGCTGACTTCGCTCGAGGGTGGCGTGCCGATTGTTTTCGATGGCCAGGTGATTGGGGCTGTCGGGGTGTCGGGCGTCAAGCCTGAGCAGGATGCACAGGTGGCGAAGGCTGGGGCGCAGTGCGTGAAATGAGGTTTTGGCATCACCCTAAATCCCTGTGGGAGCGGGCTTGCCCGCGATGGCGGAGGAACAGTCAACATAAATGTTGGATGTGCTGGCCTCATCGCGGGCAAGCCCGCTCCCACAGGGTCCGTGTTCAACCAGACGAAAGGAACTCCTCCGATGACCCGCCTCACAGCCAAAGACTTCGCCCCGGAACTGCTTGAGCTGTACGACTACTACGCCCACGGCAAGATCAATCGCCGGGAGTTTCTCGACCGCGCAGCGTTGTTCACCTTCGCAGGTTTGACCGCCGGCGCCCTGCTCGCCGCGCTAAGCCCCAACTACGCGCTGGCCGAGCAAGTCGAGTTCACCGACCCGGACATCATTGCCGAGTACATCACCTACCCTTCGCCCAAGGGTAACGGCCAGGTACGGGCTTATCTGGTGCGCCCGGCCAAGGCCACCGGCAAGGTGCCGGCGGTGGTGGTCGTGCATGAAAACCGCGGGCTCAACCCCTACATCGAAGACGTGGCCCGGCGTGTGGCCAAGGCCGGTTTCATCGCCCTGGCCCCGGACGGCCTGACCTCGGTCGGCGGTTATCCCGGCAATGACGACAAGGGCCGCGAGCTTCAGGCCACAGTCGACCCGGAAAAGCTGATGAACGATTTTTTCGCCGCCGTCGAGTGGATGATGAAACACCCTGCCGCCACTGGAAAAGTCGGCATCACCGGGTTCTGCTACGGCGGTGGCGTGACCAACGCCGCCGCCGTGGCCTATCCGGAACTGGGCGCCGCCGTGTCGTTTTATGGCCGTCAGCCAACGGCCGAGGAAGTGCCCCGGATCAAGGCACCGGTGATGCTGCACTACGGCGAACTGGATACACGGATCAACGAGGGCTGGCCGGCCTACGAGAAAGCGTTGAAGGCCGGGGGCAAGACCTATGAGGCCTACATTTATCCGGGCGCCAATCATGGTTTCCACAACGACTCGACGCCGCGTTATGACGAGGCGGCGGCGAAGCTGGCGTGGGAGCGGACGTTGGGGTGGTTTAGAAAGTATCTGGTTTGAAGGACTCGGCCAGCAGGGCCGGCCCCTTCGCGGGCAAGCCCGCTCCCACAGGGTCCTGAGTCGTTCACAGAAATGTGCTTCGACTCGGCCCCCTGTGGGAGCGGGCTTGCCCGCGATAGCGGTTTGAAGGCAGTCGCAGTTATTTCGGCTGAGCCACCGTCCGCAAATACGGCTTCAATGTCTTGAAGCCATCCGGGTATTTCTTCTTCGCATCTTCATCAGACACCGAAGTCGGGATGATCACATCCTCGCCCGGCCTCCAGTTCACCGGCGTGGCAACGGTGTGCTTGGCATTCAGTTGCAGGGAGTCGAGCAGACGCAGCACTTCATCGAAATTGCGCCCGGCGCTCATCGGGTAGATCAGCATGGCCTTGACCTTCTTGTCCGGGCCGACGATGAACACCGAACGCACCGTGGCGTTGTCCACCGCCGTGCGCGCGCCGCCGCTGGCATTGGGGTGGATCATGTCGTAAAGCTTGGCCACCACCAGGTTTTCATCGCCGATCAGCGGATAGTTGACGGCGCAGCCCTGAGTCTCGGCGATGTCGCCGACCCAACGGTTGTGGTCGCTGACCGGGTCGACGCTGAGGCCGATGACCTTGGTGTTGCGCTTGTCGAATTCGGGCTTGAGTTTGGCCAGGTAGCCCAGTTCAGTGGTGCACACCGGGGTGAAATCCTTGGGGTGGGAAAACAGGATGGCCCACCCATCGCCGATCCATTGGTGAAAATTGAGCGTGCCTTCGGTGGTTTCGGCGGTGAAATCCGGTGCTTCGTCGCCAATGCGGATAGCCATGTTCGATCTCCTTGCAGTGATGGACAGGGACGCCGTCAGGGCAACGAATGCGCTTTCAACGGCATGGACGCGGACAGTATAGGAGAGGTTGCGCAACTCGCCGGCTGCGCTAGTCCACCAGCGCAATCAGCTGCTGACGCTGGGCATCGGTCAGCATCGGGCCGAAACCGGCCCGGGCATTTTCCGCCATGTAGCGCGGGTTGCCGGTGCCCGGAATCACGCAGGTCACCGCCGAATGCGACAACAGGAACTTCAGTGCCAGTTGCGGCCAGCTCTTGACCCCGACTTGCGCCGCCCAGCCTGGCAGCGGTTTGTCTTTCAGTCTGGCCAGCAGGCCACCACCGCCGAACGGCCGATTGCAGATCACCGCCACGCCCCGTTCGCGGCACAACGGCAGCAAGCGTTTCTCGGCGCCGCGATCATCCAGGGCGTAGTTGATCTGCAGGAAATCCAGCGGCTCGGCCTTGAGCACCGCTTCCACTTCGTCGTAGGCCGACGCCGTGTAATGGGTGATGCCGATGTAGCGGATGCGCCCCTGTTCTTTCCAGTGGCGCAGAGTCGGCAAGTGCGTCTGCCAGTCCAGCAGGTTGTGGATCTGCATCAGGTCGATCCGGTCGGTCTGCAACAGGGCGAAGGATTGTTCCATCTGCGCGATGCCTTCCTCGCGCCCGCGGGTCCACACCTTGGTGGCCAGGAACGCCGGCGAGCGCGGCTCATGGATCGACAGCAGTTCACCGGTGGTCTGTTCGGCGCGACCGTACATCGGTGAGCTGTCGATCAGCTTGCCACCCTTGTCGAACAACGCATCCAGTACCGCGGGCAAGTCCTTGTAGGCCGGTTGCGAAGGCTCGACGTCGAATCCGCGATAAGTGCCCAAGCCTACGATCGGCAAGGACTCGTTGCTGGAAGGAATGGCGCGAGTCTGCATGGTCTTGCCTCCTGTTCCCGTCGACGGCGCGGGTTGCGCATTCGCCGGACCGAACGTGAAGACCGCCGAAGCGCCGGCAGCCAGCGTGAGTATTGCTCTACGGGTGTAACCCTCAGGATGGCTCATAAAACGCTTCTCACCAGTCGTTCGGGTTTGGCCTGTGGCACCGACACGGCGGATAACCCGCGCCCAGGGTCGATTGACTACACTCACAAAGCCCTGCGGCGCCAGCCACTTTCCAACCCCGAGCCGTCAATGCCGCCCACTAACGTTAGTCGAATGTCGCGCACCCTGGTGTTACTCGTCGTCATCGTCGCTGCGTTGTACCTGACGCTGTGCGTGACGCTGTTCGTGTTTCAGCGGTCGCTGATCTATTACCCGCAACCGCGCGCCGTCGGCACAACCGGGACGCTGCTCACCCTGCCGGTCGCCGACGCACGGGTGCTGGTGTCCATCCGGCCCCACGAAGGCCCGAATGCGCTGATCTACTTTGGCGGCAACGCCGAAGACGTCTCGCGCAACTTGCCCGGGTTCACCCAGGCGTTCCCTGATTACGCGCTGTATCTGCTGCATTACCGGGGCTTTGGCGGCAGTTCCGGCTCGCCTTCCGAAGAGGCCATTGCCCGCGACGCCTTGACCTTG
This sequence comes from Pseudomonas sp. PDM28, assembly GCF_019219115.1. NCBI lineage: Bacteria > Pseudomonadati > Pseudomonadota > Gammaproteobacteria > Pseudomonadales > Pseudomonadaceae > Pseudomonas > Pseudomonas sp. PDM28. Next base: position 79,042 of record NZ_JAHUWG010000016.1, read on the forward strand.
TTCGACCAGGTGTATGCCAGCCACTCGCATGTGGCGGTGGTCGGACGCAGCCTGGGATCCGGGGTTGCCGTGCGCCTGGCCAGCCAGCGCCCGGCCGCACGATTGGTATTGATCACGCCCTACAACAGCCTCGAGGGGCTGGCCGCTCGACAGTTTCGCTGGTTTCCGGTGCGCTGGTTGCTCAAGGACAAATACCCGTCCTGGCAGTACGCCGCCCGCATCACGGTGCCGACGGTCTTGATAGTGGCCGAGCATGATGAAGTGATTCCGCGTTCGAGCACCGAGCGTTTGTACACACACTTCGCCAAAGGCGTGGCGTCACTGCAGGTGATACCGGGGGCGGGGCATAACTCGATCAGCGAAAGTCCCGACTACCTCAAACTTCTTCGTGAAGGGCTGTAACGGCAACACCAGTCTTTGTGGCGAGGGGGCTTGCCCCCGTTGGACTACGAAGTAGTCCCGAATCCAGACGATGCGTATTCAGGTTAACCGCATGTAGCTGTTTTACGACTGCTGCGCAGCCGAACGGGGGCAAGCCCCCTCGCCACAAAAAGCCTCCCTATGCCCCCAGTCGCTTCCAGCAACAGGCTATGGCCATTCATCCGAGAGTTCGCTTCCAGCCAATAAAAACATATTTTTATGCCTATATTGATATTGTCGAACGTTCCCACTCTCAGAGGGTGCCGTCATGAATATCAAAACCCTGGCTTTGCTCCTGCTGGCTTTCTGTGCCCAACCGGTCTGGAGCCAGACGCCTGCCGCCTCACCCGCCGCTGCCGACGGCCCCGCGCTGACCACGCGCCTGGCCGAGCGAGACCTTTGGGTCGAGCACATTTTCTGGATCAGAAACTACGCACTGGCCAATCAATCCGCCGACCAGAAACAAGCCAAGGTCGCGGCCGATCAGGTGGTCGACAACGCCACCAAAATCGCCAACAGCATCGCCCCGCTCTACGGCCAACCGGCGGCGGATCAACTGCTCAAGTTGCTTGCCGGCCATTGGGGCGCGGTGAAACACTACAGCGATGCCACCGTTGCCAAAGATGCCAAGGGCAAGCAGGCCGCCGTCACCGAGCTGACCAGCAATGCCAAGGCGATTGCGGCGTTCCTGGCCACGGCGAACCCCAATCTGCCTGAGGCGACACTGGTGACGATGTTGTCAGCCCATGGCGGTCACCACATCACCCAGATCGATGAGTTCGCGGCACATGATTACGCCGGCGAAGCCCGTACCTGGGCGATGATGCGCACGCACATCCTGGCCCTGGCCGATGCGTTGACCGGCGCGCTGGTCAAGCAATTCCCGGACAAGTTCTGATATCGCGCGAGGCTATCCCATGCTGGAAGGACTGGGCCGAACACAGCAAGACCTGCTCAATGCACTGCTGCACCATGCCGGCGGCATGAGCATTGACGAGTTGGCTGAACACCTGGCCGTTACGCGCACCGCGATTCGCCAACACCTGGCGGCGCTGGAGCGTGACGGCCTGGTGCTGCGCGGCGACACCCGCCCGACGGGGCGTCGTCCGGAGCAGCTGTATCGGCTCACCGACCACGCACGGGAGCAATTCCCTCGCCACTATCAGCTACTGGCCAGCGTGCTGATCGATGAAGTCGCCGCCATCATCGGCCCCGAAGCCCTGGCCTCGCTGATGCGCAGCATGGGCCGCAAACTGGCGCTGGACCGTGAACAACAGGTCGTCGACGAAACCAGGATCGTCCAGCACATGAACCAGGCGGGCTACGAAGCCGAGGTGTTTTTTCGCTCGGGCGACACGCCGGAAATCGTCGCGCATAACTGCGTGTTCCATCGCCTGGCCGCCGAGCATCCGGTGGTCTGCGAACTGGACCTGGCCTTGATCGGCGCGTTGGGCGGCGGTGAAGTCGAGCACAGCGAGTGCATGGTGCGTGGCGGGCATGTCTGTCGCTTCAGGCTGCGACCGAGCGACAACCAGGATCCCGTGTAAACGGCGCATCCCGCCCTACCCTTCGTCGGACGCCTCGGCGGGATGAAAGGCAACTGCTTGTCCGTCGTGAACCTTGTGTCGAGACACCAGTCATACCCTGCGTTTTTCCCCACTCCTTTCGTCGTCATCTCATTCGAGTTGTCCGTTCATGCGCCAAACCGTCGTTGCCTTGCGCTTTACTTCGCTGTGCCTGCTTCCCCTGCTCCCCGCTTTTGCCAGCCCCGCCCACGCCGATGGGCAACGGCAACTGGTCGACGCCATCAACGACTACCGCGCCCATCCGCAACGTTGCGACCGACGCCCCGCGCAACGCCTGTCACCCCTGACGCTCAAATCGAACCTGGCCTTGCCCGTTGGCTATGGCGGTGGGTTGCGGGACCGGTTAAAGGCTTCCGGCTATCAGGCCACCATGGTGCGCTCTATCCGCGTGGTGGGTGCACGGGATGCCGAAGAGGCCTTCGATATGTTCCAGGACGAGCACTGCGCCGCACTGCTCGACAACCAGTATGCCGACATCGGTGTCAGCCGCGCCGGGAGCGAGTGGCAAGTGGTGCTGGCGCGGCCGGTGCTCGACGGGAAAACCGGCGATCCCCGCAGCGCCGCCCAGGCGTTGCTGGCGCAGGTCAACGCTGCCCGGGCCAAGCCGCGCTTGTGTGGTCGCCAGCGCTTCGCCGCCGCACGGCCGCTGTCCTGGAGTGCTGCCTTGGGTTCCGCAGCGCAAAATCACAGCAAGGACATGGCCTACGGCAACTACTTCGCCCACCAGGACCCCGACGGTGACATGCCCGCCGACCGCGCCAGGGCTGCCGGCTACCGTGGCCGCCAGATCGGTGAAAACATCGCTGCCGGACAAGGTTCACCGAGCAAGGCCATGGCCGGTTGGCTCGCCAGTCCCGGGCACTGCGCCAACCTGATGAACCCGATGTTCACCCAGGTCGGTGCCGCGTACGCCGCCAACGCCCGCAGTGACAACGGTGTTTACTGGACGATGCTGTTCGGCGCGCCTTGAGCAGCCAGCCAGTCTCACCTTGCGGGCATAGAAAAGGTTCTCGACGGTTACTGTAGGAGCCAGCCTGCTGGCGATGGACTCAAGTGCGCCGCGTTCATCCTGTTCACCCGCGTTATCGTTAACGACCATCGCTGGCAAGCCAGCTCCCACAAGGGGCCCTGCCCACGCTGAAACTGTAGGAGCCAGCCTGCTGGCGATGGACTCCAGTGCGCCGCGCTCATCCAGTCCACACGCGTCATCGTTAACGACCATCGCTGGCAAGCCAGCTCCCACAAAAGACCGCGCCCACACGCTGAAACTGTAGGAGCCAGCCTGGTGGCGATGGACTCCAGTGCGCCGCGTTCATCCAGCTCACCCGCGTCATCGTTAACGACCATCGCTGGCAGGCCAGCTCCCACAAGGGGTCATGCCCACGCTGGCTCCACATCGTGAAAAAACCAAGGCATTAAAAAGCCCGCACTGGGCGGGCTTCGCGGGTGAGTATAAGTAGGTGGCCGGTGCTGGTCTCCGGCTTACAAGGTTTATCAGGCCTCCCACAAAAGAGTCGTGAAACCGTAATGGAACTCTTCTGCTTCACACGGCATAAGGGCTGGATCCCAGCGCGGGGATCTTTCTAACCGTGTACCCTTCGGAACGCGCCCCACGTCTCCTTGCTATCCTTTTGCGCATCAGTCTGCGTCTTCACCTACAAAGTTGAGGATAGCAAAACAGGGACGATTGCCAACCGGGCTTTTAGACCGATTTCGACCAGCAGAAAACATGGCAGGACGGAAAAATACTATCGATAAGGAGAGGGTATTGCATGGATGAGTTTCACCAGGGCAGCTGCCTTTGCGGCGCGGTCAAATACGGCGTGTCGACCGAGTTGAAAGCCGTCACCCATTGCCATTGCAGCCAGTGCCGAAAGAGCCATGGAGCTGCGTTTGCGACCTACGCGAGCGCGCCCGTCTCGTCGCTGTCGATCATGTCCGGCACTGATTCGCTGCAGGCGTTTGAATCATCCAAAGGTGTCACCCGGCAGTTCTGTTGCCGCTGCGGATCTTCGCTGTTCTGGACTGACTCGACAGGCGCGTTTTCCGAGTGGGTTTCGATTGCCCTCGGCTCGCTGGATACGCCGCTACGGACACGCAAGCAAAAACATGTTTGCGTCGGCTCGAAAGCGGATTGGTACGAGATCAACGATCAGCATCCACAAGCGGACTGAGTGAGGTTGCTTGCAGATTTTGCATACACCCACTGACCCTGTGGGTGTACACAGTTCCGTGCATCACGAAGGCCGACGCACCACCCTCACCTTGCCGCTTTCGCCGCCACCGCAGAACAACCGCTCGCCGCCATCGGACTCCAGTCCCGACACGCCGACGCCTTCGGGCATCCTGAGGCTCTCGAGTACTTCACCGGTTTGCGCGTCGATGCGCCGCAACTCACTCTCGTCGCCCTCCCAGGTGCCATGCCACAGCGAACCTTGCACCCAGGTCACGCCGGTAACGAAACGGTTAGATTCGAGGGTGCGCAGGATCTTGCCGGTCTCGGGGTCGATCTGGTGGATCTTGCGTTCGCGGTACTGGCCCACCCACAACGTCCCTTCGGCCCAGGTCAGCCCCGAATCGGTGCCGGCGCCGGGGGCCGGAATCGTCGAGAGGATGCGGCCGGTGCGGGGGTCGATCTTGTGGATGCGGTCGTCGGCGATCTGGAACAGATGCTCGCCATCGAACGCGGTGCCAGCATGGGCAGCGACATCGATCGAGTTCAGCAGCTTGCCGCTTTCCGGGTCCAGGGCATTGATTTTACTGTTGCTGGCGAACCAGACCTTTTCGCCGTCCCAGGTGACGCCGCACACATGATCGACCTCGGCAAACGGGCCATATTCACGAATGACTTCAGCAGTTGCGTGTTTCATCTGGCAATCCTCGATGGGGGGTGGTGGCGTTCATCCTAGCCACCGGGCAGCGGCGCCGGGAGTAACAAGGTCGTCGCGAATCCCGGCACCGGTGGTGTCATCCAGCGCCGCGCGCGGCCTCGGCCAAACCACTGCACCTTGCCCTGCTCCGCCAACGTATCGAGCGCACGCTGCACCGTGCGCTGGCTGGTGCCCAGCGCCAGGGCCAGGGCGGAACTCGACCACGACTCGCCATCGGCGAGGCAGGCAAATACCGCGGCAAATTTTTCCTCGACCGGTTGCGCCAGTGTCACCACCTCCGTGCACACGGACGTTTGCAGGGCAAAACCACGGGGCGTCGCGATGACGCCGGCCAACGGCTTGAGCGCTTTACGCAGCCGGCCGATTTCCACGCGCAGCCGGGCACGATGGGACTCATCCGAGAGCTTCAGACGGAACGCCCGGGCGATCAGCGTTTCCCGCGCAACGTCGACGGGCCAGGCTTCAGCCAGGGTGCGGGCGAGCATGAACAGGATCGGCCGCGTCGCCAGCGACACCGACATGCCGCAGCCCCGCACAACGTACCGGCAGGCATCCACCACCAGCGCCGTTGAACCGAGCAAGGCTTCCACTTCATCGAGCAGCAGCGCGCGTTCCACACCCCGGGCAATCAGGCGTGCCGCGGGGGCGTCGAGCAAGCGCGCCACCTGTTCCACTTCTGCGATCAGCGCGGCAATCCCCGTCTGACCGGCAGCCTGCCCGGCTCGCGTCAACGCGTCCCGTGCCGCGCTCGATTGCAGGCGGCGAATGGCGATTCCCGCCAGCACCAGTTCATGGGTTGCGCGCAAGGCCGGTGGCAAAGGGCCGGGGTCGAGGCTGGCCAGCAACTGCTGCGCCTCATCGAGCTGGCCGATCAGCAGCAAACGGCGGATTTGCAGATACCGCGCATGGGCGGCATTGACCCGGTCACCGTGGTGTTCAAGGGTGACCCGCGCCGTTTCAAGCGCCTTGACCGGCCAGCCGAGATCCCGCGACGCCAGGGCGATTTCGGCCTCGGCCACCACGCATCGGGCACGGGCCAGCACCTCCCTGGGCGAAAAGGCCTTTTGCGCACGCTTGACCAGCGCCCGGGCGCGCACCAGATCGCCCAGTTGCGCCATGGCGATACCGCGCAGGGCCAGCGCCGGCGCATCGTCGCGCAAGGCCACGCGGTCCAGTGCGCCCAGTGGATTGCCCGCCGCCAGCGCCTGGGCGGCGGCCGTGATCATCGAGTCCATCGAAATCCCGCCACGCTTGTCACTCCCACCCTTCGATACCCGGGTTTAGTCTAATTCACGACCTTTCACCAGGAGCGTACAGCGATGAACACGCACACAACCGCGACCCGGGACCAATGGCTGGCGGCACGCCTGCAACTGCTCGAAGCGGAAAAGGCCCTGACCCGACGCAGCGATGAACTGGCCCGGCAACGCCAGGCCTTGCCGTGGGTTCGCCTCGACAAGACGTACCGTTTTGCTACCGACAACGGTAGCGCCACCCTGGCCGAACTCTTTCAAGGGCGCTCGCAACTGCTGGTCTATCACTTCATGTTCGGCCCCGACTACACCGCCGGCTGCCCTTCCTGCTCAGCCATTGCCGATGGCTTCGACCCCGTGGTCATCCATCTGGCCAATCACGACGTGACCCTGATGGCGATATCCCGCGCACCGTTGGCGAAACTGCAGGCCTACAAGCGCCGGATGGGCTGGACCTTCCCTTGGGCCTCGGCCGCCGACAGCGATTTCACTGCCGACTTCAACGTCTACTTCACCGAGGCGCAGCAGCGCGAAGGCCTGGTCGAGTACAACTACCAGCGCGGCGGCCATGCCATGGATGCCAGTGACATACCGGAACCGGTGAAACAGTTCGCCGCGACCTGTGGCACCGACGCGCCGACCTATACCCGCGACCGGCCGGGGCTGAGTACCTTTGTGCTGGAGGGCGGCGAGATCTATCACACCTATTCCACCTACGCGCGGGGCCTGGACGGGTTGTGGAGCATGTACCAATGGCTCGACCGCACGCCCAGGGGACGCAATGAAACGGGGCCCTGGTGGCGTCGGCATGATGAGTACCGGTGAGCGCCGGCGCTGTCACTGACCGCCGATGAAGACATCCGCCAGCTTGTCCACCAGCGCAGGTTTGGTCTGCGAGACCCAGCGTCGGGTCGCTCGGCCGCAGTAATCACGCCGGAGGAATCGTCGCCAGCACACCGATCAGGATGGTCAACAACAGAAAACCGCCGAGAAAAATCGTCATCTTGGCCATGCGGCCTCCCACACTATGAATTGGCGGTACAGCGAGCGCCGAGTGCTGCCGTACCGGAGATTTATTGTGGGCTGGCGGCTGTATCCGTTACAGAGGCAGATTGCACTGAAAAATACGGATCAGATGCGCTTTGAGGCTGTGCTTTCGGGCGTATGGCACAGAGGAGTTTGCGGCCGATGTCCACAAAAGGCGTGACGATCAAACCCTTCATCGTCAGGTAACGCTCGTGATCCTGTTCCCCGGTGCCGAAGGCGATGACCTCGGGTGTGGGCCGGGTAACGTACAGGGTGCCGAACATCCAGTCCCACAGCGACAGGTTGATGCCGAAGTTCTTGTTGAAATGTCGTGGCGCATCGCTGTGATGAATCTGATGTTGCGCGGGGCTGCTCAGCACCCGCTCAAGCACTGGCCCGAAGGACAACCAGACATGGCTGTGACGCAGGTTGGCCGCCAGGCTATTGAAGATGAACACCATGTAGGTCACGCCAAACAAGGTGTAGCGGCTGATCTCTCCCCCGCAGGCGTACCAGAAGACACCGGCAAAGGCGCCGACACAGATGATGTCCGTGAGCTTTTCGACCACCTCTTCCAGAAAGTGCACGCGGCTGGCCGTCGCCGGCACCAGCACGGGCGCCGAGTGATGGACTTTGTGGAAGGCCCACAGATACCGCGAATGAAACGCGCGATGGCCCCAGTAATGGCTGAAATCCTTGACCAGGAATACCCCCAGTCCATAGAGCAGGGTCAGCGCCAGGTGCTCCTCCACTTGCGTGCGCGCGCCCCACAGCCGGGTGAAGAAGGCGATGTAGTCCGCCGAGCGCAACACGTACGGGTCGACCAGACCGACGATGGGCAGCACCAGGACAACCTTGAGGATGGCCAGTACGAAGTAATAGCGGTAGTCGAGCAGCGCCGAGCGGTGCAGGTAAACCCGGCGGCCACCGATGAACTCAACGAACGAGCGCGCGTCGGTCAAACCCCTGGATTTACGGTACCGGAACAGGCAATAAGCAACGCCGTAAGACATGCAGAGAAAGGATAGACCGAGTCTGCCGTTGAAGTCGAAAATGCCCAGGAACTGCCGGGTGACCGGCTCGATGACCCACTGGGATAAATAAAGATGGATTGCGGCAAGAACATCCATACCGGACTGCCCGACGTAAATGGAAGGGCGATTGTAAATGAGAATGAGTCTTTAGTGTGCTGAATTATGTCCCGTTATCAGCCGCCCAGCGCAATGATCGCAAGGATCAACACACCTCCCGTAGCGGCCATGATCACCCCACCCTGCCACTGCGTGGCGCCAGCGTATCTGGCGAGCATCCAGCCTGCGATGAACAGCACCACGAGGCCGATCAGGTTGGACAAGCGGATGGCGAGCGCCGTCTGGTCGAGCAGTATGAACGGCACCACCAGTGGAAAGGTCGAGCCCACCACCAGCAGGAAAACACCGAACGCGCCCCTGAAGTCGTTCCAGCCGAGGCCGGCCCTGATCGGCAAGGGCGGCTGTTCGAGCAGCCGACGGCGCAACAGCTCCAGGCCCTCGCTGCCGGCTGCCGTCGCGAATTGCAACGGCAGTACTTGCGCAATGAGCGCCTGACCGGCCGTGGCGTCCGCGCCATTGCGCAGGGCCAGGTACAGCTTGATCCTGCGCGTGCGCTCGACCAGTGCGCGCAACAGGTACATGACCGCATCGGCCAGTCCCCAGGCGAGATTGCAACCGAGCGCGGCCAGCATCATCGTGCGTTCGGCGGCCTGGTCTGCCGTGGCCACGCTGATGGTGCCGGTAAACGTCATGGCCATCAACAGGCCGAAGATCACCTCGGTAATGCGCTCGACAGGGTCAAGTACAGGCGCCCTTTCGAATTGACCATTGCCTGGCATGAAAATACCTCCCCCTGGGCTGCCTGCACGATACCGGTCGACGCTTTAGCCAGGCACCGGTTGCCCAGGCTGGATATCTGCATCTGCGTCAAGTGTAGATTGAACGGCTACACTCATGCGCACACGTTACCTGCTTCAATAGGAGTGTTTCATGCTTGACTACTTCGCGTTGGGCCTGCTGATCTTTGTCGGGCTCATCCTGTTCTACGGGATCATCCTGCTCCACGACATCCCCTATGAAATTGCCGTCCATCGCAACCACCCTCACCAGGATGCAATCCACGCCACCGGCTGGGTCAGCCTGTTCACCTTGCACGCGCTCTGGCCGTTCCTGTGGATCTGGGCGATGGCCTATCGAGAGGACCGGGGCTGGGGTTTCAGTGACGGACACTCACCCAAGAGCCATGTGGTTCACCTCGAACAACAGGTCGCCGAACTGCAAGGCCGGATCGAGCGCCTCGAGGCGGCGACGGGCACCACGCAGAGCAGGCGGCCAACGGACAATCTCGGCGAGGGCATTTGAGCCATGGATCTCTTACTCATACTGACGTATGCCGCACTCTGCGTTGCCATCTTCAAGATCTTCCGCATCCCCCTGAACAAATGGACGGTGCCCACGGCGGTGCTGGGCGGTATCGTGATTATCGGCGCGCTGATTTTCACGATGAACTACAACCACCCCTACTCCGAGGTGGCGCGTTCCTATTTCGTATCGGTTCCGGTGATTCCCGTGGTCAGTGGCCAGGTGATCGACGTGCCGGTCAAGACCAACCAGCCCCTGGAAAAAGGCGATGTGCTGTTTCGCATCGACCCCGCGCCTTTCGAGTACCGGGTCAAATCCCTCAAGGCACAACTGCTTGCCGCCCAGGCCGATCGTGCCCGGATCACCGAGTTGATCAAGCGTAATTTCGGTACCCAACGGGAACTGGACATGGTGGTCGCTCGCAGTGACGACCTGAAGGCACAACTGGACAACGCGCAGTACGAACTCGACAACACCACGGTGCGTGCGCCCAGCAAAGGCTTCGTCACCCATGTTTCGCTGCGTCCGGGCATGATGGCGACCAAGCTGCCGCTGCGCCCTTCGATGGTGTTCATTCCCGCCGAAGGACATTACTTCTCGGCATGGATGCGGCAGAACAGCCTGTTGCGCCTGACCGAGGGCGATGAGGCCGAAGTCGCGTTTGACGGCATTCCCGGGAAGGTATTCGAAGGCAAGGTCAAGACCGTGGTGTCGGTCATCGCCGAAGGCCAGATTCAACCGTCGGGCACGCTGATCGGTTTTACCGGTTCGCCACCGGCCGGCCGGGTACCGGTGATCATTGAAATCACCGATCCCGACTATGCCCAGTACGCCGACCTGATGCCCGGCGGTGCCTACGGCCAGGCGGCGTTGTACAGCCAGCATTTCCATCACATCGCGATGATGCGCAAGATCCTCCTGCGCATGGCTGCCTGGATGAACTACATCTTTCCGTTCCACTAACCCGCTAGCGTCGGCAACTGGCTCCCTTGAATGGGGTCAGTTGCCGGTTCAGCGAACCGGCCTGGTCGCGCAGTTGCAACGACTGATCGAGCAGGCTGCGGATCGCGGAGCTTGAAGTATCGGGCGTGGCATTGAGGGGGTACGGCGCTAGAGAATCCAGTGGAGCAGCAGGTGCGAGGCAATCCAGGGAGAGGCCTGGGTCACCGCCCATGCCAGCAGTGCGCACACGAACAGGTAGCCCGCAAAGAACTTGACCATCGCGCTGTTGCCCATGCTGCCCTCCCGGCTTTACAGCCATACGGGGCGTTCAATGCGAATGCGTAACCATTACGATGCGCGTCTCACCCGTAAAGGATTCGATCACCCGAATGGTGTGCAGTTCCATAGGCCGGGTAATTCACAGGTTTGCCCACCCTTTGCATTCGACCTGACCGTAATAGGCGCCGGCAGGTCAGCGCGCTCAAAGGCTCAACGCCATCGCCAGTACGCCGGACAACGCCAGCATCATCAGCAACGCAACAAACATCAGACTCAACTGAGCGAGCTGCTTATATAGGTGTGTCGATCTTTTCGTGATCAGATCAATGGATTTAGTCGTGGAAGCCATCACCCGTTCTCCCTTTCCCGCCGTACATGTAATAGCTCTCGCGAACAATTGGCTGGGCTGGTCGTCGGTGGCGATCTGAATGATATCTGCACGTTGGGAGTAAGTGCGTTGTCAGCCCGTGACGTGCTCCGGGAAGGAGCATCGTGCAGGGCGGGCTTGACCTGAGCAGTAAGGCGACGGCGTTGCATGCTGGTGGTGTCGCAAGCTTCATTTTTCACCCCTCGCGTCATACCGAATCAGGCGAGTCCCGCCGTCGCCATGATGTCCGGGACGAAAACTGTTGCGGGTACCAAGGGGTTAAGCAACGAATGAGCCATCACCACAGGGCCAAGAAAAAGTCCAAGTTAATGAACAAGCTGTTTCCCGGCGTGCCAGGCGAGACGCAAATGTGGTGATAAAGGCCCAGTCAGCTGGGTGTAATAACCCATGTGTGGGGATGTAGGAGCGAGCCTGCTCGCGATGAACCCGAGAACACCGCGGGGCACCTGCCAACCCGCGTTATCGTTGACGACCATCGCTGGCAAGCCAGCTCCCACAGGGGACCGTGCCCACGCTAAAACTGTAGGAGCCAGCTTGCTGGCGATGGACCCGAGAGCGCCGCGGGGCACCTGCCAACCCGCGTTATCGTTGACGACCATCGCTGGCAAGCCAGCTCCCACAGGGGACCGTGCCCACGCTAAAACTGTAGGAGCCAGCTTGCTGGCGATGGACCCGAGAGCGCCGC
>NZ_JAHUWG010000017.1:0-41623 GCF_019219115.1 Pseudomonas sp. PDM28
GCGAGCCTGCTCGCGAAGGCGGCCTGCCGGCCGACCTGAATCTGGCGGATGTACCTCGACCCTGTGGGAGCGAGCCTGCTCGCGAAGGCGGCCTGCCGGCCGACCTGAATCTGGCGGATGTACCTCGGCCCTGTGGGAGCGGGCTTGCTCGCGAAGGCGGCCTGCCGGCCGACCCGAATCTGGCGGATGTACCTCGACCCTGTGGGAGCGAGCTTGCTCGCGAAGGCGGCCTGCCGGCCGACCTGAATCTGGCAGATGTACCTCGACCCTGTGGGAGCGGGCTTGCTCGCGAAGGCGGCCTGCCGGCCGACCTGAATCTGGCGGATGTACCTCGGCCCTGTGGGAGCGGGCTTGCTCGCGAAGGCGGCCTACCGGCCGACCTGAATCTGGCGGATGTACCTCGACCCTGTGGGAGCGGGTTTGCTCGCGAAGGCGGCCTGCCGGCCGACCTGAATCTGGCGGATGTACCTCGACCCTGTGGGAGCGAGCTTGCTCGCGATGACGTCCTTCCAGCCAACACATTCCTGTGTAGTTTTCCTCAAATCCCCGGGAAATCTCCGACACGCTTTTCAGGTTGTCCGTCGGAAGCGCGATCTCTAGCCTTTGTCGGTCACTGCAAATTCAGTGATCGGGTTTGGTCGCCCGGGTTTAGAATGGCGCACAGTGCCGCGCGAGCGGCATTTTTGTGCTTGCTTAATGGCGAGCCGTGCGTGGGAGGGCCCAGGCCCTGCCGGGTTTCCATTCCCTGGTCGACCAACCTGCGTACAGTTCGCCACCCTTCTGCTTGGTCGCAGTGATGGCGAACTCCAATCCAAGAATGGAGCTTCACCATGATCAAACCCACCCCAAATCCCCCCAAACAATCTGTCCCCCGCAAACCCAGCACGATGTTCGTCATCGCTCCGGACATCGACACCGATACCCTGCTGGCCCACGCCTGTGAATCACTGGCGTCGGCGAGTGTGATGGCGAGTGATTTCGCGGGGTTTCTGCAGGGCTCGCAGCGCAATACGATGCTGGGGATTGCGCAGGTGATCATGCTGGGTGAGCTGGCGGTGAATCGGGCGCTGGATAATCTCGATCCGCAGGATTAGTGGACAAAGGCCCGACCCAGGGCCGTGAAGCCCGGGCCGGCCAGGACGATCAACAACGCCGGGAAGAGAAACAGCATCATCACGACGGACATCTTGGCGGACATCTTGGAGATGTATTCCTGCAGGCGCGTCAGGCGCCGGTCGTCGAGCAACTGTTTGAGCGCCAGCAGGGACTTCATCGCGCCGCCACCCTGATGGATCAATTGTTGAAGGATCACGCAGGTGTCGGTGAACTCGTCTACCGCAAGCAAGCGGGTGGTCTTGTTCAGCTCTTCGCCCAGTTCCAGGCCTGAATCGACGCGGGTCAGAATCAGGCGCAGTTCATGGGTCAGGGCGGGCAACAACTGCCTGCCCTCCTGGCTCAGTACACGCAGGGATTGCTCCACCGCCATGCCCGATTCGAACAGGGTGCGCAGCAGCGCGATGAAGGTCGAGGTTTCAGTGGCCAGTTGTTTTTGCCGACGCTGTGCAGCGGCGGCCAGCCAGCGCTTGGGCAACAGATAGCCCATGCAGGTGGCGAGCATCGGGGCGATCCAGTGGTTCTCCACATTCGGGTAGAACAGCCCCTGAATCAACAGGCACAAGGACAGCGCCAGCACCGGCACGCCCACCTGCAAGGCGGCGAACAGTGAGCGTTGGCGTACGCTGCGCCAGCCCAGGCGGTTGAGCAGGGTCTGGGTTTCGTTGTCCATCTTGACCGACTGTTGCCCCAGGCGACTGGCGCCCAGGGCTTGCAGCAGTTGGGTTAGGTGGCTATCACCCGGCGCCTTGCCATCGAGTCGCTGGGCCACCTGGCGTGCCCGTCGGCTTTGTTCTAGCAAAGCGCTGAGCAACAACAGTGCAGCCCCGAAAAGCAGCAGTGCGCTCATCAGCAAGAGCATCTTCATAGTCATAGGCTACGCAACATGCGCCAAAGCGCCAGGCAACCGATCACCTGAAATCCGAAGGCACTCGCCAGCATGGTTTGCCCCGAGCTGTCGTGCCACATGGAAAGCAGGTAGGTCGGATTGGTGAGTAGGAAATAGCCTGCGACCGAGACCGGCAGCAGGGCCAGGACCACGGCAGTGATACGGGTTTCGCCGGTCATGGCCTTCAACTGGCGTGCCGCTTGCTCGCGTTCGCGGATCATCTTGATCAGGTTTTCCAGCAGCTCACTGGCGTTGCCGCCGTAACGGTGGTTGACCTTCAAGCCGAGTGCGAGCAGGCGCAGTTCATCTTTTTCGTACAGCTCGGCGAAGTCCGAAGCGGCGTCTGCCAGGTTGACCCCCAGTTGCACATTGCGTTGAATCCGGCCCATGGCATTTTTCAGTGGGTCTTCGGCCGCATCGATGGCGCCGAGGACGGCATCGGCCAGGGTCCGCCCGGACTTCAGGCTGCGCACGGCATGGTCGAGCACCATCGGCAGCTGTTCGATCATGCGACTGAGGCGACGCTGGTAACGCCAGCTGACGAACAGTCGTAACGCCACCGGAGGCACCAGCAGCACCAGCAGCGCGCCGATCCAGCCACCCAGGGCAATTCCCAGCAGCACCCCGAGTATCCAGAACACCAGCCATTGACCCAGGCGTTCGGTGGGGCGTCCGAGTCCGGCGCGCAGGAACGCGCGCTCAAGGCCCGCCCATGACGACTTCTGCTCGACCCGCAGCAGTTGCCCCTGGCTCAGGCGTCCCAGAATCCGTTCGTTGCCGGTCTGGCGCAAGCCGTTATAGAGCAGGCGCAGCGCCAGGCCGAGAAAGATCAGGCAAACGAGGATGAGCAGCGCCGGTTTGAGCATGCCGTGGCCTCAATACGCCGAGGGAGACAGCGCCGAGTCCCGGCGCAGTTTGTCGCCAGCCGGGTTCACAGCTTCGCGCAGGAAACCAAACCCGGTGTGGCGGTCGAAACGGAACAGCGTGTTGGTGACATACACGTCGTCGCGCACACCCACGACTTCCACCACTTCGCTGACGCAGCGGCGGCCGTCGGGCATGCGCGTGAGCTGGATGACCACGTCGAGCGCCGCGCAGATCATCTGCCGCAGGGTGCGCTCGGCGATGCTGCGGCCGGTCAGGCCCACCAGGGTCTCCAGGCGCAGCAAAGCATCCTGGGCATTGTTGGCGTGTACGGTACTCATCGAGCCGTCGTGGCCGGTGTTCATCGCGGTCAACACATCGACCACTTCGACGCCGCGAATCTCGCCGAGGATGATCCGGTCCGGGCGCATCCGCAGGGCGTTGCGAATAAGGTCGCTGGCTTTTACTTCGCCATGGCCTTCGGCATTCGGTGGACGGGTTTCCAGGCGCACGACGTGAGGGTGGCCCAGTTGCAGTTCGGCGACATCTTCGATGGTGACCAGGCGTTCCTGAGGGTTGATCAACTGGCTGAGAATGTTCAGCAGCGTGGTCTTGCCGGTGCCGGTGCCGCCGCTGATCAGGATGTTGCAACGTTTGCCCACGGCTTCCTGAATGAATTCGAAGATCGCGTGATCGATGGTTTGCATCGCCACCAGGTCAGAGCTTTTGAGCATGTCTTGGCGGAACTTGCGGATCGACAGGCACGGACCATCGAGGGCTATCGGCGGAATGATGGCGTTGACCCGGCTGCCGTCCGGCAGGCGCGCGTCGACCATGGGCGAAGACTCGTCGAGCCGTCGGCCCAGGGGCGCGAGAATTCGTTGCATGACACGTTCGACGTGGTGCGAATCGATAAAACGCAAGTCACTCAGATGCAGCAAGCCTTCGCGTTCGACAAATACCCGGTGTGGACCGTTGACCAGAATCTCGGTCACCGCCGGGTCGCGCAGCAGTACTTCCAACGGGCCGAAACCGGTGAGTTCGTCGACGATCTCCTCGGCCAGACGCTCCATCTCATAGCGGGAAATCGCCAGGTGCAAGCGCGCGATGTACTCGGCCACCTTGTCGATCACGAATTGCGACAGCGCCTGGCGCGTGCCTTCCAGCAGGTTTTTCCCCGACTCTTCGATGGCGTCGATGATGTAGCGATGCAGCACCAGTTTCAGACCTTCGTGGTCGGTATTGCCGACCGCGCCGCGATGGGGGGAGCCGAAGAGTTTTTCACTGCTCATTGTGCGCCCCTCAAGCGGTTGAACCAGCCGGTCTTGGGTTTGACCAGGCCTTCGGAGTGCCTGGCCAGGCGCTCGCCGAGTGCGCGCAGACTCTGGGTGAGACCCTCGCGCGGGGCCAGTTCGAACAAGGTGAGGCCCTGGTTCTTGGCGTTGAGCCGCACTTCCGGGCTGTAGGCGAGGGTGGCGATGATCTCCAGGCCAAACGTCTTGCCCAGGGTATCGGAGTCCGGTGCGACGTTGCGCAGGTAGCGGTCCACGAGCAATTTGGCGTGATCGAGCTTCATGCCTTTTTCGCGCCACAAGTTGAGCACCGTGAGGTTGCGGCGGCAGTCGAGCACGTTCTGATCGGTGTACCACAGCAGTTTGTCGCAATGGCTGACGAAGGTGCGCAGCGCTTCACTGTCGGGTTGGCCGGTGAGGTTTACCACGATGTGCTGGAAGTGTTGGCGCAGGGCGCTGAGCAACATGTACAGCTCGGCGGCACTGGTGTGCTCCAGCGGTTCATCGCCAGTGGCGTAGGCGAGGATGCGCAGCCCGGCTTCGCAACTGGTGAAGGCGCTGTCGATCAGCGTCGCGTCCAGGCGTCGCAAGTGGCGCAATGCGTCGCCGAAATGAAACGAGCTTTCAAGGCCCAGCAGCGCCAGGCTATCGCCCCGGGGCAGTCCAAGGTCCAGCAGCAGCGTGTGCTGTCCGCTTTTTTGCACCACTTGCGCCATGTGCGTGGCCAGTAACGCGCCGTCGGCGCTGCTCTGCACGCCATACAGCACGGTCAGGCGGCCCAGGTGCGTGTTCGGCGCGACAGCGGGCAGGCGTTTGCTCAGGCGTCGCACCAGCCCCGCGACTTCACTTGAGCGTGAACCATAGGCCACGAAATCCCTGGCCCCGGCGCGCATCGCATTGAGTACAAGCTGGTTGTCCATGCCGTCGCCCAGCGCGACGATCGCCAGCATCGGCTTGGCTTCCAGCGCGCCTTCGATCAGCGCGCTTTGGGTGACCACGTGGTCGCGGTCCAGGCCGATGAACACCAGGCTGGCGCAGGTCACGTCCACCAGTGCCAACAGTTCGTCGAGGCTGCCGCCACCGGCGCTGACCACCTGGCCCAAGGGCGCAAGGGCGCCTTGCAGCCATTCCAGGTCGGTGCTGTTACGCGTGATCGCGAGGAAGGTTTGACTCAGGTTCTGGCTCATTGCGATAACTCGCTACGTGATATCGCACTTGCCGGCAGGCCGCCGGGCAAAGTGGCCCGGATCAAGCCGTTGAACAATGGCGTAAGAGGTCTGCGCATGGAAAGGCATCCTTGCTCGACTCAGGGTGTTTGTTGAGTGATCTCGTTACCGCGAATGACTTCCACGCTCTGCTTGCGCGGCGCGGCGCCAGGGCTGGTCGTGACAGGTTTGGGTGGCCCGGTCATGGCCAACTGGCTGAATTGCAACAACTCGCGGTTGGCATTGGCCAGGTTGGCGGCAGAGTTGCTTTCGCCGGCCCAGTAGCGCGCCAGGCGTTTCTCATCGGCGCTGCGCACGGCCAGGCGCAGCACGCCGGCCTGGGTCGCGAGCATCAGGCGGCTCACCAGTTGTTCAGGAACGGCGAGCAACACGGTCCTGGCTGCGGCGCGCGATTGATCCTGTTTGAGTTTTTCCTCGGCGTTGCGTGCCGGGCTGGAAGGCTGGCCGTCGTTGGTCAACCCCAACTGTTCGCCGACCCCGAGCACCCGCAAGGCCGGCACCACGAGTTGGGCCGTTGGCTGCGGATTGAGGGTGTCCATGCGCAGGAACAGCAATACATCGACATAGTCGCCCGGCGTCAGTTGCCCGCCGACAATGACCACTTCGTCCGTGGCGACCGCCAGGGCGCGTTCATTGGGGCGGATCATCCGCGACAGCTTGCTGCCGGCTTCGAAGCTTTCGTCGTTGAGCCAGCTGCCGGCGCTGAGGGCGCGCCAAGGGGTGCGGCCAATCGCCTGGTCGAGGCTGGTCAGGCTGCCGGCCGGGGCGGTGTGCAATTGTTCCAGCACGACATCGGCGGCGGTGATCGGCGTATAGGGCGCGACATCGTTGACCAGCACGACCACGGGATGGCGGGTCGGGTCATTTGTCGACAGTGGCGCCTGCGCGATGGCCAGCGGTGCATTGACGGTGGATTGGGCAACGACCTCGGGGGCCGGTTGACGACTCAATGTGAGTCCCCAGTAACCGGTAATGATGGCGCCGACCAGAAACAATCCGGCGAGACCCAGAGTGACACGGCTGTTCATGAAGGCTCTCCCTTTCCTGCTGCGCAAACCCCGTCAATTCCAACGAGACAACTTCGCAATCAGGCAGCTATGAACATGGAACTATTTTGCTATTTGACCGTAGCGCAGGTAGAGCAAAATGCCATTAGCGCGGGGGAAAATATCTAACGAAAGTACAAAGTTGCGAAAAAACGACCCGTTTTTGACGTCAACGAAACGGTTAATACTTTAGTGTTAATGCGTATTTACAGTTGTTGGGCCGCGGAATGCCGACAATGCTGGTGCTGGCACTGGGGAATCATGTTGCGTCCGTGCAACACCCGTCGTCGTCCAGGAGAAATGTCATGTCTTTTTCCAAGCTTGTCGAGAAGGTCAAATCCGGGGTCGCTTTTTACAAGGGCCTGGCCAAGGATACCGAGGGTGCGTCCGGTATCGAGTACGCGATCATTGCCGCCATGGTCGCGGTGGTGCTCGCCGGTTTCAGCCCGGGTGTCCAGAGCGCCATCACGGCCACGTTCAACACTATTCAAGCGGCGCTGTGACAAGGAAGTCGACAATTTGCTGTCGCTTCACAGGGTTTCTAACGCCAGCGCTTCGTCCATTGCAGGTGTCACCTCATGAACGCTCATGCTCAGCCACGCCAACAGCTGCTTCTGGTGGATGACGAAGAGGACGCATTGCTTGAGTTGGCGGAGCTGCTGGAGGGTGAGGGGTTCAATTGTTTTACCGCCACTTCGGTCAAGCTTGCGCTGCAGCATCTGACCCGGCACCCCGACATCGCTTTGGTGATCACTGATTTGCGCATGCCGGAGGAGAGCGGCATGTCGTTGATCAGGCGCTTGCGCGAGCATACGTCTCGCGAACATTTGCCGGTGATTGTGATGTCGGGGCATGCGGGCATGGATGATGTCAGTGATATGTTGCGCTTGCAGGTGCTGGATCTTTTTCGCAAGCCGATTTATCACGTGCGGTTGTTGGAGACGTTGAATAATCTGTTTCCGTTGCCGCAGGTTTATTTGGTCAAGGGGTGATTGGGTGACCTCTGGGTTGAGTACATATCCGGTTCTTCGGTAACGGCGACTTATGGTTTCGCCCTTACGGCGAGTCCCTTTTGTCAAACGACACAAAAGGAACCAAAAAGTCTCGCCCCTTACGTACGGCCCCTCGCTGAGGCTCGGGGTTCCTTCGCTGCGGTATTCATCCGGGGGCATTGCCCTCCGGTCGGCTTCGCTTCGACCTACATGCAATGAGTTCGACTGCGTCGAACGGCGCTGCGCGCCCATCCCCGGATGAACACCTCCGCTCAGCCTGCCGAGGGGGCGGGTGGATCAAGATCAAGAGCTGCAGGCGAGCTAACGCTCGGCCTGATGAGTGGTGAGAAGCGGCGCGGTGTGGGCTGCTCTGCTTTTGCTCTTCTGTGGGAGCGAGCCTGCTCGCGAAGGCGGCTTGAAAGTCGACCTGAACCTGGCGGATGTACCTCGACCCTGTGAGAGCGGGCTTGCTCGCGAAGGCGGCCTGCCGGCCGGCCTGATTATCTGGATGTACGCAGCCCGGCGAGAGCAAGCCCTCGCCACAAACATCGGCCTTGTCAGGCCACCGGCCGCCAGTACCCGACCATGTGCTCCAGCTCTCCGACACCCACCAACTCAAACTCCCCGCTCGCCCCCGGCTCGCTGGCGAGCAACGTCACCTCACTGGGCAGCCGTACCGGCTTCTTGAACTGCACTGCGATCTCGACGTTCGCCACAGGCAGATGCCCGGCCAGTGCCGCCAGTGTGCGCGCCTTGTTCCACAGGCCGTGGGCGATGGCGGTCGGGAAGCCGAAGAGTCGGGCGCTGGCCGCGCTCAGGTGGATCGGGTTGTAGTCGCCGGACACCTTGGCGTATTGCCGACCGATGTCGGAGGGCGCTTTCCAGTGCTCGACTTCGTTCATGTCCAGATTCGTTACCAGGTTCTCCTCAAGCGGTTCGCCCTCGAGTTTGACGCCGCGGCAGAGCATCCGGCTTTGTGCCTCCCACAGCGACCCCAGTTGATCGTCGAGGGTGGTCAGCAAATCGAACGTCGCGCCTTTGGCGTGGGGTTGCAGGTTCTGCACCTGCACGCTGACACGCGCCCGATTCACCCCGCCCATGGGGCGCAGCACGCGAATTCGATTGCTCAGGTGAATCAGGCCCAGCAGCGGGAACGGGAAGTCCCTGGCCGTGAGCAATTGCATCTGCAAGGCAAAGCCGAGGATATGCGGATAGGTCGGCGGCAGCAGGCCGTTGTCGGCGAAGCCACAGACCGTGCGATAGGCCGCCAGGCGTTTGGGATCGACGTCGACCCAGCAGCGCAAACCCGAATCGGGCAGGGTGGTGCCGGTGATTTTTCGCCGTGTCGCCGCTCGAGCGTACAACCCCGGGAGGCTGGGTTCGCGGTTGAGAGTGTGCCAGTCGGTGATCATCCTCAAGCCCCCAGAACGCTTTGCCCGCATACGCGCAACGCTTGCCCGGTGAATGCGCCGGTACCCGGTTGCGCGAGCCAGGCCACGGCTTCGGCGACGTCCTGTGGCAGGCCGCCCTGGCCGAGGGAGCTCATGCGCCGTCCGGCTTCGCGCAGGCCGAAGGGTATGTGCGCGGTCATTTGCGTTTCGATGAATCCGGGTGCCACGGCGTTGATGCTGATGCCGCGCTCGGTGAGCAGCGACGCCCAGGCTTGTGCCAGGCCAATGAGCCCGGCCTTGCTCGCTGCGTAGTTGGTTTGCCCGCGATTGCCGGCGATACCGCTGATGGAGGCCAGCAGAATCACCCGGGCGTTGTCGTGCAGGGTGTTGCTATCGAGCAGGGCTTTGGTCAGCACTTGCGGTGCGTTGAGGTTGACGGCCAGTACGGCGTCCCAGAAGTCCGGGGTCATGTTGGCCAGGGTTTTATCGCGGGTGATGCCGGCGTTGTGCACCACGATGTCGAGGCCGTCGGGCAACTGTTCGATCAACTGCGCGGCGGCGTCTTCGGCGCAGATGTCGAGGCTGATGCTCCGCCCGCCGAGGCGTGCGGCGAGGGCATCAAGGTCGGTTTTGGCCGCCGGCACGTCGAGCAGGATGACGTCGGCACCGTCACGGGCCAGGGTTTCGGCGATGGCGGCACCAATGCCGCGTGCTGCGCCGGTAACCAGTGCCTTGCGCCCGGCGAGCGGGCGCGTCCAGTCGCTGACGGGCGTCGAGCACGGATTCAGGCGAATGACCTGCCCGGACACGAAGGCGCTTTTCGGCGAGAGGAAAAACCGCAGCGGACCTTCCAGTTGCGCCTCGGCCCCTTTGCCGACATAGATCAATTGCAGGGTGCCACCGCTGCGCAGTTCCTTGGCCAGGGAACGGCTGAAACCTTCCAGGGCACGTTGCGCACTGGCGGCGAAGGGGTCACGCAGGGTTTGCGGATCGCGTCCGAGAATCACCAGGTGCGCACAGTGATCGAGGTTCTTCATCAACGGCTGGAAGAACTCGCGCAGTTGCATGAGCTGATCGGTGTGCAGCAGGTCACTGGCGTCGAACACCACGGCCTTGAGTTTCGGTCCGTGGCCGGGAATCCAGGCCGTGGCCATCGAAGGCTCGGTGCCGTAGCTGTAGATCGCGTCGGTCAGGCGGTTGGCGAAAGCGCTGACGTGTTCCGCCAATGGCCCGCCGCCGATCAGCAGCGCACCTTCCACGGGCCGCAGCCGGCCTGCCTGCCAGCGCTCCAGTCGAGTCGGTGTCGGCAACCCCAGGGCACCAACCAGGCGATGGCCGATGGACGAATTGGCGAAGTCGATATAGCGGTCAGACATGGAACGCGCTCCGAAAGCTGGGGTTCAAAGTGTGGACCATGAATGGCGATCAGTCGTTCGATCCACGAGATAAGGCCTACGCTTGGTTACATTGTAGGAGCGAGCTTGCTCGCGATGGCGGTTTATCAGGCATACAAAATTTGACTGACAGACCGCCATCGCGAGCAAGCTCGCTCCCACAGGGGACCTTGCTCACATTTAAAATTTTCCAGAGGCTTTATATGACCCAGCTGCGCCGCGTCGCGATCATCGGCGGTAACCGGATTCCTTTCGCCCGCTCCAACGGCCCCTACGCCACGGCCAGTAACCAGGTGATGCTCACCGCTACCCTCGAAGGCCTGATCGAGCGTTACAATCTGCATGGCCAGCGCATCGGCGAAGTGGTCGCCGGCGCCGTGCTCAAGTTGGCGCGGGACATGAACCTCACACGCGAGTGCGTGCTCGGCTCGCGGTTGTCGCCCGCTACCCCGGCCTATGACATCCAGCAGGCGTGCGGCACCGGGCTGGAAGCGGCGTTGCTGGTGGCGAATAAGATTGCCCTGGGCCAGATCGATTGCGGCATCGCCGGTGGCGTGGACACCACCTCGGATGCACCGATCAGCGTCAGCGAAGGGCTGCGCAAAATCCTCCTGCAAGCCAATCGCGCGAAAACCACCGGCGACAAACTGAAGACCTTCCTGCAATTGCGCCCCAAACATCTGATCCCCGAGTTCCCGCGCAACGGTGAGCCGCGCACGGGGTTGTCCATGGGGCAGCACTGCGAGCTGATGGCCCAGACCTGGAACATCCCTCGCGAAGCCCAGGACCAATTGGCGCTCGAAAGCCATCAGAAACTGGCGGCGTCCTACGCCGAAGGCTGGCACAACGACCTGATGACGCCGTTCCTGGGGCTCACCCGCGACAACAACCTGCGCCCGGATTCGACCCTGGAAAAGCTCGCGGCACTCAAGCCGGCCTACGAGAAAAGCGCCAAGGGCACCCTGACCGCGGGCAACTCCACGCCGCTGACCGACGGGGCGTCACTGGTGCTGCTGGGCAGCGAGGAATGGGCGAAGGCGCGAGGGTTGCCGATTCTTGCCTACTGGCGCGACGGCGAGGCGGCGGCGGTGGATTTCGTCAACGGTGCCGAAGGGTTGTTGATGGCGCCGGTCTACGCCGTGCCGCGCTTGCTCGCGCGCAATGGCCTGACCCTGCAGGACTTCGACTACTACGAAATCCACGAAGCCTTCGCCGCGCAAGTACTGTGCACATTGAAGGCCTGGGAGGATCCGCAGTACTGCAAAACCCGTCTCGGGCTCGATGCACCGTTGGGCTCGATTGACCGCAGTCGGCTCAACGTCAAGGGCAGTTCACTGGCGGCGGGGCATCCGTTTGCCGCCACGGGCGGGCGCATCGTCGCCAACCTGGCGAAGTTGCTGGATGTGGCGGGCAAGGGGCGGGGGCTGATTTCGATTTGCGCGGCGGGCGGGCAGGGGGTGACCGCGATCATCGAACGCTGAGTTAAAACAACTGTGGGAGCGGGCTTGCTCGCGATGAGGCCATCAGCTTCAACATCTATGTTGCCTGATATACCGCCATCGCGAGCAAGCTCGCTCCCACAGGGTTTGGGGGTGTGCCGGCTGATCAGGTACGGAACCTGCGCACCAACCCGTCCAGCTCGTTCGACAGCCCGGCCAGGCTCTGGGAGTCCAGGCGTGCCGAGTTGGCCAGTTCCGCCACCAGTTGCGCATCGCCATGGATCTGGCTGATGTGCCGGTTGATGTCTTCGGCCACTTGATGCTGCTGTTCCGCTGCCGTGGCGATCTGGGTGTTCATGTCGCGGATCACGTCCACCGACTCGCGAATCTGCCCGAAGCTGTTGCGCGCCTCACCGATGCGCGTCACCGATTGCTGGGACACTTCAAGGCTGGCGTGCATCTGTTGGGTCACCTGGCTGGTGCGTTTGGCCAGGTTGCCCAGCAGTCCGTCGATCTCCGCCGTGGAGTCGGCCGTGCGCTTGGCCAGGGCCCGCACTTCGTCGGCCACCACGGCAAAGCCGCGTCCCTGTTCACCGGCCCGTGCCGCTTCGATTGCGGCGTTCAGCGCCAGCAGGTTGGTCTGTTCGGCGATCGACCGGATGGTCCCGAGGATCGACTGAATGTCATTGCTGTCACGCTCCAGTTGTTGCATCGACTGGGCCGACTGTTCGATTTCCTGGCTCAGGCGATCAACGCTGTTCACCGCCGCATCGATCTGTTGCTGACCTTCGCGCGCCTGGCGCTGGCCACTGTCGGCGGACTCCGCCGCCTGGCTGCAAGAGCGCGCAACTTCGTTGGCGGTGGCGACCATTTCGTGGAACGCCGTGGACACCATGTCCACCGCTTCACGCTGGCGTCCGGCGGCTTCGGCCATGTCACTGGAGACCTGGGTCGAACTCTTGGACGTGGCGAGGATCTTGCCCGCTGCGCCGCCGATGTTCTGGATCAGGTTGCGAATCGCGGTCAGGAACTGGTTGAACCAGTTGGCCAGCTGCGCGGTTTCGTCGTTGCCACGGATTTGCAGGTTCTGGGTCAGGTCGCCTTCGCCTTGGGCGATGCCTTCCAGGCCGCTGGCCACGCTGCGGATGGGACGCACGATGAGGCTGGCAAAACTGGCGCCGACGATGGCGAAGATGACGGCCAGGACGGCAGCGATGATGGCGATCAACCAGGTCAACTGGGTCGCGGAACTCATCACGTCGTTCTGTTTGATCAGACCGATGAAGGTCCAGCCCAGTTGCTCCGACGGCCAGACGTTGGCCATGTAGCGCTCGCCGTTCAACTCCACTTCCACCAGGCCCTTGCCGGCCTTGGCCAGTTGCGCGTAGCCGTCGCCCAGGCTGTTCAGCGGTTTGAAGTTGTGTTCTGGTTGTTTCGGATCCACCAGGACCATGCCGGTGTTTTCCAGCAGCATCAGGTAGCCGGTTTCACCGAGCTTGATCTGTTTGACGATTTCGGTGAGCTGCTTGAGCGTCACGTCGATGCTGACCACTCCACCGTTGGTGCCCAGCTTGTTGTCGATGGTGCGCACGGTGCTGACGTAGGTCGCGTCGTCCTGGGCCCAGTAGTAGGCCTCAGTGCGGAACGGCTTGCCCGGTTTGGCCTGGGCGGCCTTGTACCAGGGACGCTGGCGCGGGTCGTAGTTGTTCAGCTTCGGATCATCCGGCCAAGACACGTAGCCGCCCGCCGCCGTGCCGAGGATGGCATAGGCGTAGGCCGGGTGGCTGTTGCCCAGGTCCTGGAGCAGGGTGAAGACTTTCTTGTCCATCTCGCCCTGGGGAACGCTTTCGGCGTTGGCAGCCATGTAAGTCTTGAGGCTGTCGTCGGAGTTTCGGATCAGCGGCTGCTTGGCCAGGTAATCGACGTTCTGGCTGATGCCGTCAAAGAACAATTGCATGGCGTTGCTGACCTGACGAATCTCGCGGGCACTGCCGTCGATAAATTCGTCTCTGGCATCACTGCGCAGGTTCAGCACAACGAGGGTGGCGACCAGCACCACGGGCAGGCAGGCGATGATTGCAAACGCCCAGGTCAACTTCTGTTTGATGTTCATCCGCGCTCCAGATTTTCTTGTAGGCCCACGCAGTGCAGATGACTCGCGGTTTATTGGCAGCCGTAATCGTTCTTGGTCAACCCGGGTCCTTGAGTGCGGCATCGCTTTTGTTGTGGCAGCGATTGTCGGACAAATCACTTTGTCACTAAGGACTTCGGCTGTTCTCGGCGGAAATTGAGGCCTGTTGAGAAAAATCCTACGGAAGGCTAGAGAGGTGGTGTCAGCTTCTGTCGCAATTGCCCTCAATGTCCTTGCACAACAAGTGACGCAGGCTCGGCTATGATCCGGAGCGACCCGTGGCGGTCGTCGGTTTTACCTGTTGAAATCGGCACATTGTGTGCTTGTGCAATGTTCATAAGTCGGCAACCCCTCCCCCCCGTGAGTGGATTGCCGTATAACGAATGACTTTCGCGTGTTTGGTAATAAAGGACCCACAATAAAAGCTGATGAAGACTCCAAAACGCATTGAACCCCTGATCGAGGACGGTCTGGTCGACGAGGTGCTGCGCCCACTCATGAGTGGTAAAGAAGCAGCTGTTTATGTGGTGCGCTGCGGTAACCAGTTACGTTGCGCGAAGGTCTACAAGGAGGCGAACAAACGCAGTTTTCGTCAGGCGGCCGAGTATCAGGAAGGCCGCAAGGTGCGCAACAGCCGTCAGGCCCGGGCGATGGCCAAAGGCTCCAAGTTTGGCCGCAAGGAAACCGAAGACGCTTGGCAGAACGCTGAAGTGGCGGCGCTGTTCCGTCTGGCCAATGCCGGTGTGCGGGTGCCCAAGCCGTATGACTTCCTCGAAGGCGTACTGCTCATGGAACTGGTGGCCGACGAGTACGGTGATGCCGCGCCGCGTCTGAACGATGTGGTGCTGGAACCGGACCAGGCACGGGAATATCACGCGTTCCTGATTTCGCAGATCGTGCTGATGCTGTGTACCGGTCTGGTGCACGGCGATCTGTCCGAGTTCAACGTGCTGCTGACGCCGACCGGCCCGGTGATCATCGACCTGCCACAAGCGGTGGATGCGGCGGGCAACAACCATGCGTTCAGCATGCTGGAGCGCGACGTGGGCAACATGGCGTCCTACTTCGGACGGTTTGCGCCGGAATTGAAAAAGACCAAGTACGCCAAGGAAATGTGGGCCTTGTACGAGGCTGGCACCTTGCACCCGGCCAGCGTCCTGACCGGCGAGTTCGCCGACACGGAGGAGTTGGCCGACGTGGGCGGCATCATGCGCGAAATCGAGGCCGCACGCCTGGATGAAGAGCGCAAGCAAGCGGCACGCGCGGCGGACGATGCGCCGCCGGGCAAGACCGAAGAACCGCCTCCACCGTGGATGCAGTGATCGGCTAAAGAAAAACCCGGCTTCGGCCGGGTTTTTTGTGGGGGCAGATCCAACACCTCTGTCGCCTGGCAGTCCGCCATCGCGGGCAAGCCCGCTCCCACAAGGATCGAGGCTGCCCACACATGTTTCATACATCCACAAACCCTGTGGGAGCGGGCTTGCCCGCGATGGCGGTGGCACATCCACCATCAATGTGTCAGGCCCGAGCCGGTCCAGCACAACACCCCGACTCCAGATTCTTCAGGATCGGGCAATCCGGCCGATGGTCGCCATGGCAGTGCTCAACCAGATCCTGCAACGTATCGCGCAACTGCCCCAGTTCACGGATCTTCCGGTTCAGTTCATCGATATGCTGACGGGCCAAAGCCTTCACATCGGCGCTGGCGCGCTGGCGGTCTTGCCAGAGGGTCAGCAACTTGCCGACTTCCTCCAGGGAAAACCCCAGATCCCGCGAGCGCTTGATGAACGCCAGCGTGTGCAGATCGTCATCGCCATACACCCGATAACCGCTGTCGGTTCGATGGGCCGCCTTGAGCAGGCCGATGGATTCGTAATAACGGATCATCTTTGCGCTCAGGCCACTGTGGCGGGCCGCTTGGCCGATGTTCATCGGTTGTCCTCCAGGTCCTTGGGTTTCCAGGTTTTCAACAGTAGCGCATTGCTTACCACGCTGACGCTCGACAAGGCCATGGCTGCACCGGCCAGCACTGGATTGAGGAAGCCAAACGCCGCCAGCGGAATGCCAATCAGGTTATAGACGAAAGCCCAGAACAGGTTCTGCCGAATCTTGGCGTAGGTCTTGCGGCTGATCTCCAATGCAGCTGGTACCAGTCGCGGATCGCCGCGCATCAGGGTGATGCCGGCCGCGTGCATGGCGACGTCGGTGCCGCCACCCATGGCGATGCCGATGTCGGCGGCGGCCAGTGCCGGGGCGTCATTGATGCCGTCGCCGACCATCGCCACCACGCCGGTTTCTTTCAGGGCGGTGACGGTGGCGGCTTTGTCCGCCGGCAGCACTTCGGCATGCACGTCCTGGATGCCCAGCGCCTCGGCCACCACCTTGGCGCTACCGCGATTGTCGCCGGTCAGCAGGTGGCTGTTGATGTTCCGTGCGCTCAGTTGCTGCACCGCTTGCAGCGCGCCGGGCTTGAGGGTGTCACCGAAGGCGAACAGGCCCAGCACCTGCGGTTCGGGGGATTGTTCGATCAGCCAGGACAAGGTCCGGCCTTCTTGTTCCCACGCGATTGCCGAGTCGGCCAACGATCCGGCGTTCAAGCCGCTGTCCTCCAGCAGGCGACGATTACCCAGGGCCAGGCGACGACCCTCCAGTGTGCCGGCAATGCCGCGGCCGGTCAGGGACTGGCTTTCGCTGACGTCGGCCACCTTCAAGTGGCGTTCGGCGCAGGCATCCAGAACAGCCTTGGCCAACGGATGCTCACTGCCGCGTTGCAGGGCGCCGGCCAGTTGCAGCAGGCTCGCTTCATTGCCGTCGATCGCACTCAGATGAGCAATGCGCGGGGCGCCGGAGGTCAGGGTGCCGGTCTTGTCGAACACCACTGCGCTGACTTCATGGGCGCGCTCCAGGGCTTCGGCGTCCTTGATCAGAATCCCGTAGCGTGCCGCTACGCCGGTGCCGGCCATGATCGCCGTCGGCGTGGCCAGGCCCAGTGCGCAAGGGCAGGCGATCACCAGCACCGCCACGGCGTTGATCAGCGCGGTTTCCATCGGCGCGCCATACAGCAGCCACCCGAGCAAAGTCGCCAAGGCAATCACCAGCACGGTGGGTACGAATACCTGGCTGACTTTATCCACCAGTTTCTGGATCGGTGCCTTTGCGGCCTGGGCGTCTTCCACCAGGCGGATGATCCGTGCCAGTACGGTTTCCGCACCGAGGGCCTGGGTCCGTACCAGCAACCGGCCTTCACCGTTGATCGCGCCGCCCGTGACTTTGTCGCCGGGCTGTTTGGGCACCGGCAGGCTCTCGCCACTGATCAGGGCTTCGTCGGCGTGGCTCTGGCCTTCTATCACTTCGCCATCAACCGGGAAGCGCTCACCGGGTTTGACCATCACCAGGTCATTGAGGCGCAGGGCGCTGATGGCGACTTCCTGCTCGCGGCCATCAAGCACCTGAATCGCTCGCTCCGGGCGCAAGGCTTCGAGGGCGCGGATGGCGCTGGCGGTCTGGCGCTTGGCGCGGCTTTCCAGGTACTTGCCCAGCAATACCAGGGCGATCACCACCGCCGAGGCTTCGAAATACAGGTGCGGCATGCGCCCGGCGGCGGTGGCCCATTCATACACACTCAAGCCATAACCGGCGCTGGTGCCCAGGGCCACCAGCAAATCCATGTTGCCGGCCCCGGCGCGTACGGCTTTCCAGGCCGCGACGTAAAACCGTGCACCGAAGATGAATTGCACCGGCGTGGCCAAGGCGAATTGCGCCCAGGCCGGGAGCATCCAGTGCACGCCGAACGGTTGCAGCAGCATCGGCAAGACCAGCGGCAAGGCGAGGACGATGGCCATGATCAAGGCCAGGCGTTCGCGATGCAGGCGCTGTTGCTGATTGTCGGCCGGCGGGTGTTCGGCTTCCCATACGCTGGCGGCGTAACCGGCCTTGGTCACGGCCGCGATCAAGGTTTGCGGATCGACCTGGCCGAGCAGTTCAAGGTGGGCGCGTTCGTTGGCCAGGTTGACGCTGACGCTTTTCACGCCTGCCACCTTGCCTAGCGCCCGCTCGACCCGACCGACGCAGGACGCGCAGGTCATGCCGTCGATGCTCAGCTCCAGATTTTGCTGCGGCACGCTGTAGCCGGCCTTGGCCACGGCATCCATCAGGGCCGGCAGGCTGTCGCTGGGTGCCTGGACCCGAGCCTGTTCAGTGGCAAGGTTGACGCTGACGGCACTGGCGCCAATGACTTTGCTCAAGGCGCGCTCGACACGCCCGGCGCAACTGGCGCAGGTCATGCCGGCAATCGGCAGGTCGAACGTGGTGGATTCGGACATCGGTCGCACTCCCTGTAGTAGATGACCACAGGATCAACCTTGCCATGCTGGCAAGGTCAAGTGCCAATCTTAGACGTGCCACTGAGTGAATGTGGGAGCGGGCTTGCTCGCGAAGGCGTCGTGTCAGTCGACATCAATGTTGCATGACACACCGCTTTCGCGAGCAAGCCCGCTCCCACAAGGGTTGTGGGTCAGTAGCCGAGACCGGCGCGTTTCAGGTACATGCCTTCCTGCGTCATCGCGATCCGGTACTTGAGCACATCGCCGGCCTTGAGCTGGATGTCCTGCGACCCCGGCGCGAGCATGCCCGGATTGCAACCCGGCATCTGCCCCGGGAGTAACTTGAGGCGCAGCGAGACGACGCCGGGCGGCAGGTTGAACGAGGTGCTCTGCTCCTGAAACAGCCGCGCCGCCAATTGGTCCTGGATGTACACACCGATCTCGCAGCTGGTCGCGACTTCCAGGCGCTCGCGGGAAATGATCAGCACGCCATAATCCTGACCGGCAGCATTGACCGAAGGCACTGCGGCGAAAAGGCTGAGAAAGCCAAACAGGCTGAAAACCGACCAGCGCATGGCTGAATCTCCTGAGTTCGAGTCATTGATGGACGCAGCTTGGCCGAGCGTAGCGCCGATTGCCAGCCCGGCAGCTAACTTCAGAACTTGACCTTGCCATGGTGGCAAGCTCGAAACTGGACTCAACCCTCGGAAAAGGAGTCATCCCATGCAAGTGTTCAACGTTGAAGGCATGTCTTGTGGCCACTGCGTCAAGGCCATCACTCAGGCTGTGCAGGCCAAGGACCCGGCAGCCAGTGTGCGGGTCGATCTGGCGGCTAAAGAGGTCGGTGTCGAAAGTGCGCTGACTGCCCAGCAAGTGATCGAGGCGATCAGCGAAGAGGGGTATGGCGTCAAACTGGCCTGATTTTGATAGTTAGCGAGCTACCGGAATGTTCAAGGCGTCCATGCGCGGCTAGACTGTCGGGCTGCTGACTCCTGCCTCACTGGATGCCTGATGAACTTCCGTACCATTCTGATTCTCGGCGCCTTGAGCGCTTTCGGTCCGCTGGCGATCGATTTCTACCTGCCGGCCTTCCCGGCCATGGCGCTGGCGTTCGGCACGGACGAAAATCACGTCCAGATGACGTTGGCGGCCTACTTCCTCGGCTTGTCCATCGGTCAGTTGGCCTATGGCCCGGTGGCGGATCGTTTCGGGCGACGCATTCCGTTGCTCGCCGGTGTCGGCCTGTTCACTGCTGCCTCGGTGGCGTGCGCCTATGCGCCGAACCTGGAATGGTTGATTGGTGCGCGTTTCGTCCAGGCGTTGGGTGGCTGCGCCGGCATGGTGATTTCCCGGGCGGTGGTCAGCGACAAATGTGATGCGGTGGGCTCGGCGAAAGTCTTTTCCCAGTTGATGCTGGTGATGGGGCTCGCGCCTATCCTCGCGCCCTTGCTGGGTGGGTTGCTGGTCAACACCACTGGCTGGCAGTCGATCTTCCTGGCCTTGACCGGGTTCAGTGCGTTGGCGGGGCTGGCGGTGGCGACGGGATTGCCGGAAAGCTTGCCGGCCCACATACCGCGCCAACCGCTGTCGGGCGCGTTGCGCCAGTACGGTCGGTTGCTGGCCGACCCGATATTTCTTGGCCACGCCTTGACCGGGGGCATCGCCATCGCCGGGATGTTTGCCTATATCGCCGGATCACCTTTCATCATCATCAAGCTCTACGGCGTTCCGGCCGAGCATTTCGGCTGGTTGTTCGGCACCAATGCGGCGGGCTTCATTCTGGTGGCGCAGGTCAACGCGCGGCTGCTGGCCAAACGTGGCCCGACGTTCTTGCTGGCGCGCGCGGTGTGGGTTTATCTCGCGGCCGGTCTGACCCTGCTCGCTGTCAGCGCTCTGCATCCGGCCCAGCTGTGGCCGCTGCTGATTCCATTGTTCATCTGTATTTCCAGCCTCGGTTGCATCAGCCCCAACGCCGCCGCCTGTGCGATGAGCGGGCAGGGCGCACGAGCCGGCAGCGCGTCGGCGCTGCTCGGTTGCCTGCAGTTCAGTGTGGCGGCCGGCGCCTCCGCGCTGGTGGGCATTTTGCACGATGGCAGCGCCGTGCCGATGGCCATGGTCATCAGCCTGTGCGGAGTTCTGGTGGTGAGCGCTGCAGTGCTCACCCGGCGTTTGCAAAATGCCCGGGCGCTGGCGCAAGCCCAGGCTTGAGGCCGGAATCAGCCGGCAGCGCGCTGCGGGTGGAGGATGGGAATCTGGTGAGGAGCCTGGATGCGGGCTTCGAGGGTACGCGTGAAAGCGCGAGCTTCTGCTTCGCTGCGGAACGTCACCGCATGCTGGTCTAAGCGGACTTGCCACTGGGATTTTGCCAATTCTTTTATCAGGATCTTCACAACGGATCACCTCTCGTAAAAGACGTTACGCAAAAGACTGCCTCGCAGGAGATTCGATTGTAGTCCTGAATACGAGCAGCATTGTGACAAGGATCAACTGTCGGACTGACGGTTTGTAACTAAAGAAAACACGACTTTTCGAGGGCACCCACAGGGATTGTCTGCGACCGGGATGTTCCGGTCGCAGACGAAAAAACGCAGAAACAATGAAATCAGGAAGGGTTTTTTTCAGCGTTTCAAAACCCTTCCAGCACAATCTTGCCCTTGGCCTTGCCGCTTTCCAGAAGGGCATGGGCACGGCGCAAATTGGCCGCATTGATCGTGCCGAAGTGTTCGCCCACCGTGGTTTTCAGTGTCCCGGCATCGATCAGCCAGGCGACGCGATTGAGCAGGTTGTGCTGCTCGATCATGTCCGCGGTTTCAAACAGGGAACGGGTGTACATGAACTCCCAGTGCAGCGACAGGCTCTTGCGCTTGAGCTTGGTCACGTCCAGCGACTTGGGGTCATCGATCAGCGCCAGCTTGCCTTGGGGGGCCAATGCCTCGACCAGTTGGTCCAGGTGCTGGTCGGTCTGGGTCAGGCTGGCGACGTGGGTGACCTGATCCACACCGGCCCGCTTGAGTGCTTCGCTCAGTGGCTGGCCATGGTCGATCACCAGGTCGGCACCCAGCTCTTTCACCCAGCTTTGGGTCTGCGCGCGCGAAGCGGTGCCGATGACTTTCAGGGCCGTCAGCTGGTGAGCCAGCTGCGTAAGAATCGAGCCCACGCCACCCGCCGCGCCGACGATCAACAGGCTCTGGCCTTCGTCGGTTTTGCCTTCGCGCACTTGCAGGCGTTCGAACAACAGTTCCCACGCCGTGATCGCGGTCAGCGGCAGGGCGGCGGCCTCGGCGAAACCAAGGGTCTTGGGCATATGGCCGACGATGCGTTCGTCCACCACATGCAATTCGCTGTTGCCGCCCGCCCGGGCGATGGAGCCGGCGTAAAACACCTTGTCGCCGACCGAGAACAGCGTCACATCACTGCCCACGGCCTTGACCACGCCAGCCACGTCCCAGCCCAGCACCTTGGCCGCACCGCCTTCGGGCTGGACGTTCTGGCGCACCTTGGTGTCCACCGGGTTGACCGAGATGGCTTTGACTTCCACCAGCAAGTCGCGAGGGCCGGCAACCGGCTCCGGCAGTTCGATGTCCTGCAGGGCTTTGTCATCACTGATCGGTAACGAGGCGTAGTAGGCAATGGCTTTCATGGGCGACTCCTGAATACTAATAAAGAAGCGATTCGATGGGGGAGATGATTGGCTATTTCTCCTGAAGATAAAACCGGCTAAAAGAGCAGTCTCTTTCAATGTTTTTTTGATAATCGGTGCTCTTGATGCTGCGTTTCGATGACTTGCAGTTGTTTGTCCGGGCGGCGGACCTGGGCAGTCTGTCCGCCGCCGCACGGGGCATGGACATGTCGGCGGCGGTGGCCAGTGCAGCGCTCAAGCGCATCGAACGGCAACTCGGCGCCCGTCTATTGGCCCGTTCGACCCGCAGCTTGCGCCTGACCGCCGAAGGCGAGGGCTTTCTCGAATACGCCCGCGCGGCCCTGAGCAATCTCGACGAGGGCCGGCGATTACTGGCCAGCGGTCAGGACCAGGTCAGCGGGGTTCTGCAACTGTCGGCGCCGTCGGACTTTGGCCGCCATCTGCTGTTGCCCTGGCTTGACCAGTTCCAGCGCGAGCATCCGAAACTGACCGTGCGCCTGCTGCTGGGGGATCGCATCGCCGACCTGTTCCGCCAGCCGGTAGACATTGCCCTGCGCTACGGTGAACCGGAAGACTCCAGCCTGGTGGCGCTGCCTATCGCCCCGCAGAACCGCCGGGTGTTGTGCGCCGCTCCCGACTATCTGGCTCGCCACGGCGAACCGCGGCATCTGGAGCAACTGGCACAGCACAATTGCCTGTTGTACATGCTCGGCAGCAGGGTCCACGATCACTGGAGTTTTCACGACGGCAAACGCGAAGTCAGCCTGACAGTCAGCGGCGATCGCTTCAGTGACGATGCCGATGTCGTTCGGCTTTGGGCCGTTGCCGGTGCCGGGATCGCCTACAAATCCTGGCTCGATGTCGCCGCCGATGTACTGGCCGGCCGCTTGAAGGTGCTGATGCCGGAACTGCTCTGCGAGCGCGCACCGTTGAATCTGTTGTGCGCCCATCGCGCACAACTGAGTAAGCCGGTGAACCTGTTGCGCGAAATGCTTGTCAGCCGATGCGCCCCGTTGAGCAGTCAATTTCCGGGCTTTTCGGATATCGATCATTAGTCGCACAAAAAAAGAGAAATTTCCCTCAGGAACGATCACCACCTATGCCGGGTGGAGGACAGGATCCGCCGACCAACCCGCATATACTAGCGCCCTCATCATGTCAGTAGCGTCGATCCCCCATGGCGGGTCCACGTTCGAGTCGGCCCGGCAGCACGGTCATCCTTCTGGCCTTCGCGGTATCGGCCAGGCAGCGCTAATGGGTGAGCAAGGCGTTGCCGGACTCTTGGCAGTTTCCGCGGATTGGCCGACGACACATTACTGGTCAAGATGTTTCTGGTCAGAAGACGAAACGATTCAACAGGGAGTGAATACATGGAACATGCACCTTGCATCAGCCAGATCGCCACATTGCTGGCTGACCCAAAGCGCAGCGCAATGATGTGGGCCTTGATGGATGGTTCGGCGCGAGCAACCGAAGAGTTGGCATTGCTGGCCGGCCTGTCACCGTCTTCGGCCAGTGCACACCTGGGACGTTTGTCCGCTGGAGGTCTGTTAAGGGTTGAAAACCGTGGCCGCAAACGCTTCTTCCGCCTGGCTGCCCCTGAGGTCGGGGCGGCAATCGAGGCGCTGGCCAGCGCGACCTTCGCCAGCGCGCCCCAGGATATTCCGGAGGTGTTCAAGCGCAATGCGCCACTCGTCAAACCTCGGGCTGTGCGCTCGTCACTGCTGAGTGCCCGGCTGTGCGACGATCACTTGGGGGGGACCCTGTCCGCCGACCTGTATCAGCGGCTGCTGGAAGCCGGCTGGATCGAACATTCGGATCAGCGGGTCACGGTCACGCTCAAGGGCGCGACGGAGTTAGCGGCACGGGGAGTGTTCATCCAGGCGCTGGCCCATCACAACGGCAGGGTTGCCTGTGCGTGCCCTGACTGGAGCGAAAGACGCCCGCACATGGGCGGCTCGCTGGGGGCGGCCTTGTTGCAGCTGTTCATGCAGTCGGGGTGGCTGAGCCTGCCCAACGATTCCCGAGCCTTGCAGGTGACGGCCTCCGGGCAACGCGAAATTCATCGCTTTGCCCTGGAGACCGAGCTGGAAATGGCGTTGTAGGCGCCGGTTTGCCGGCGATGGCGGCCTCCCATCCAGCATCGCTGGCAAGCCAGCTCCTACACGGTTTGCGTTTGCCCTTAGGGTTTCACCAACCGCGCATCGAGGCTGTTCTGCGCCAGGCGTCTGGCCTGGTCCTGGGTCATGCCCAGGTGGGTGTGCAGGGCATGGAAGTTCTCCGTGACATAACCGCCGAAGTACGCCGGGTCATCGGAGTTCACGGTCACTTTCACACCGCGTTCCAGCATGTCGAGTATGTTGTGCTGCGACATGTGATCGAACACGCACAACTTGGTATTCGACAGAGGGCACACGGTCAGCGGGATTTGCTCGTCAATGATCCGCTGCATCAGACGCTCGTCTTCGATGGCACGCACGCCATGGTCGATGCGCTGGATTTTCAGCAGGTCGATGGCTTCCCAGATGTACTCGGGCGGGCCTTCTTCACCAGCGTGGGCGACGGTCAGGAAGCCTTCGTGACGGGCACGGTCGAACACGCGCTGGAACTTGCTCGGCGGGTGCCCCATCTCCGAACTGTCCAGGCCCACGGCGACGAACGCATCGCGGAACGGCAGCGCCTGGTCGAGGGTTTTCTGTGCTTGGTCTTCGCTCAGATGGCGCAGGAAGCTCAGGATCAAACCGCTGGTGATGCCCAGTTGCTGCTCGCCATCCTTCAGCGCGGCGGCGATGCCGTTGAGCACCACTTCGAAGGGGATACCTCGGTCGGTGTGGGTCTGCGGGTCGAAGAACGGTTCGGTGTGAATCACGTTCTGCTCTTTGCAGCGCAGCAGGTATGCCCAGGTCAGGTCATAGAAGTCCTGGGAGGTGCGCAGCACATCGGCACCCCGGTAATACAGGTCGAGGAATTCCTGCAGGTTGTTGAAGGCATACGCCTTGCGCAAGGTTTCGACGTCGCTCCATGGCAAGGCAATCTTGTTGCGCTCGGCCAGGGCGAACAACAGCTCGGGCTCCAGCGAGCCTTCCAGGTGCAGGTGCAGTTCTGCCTTGGGCAGGGCGTTCAGCCAGTCATACATGATTCTTTTCTCATCAGGTGCAATGGTCGCCATTCTACAGAGGGTTGCCGCAACAATTGGTAAAACCTGACCAGGCGGTTCATCACACCGCTTCCTGTTCCCGTCGATAAGCGTAGGTATCGGCGAAGCGCGAGAGCAGGAACCCGGCGCAGGTGGTGGCCGGGTATTTCGCCGGGTGCAATGCATCCTGACAACCGGGCAGGCATTCGATGCGGGTATCCGGGTGCGGCTCGGCGAAGAACGGCATCGAATAGCGATCCACGCCGAGTGGGCTGATCACCCGGTGCGGCGTCGACAGGTAACGATCGTTGCTCCAGCGCGCCATCATGTCGCCGAGGTTGACCACGAACGTACCGTCGATCGGTGGCGCGTCGATCCATTCGCCTTTGACGTTGCGTACCTGCAAGCCACCGGCGGCGTCCTGATAGAGCAGGGTGATGCAGCCGTAGTCGGTATGGGCGCCGGCGCCTTGCTGCTCGGTGGAGCTGGCCGTGTGACGCGGCGGGTAGTGGATCAGGCGCAACACACTGACCGGGTCATTGAAGCGAGTGTCGAAGAAGTCGCGCTCAATTCCCAGCGCAATGGTCATTGCCCGCAACAGCGTTTGTGCGAGGGCCTGCATGTCGATGTAGTGTTGCTCCATCAGCGCTTCCCAACCGGGCAGGGACGGATGGCGATTGGGGCCGCGCAAGGGTTTTTCCGCCAGTACGTCGGGGTGGTCGGCCGGCAGGTGCAGGCCCATGTCGAAGGTTTCCTTGAGGTCGCTGGGTTTGCTCGGGTCCAACTGTTCGGTGGCGATGGCGCCGTAGCCGCGATGATGACGGGTCTGGGTGATGTCGATCTTGAGTTTTTCGGCAGTGGGTTGGGCGAAGAAGCGTTTGGCGTGGTCGAGCAGGGCGTGGATGCGCGCGGCACTGATTGGATGGCCCTTGATGTAGAAGAAACCCCACTCGCGGCAGGCGCGGTCGATGTGTGCGGCCACGGCTGGCCAGGCGTTCTGGTCGTCGTTGTAGAGCGGTGTGATGTCGATGATGGGAAGGCTGGTCATGCGCAATCCTTGAAAACACAATGGTTCCAATGTGGGAGCGGGCTTGCTCGCGAAAAGGCCGGTACATCCAACATCTCCGTTGTCTGACACACCGCATTCGCGAGCAAGCCCGCTCCCACAGGGGGTTGTGTGGTGGTTGAAGTGTTACTTCGGTATTTCCGCCTTCATGCCTTCCACGTAGTAGTTCATCGACGCCAGTTCCGCCGTGGTCGCGCTCACGCCCGCCGGGATTTTTTCGACGCCGGCCTGATCCTTGATCGGCCCGGTGAACGGCTGCAGCGTACCGCTCTTGATATTGGCGATGAGCTGTTCGGCTTCACTTTTCACCGCTGCCGGCACCAGGTCACTGATCGGCAGCTCAACCGTGCCTTCTTTCAAGCCGCCCCAGTAGTCCTGGGACTTCCAGTCATGATCGATCAGGCTTTGGGCTGCCTGAATGTAGTGCGGCCCCCAGTCGTTGACGATGGAGGTCAGCACCGCCTTCGGTCCGAAGTGCGCCATGTCCGAAGCGTAGCCCACCGCATACACGCCGCGACGTTCGGCGGCCTGGATCGGCGCCGGGCTGTCGGTGTGCTGGAACACCACGTCCACGCCCTGATCGATCAGGGCGTTGGCGGCATCCGCTTCCTTGCCCGGATCGAACCAGGAGTTGACCCACACCACCTTGATTTCGGTACCGGGGTTGTATTTGTTCAGGGCCAGCTGGATGGCGTTGATGTCGCGGATCACCTCCGGGATCGGGAACGAGGCGACATAACCGATCTTTCTGGTCTTGGTCATCTTCGCCGCGAGAAAGCCACTGACGTAGCGACCTTCATAGGTACGCGCCAGGTAGGTGCCGAGGTTCTTGTCCTGCTTGTAGCCGGTGGCGTGTTCGAAGGTCACCTGGGGAAACTGTTTGGCGACTTTCACGGTCGGGTTCATATAGCCGAAGGACGTGGTGAAGATCAGGTCGTATTTGTCCTTGGCCATGTTGCGGATCACCCGCTCGGCGTCGGCCCCTTCAGCGACGTTCTCCACGTAGTTGGTGGTGATCTGCGGGCCGAATTTTGCCGCGAGCGCCTTGCGTCCCTGTTCATGCTGATACGTCCAGCCGTGGTCGCCGATCGGGCCGATGTAGACGAAGCCGACTTTCAGCGGGTCGTTGGCACTGGCACTCAGGCTGGCGCCGAGACCGATGGCGGCGGTAACGGCGCAAAGCAGCTTCTTCAACGGACGGTTGTGCATGAATTGGAGCTCCATTTTGTTGTGTGGTTGGCAGGGGCAATGCAAATGGCTGACCAACCGGACAACAAAACCAAAAGATCGCAGCCTTCGGCAGCTCCTACAGAGGTACGCGAAGCCTGTAGGAGCTGCCGAAGGCTGCGATCTTTTTCAACACCAGAACCAACGCAGTGCATCTGACCAAACTCACGCCACCCTCTGGTGCGCTAAGGTAAAACGAAACGTTAACGCCACCCCGCAGTCAGTAGCTCATCGGCACCACTCGGCAAAAAGGCTCGCCATGCTCACCACCCTCAAGCAAGAAGGCTTCCTGCTGTTGGCGTTGATCGCCGCGTGCGTGGCCTATCCGCTGGAGCACTGGATGCTGCACAGCGGCCAGGTCATCGCACTGATCAGCGGGCTGGTGCTGATCGCCTTCATCGTCGCCGCCTCCATGCGCGTTGCCCATCAGGCCGAGTTGCTGGCGGAGAAGGTCGGTGATCCCTACGGCACGATGATCCTGACCCTGGCCGCCGTGCTGGTGGAAGTGGTGATCCTGGCGATCATGATGAGCAACGAAGCCTCGGCCACGCTGGTGCGCGATACGATCTACTCGGCGGTGATGCTCGACATCAATGGCATCCTTGGCCTCGCGGCGTTGATGGGCGGGCTCAAGCATGGCGAACAGTCCTATAACGACGATTCGGCGCGCAGTTACAGCGTGATGATTCTCACCGCCATGGGGGTCTCGATGGTGGTGCCGGAGTTCATTCCCGAAGCGCGATGGAAGCTCTATTCGGCCTTTACCATCGGCACGATGGTGGTGCTCTATGCCTTGTTCCTGCGCATGCAGGTCGGGCCGCACAGTTATTTTTTCAGCTACAGCTACCCGGACAAGCGCCGCAGGAAGGAACCCGGCGCGGAGCCGCAGCCGGTCAATCTGGTGCTCAGTATCGGCACCTTGGTGTTCGGGGTGGTGGTGATTGGCGCACTGGCCGAAGTGATGTCCAGTACCCTTGATCTGGGGCTGGAAGGGACGGGGGCACCGCCGGTGATTACGGCGATCCTGGTGGCGGCGATCTCTGCGGCGCCGGAGATCTTGACCGCGTTGCGCGCGGCATTGGCCAACCGCATGCAGTCGGTGGTCAACATCGCCATGGGCGCGTCACTGTCGACGGTGATCCTGACGGTGCCGGTGATGGAGGCGATGGCGCTCTATACCGGCCAGCCATTCCAGATGGCCATGACCCCGGTGCAGACCGTGATGGTGTTTCTGACCCTGATCGTCAGCGCGATCAATCTCAACGACGGCGAAACCAACGCCATCGAAGGGATGACCCATTTCGTGTTGTTTGCGACGTTTATCATGTTGTCGCTGCTGGGACTCTAAGCACCGCAAAACCAATGTGGGAGCGGGCTTGCTCCGGGCGGCGTTCCGACGAAGGCGTCGTACCAGTCAATACTCATGTGACTGACACTCCGCCTTCGCGAGCAAGCCCGCTCCCACAGTGTTAATCGGTGTTGTGTCAGGTCCCTGCAATCAACTGTCGCGCCGCCTGGCTGTGATCGGCAATCAAGCCCTTCAGGTCCAGCCCCTCGACCTGCCCGTCAATCACCCGCCACTTGCCGCCGACCATCACCCGATCCGCGCGATCGGCGCCGCACAGCAGCAGGGCCGAGACCGGATCATGGCTACCGGAGAAGCGCAGTTCATCGAGCTTGAACAGCGCCAGGTCGGCCTGCTTGCCCACCGCCAGTTCGCCGATATCGGTACGGCCCAACAGGCTGGCGGAGCCTTTGGTCGCCCAGCCGAGCACGCGTTCCGGGGTGATTTTCTCGGCGCCGTAGCGCAGGCGCTGGATGTACAGGGCCTGGCGTGCTTCGAGCATCATGTTCGAGGCATCGTTGGAGGCCGAACCGTCCACGCCCAGCCCCAGCAGGGCGCCGGCGTCAGTCAATTCGATGCTCGGGC
Organism: Pseudomonas sp. PDM28; assembly: GCF_019219115.1. Taxonomy (NCBI): domain Bacteria; kingdom Pseudomonadati; phylum Pseudomonadota; class Gammaproteobacteria; order Pseudomonadales; family Pseudomonadaceae; genus Pseudomonas; species Pseudomonas sp. PDM28. The sequence continues at coordinate 29,099 of NZ_JAHUWG010000017.1, forward strand.
AGATGCCCGAGGCCAGGCGCATGTTCGAACTCGGGCAATGGCAGATACCGGTCCCGGCGGCACCGAGGCGGGCGATCTCGTCCGGGTTGAAATGGATGCCATGGGCCAGCCAGGTGCGCGGGCCGAGCCAGCCGACGCTGTCCAGATAGTCCACGGTGCGCAGGCCGAAGCGTTGCAGGCAGAAATCTTCTTCGTCGAGGGTTTCTGCCAGGTGGGTGTGCAGGCGCACGTCGAGTTTGTTTGCCAGTTCGGCACTGGCCGACATGATTTCCGGGGTCACCGAGAACGGCGAGCAGGGTGCCAGGGCGATCTGGATTTGCGCGCCGTCACCGCGTTCGTGGTACTCGGCGATCAGCCGCTGGCTGTCGGCGAGGATCACTTCGCCTTCCTGCACGGTCTGTTGCGGCGGCAGGCCACCGTCCTTTTCACCGAGGCTCATGGAGCCGCGGGTGAGCATGGCGCGCATGCCCAGTTCGCGAACGCTCTCGACTTGCACGTCGATGGCATTTTCCAGGCCTTCCGGGAACAGGTAGTGATGGTCGGCGGCGGTGGTGCAGCCGGACAGCAGCAATTCGGCCAGTGCGACCTTGGTGGCGAGAGCGAGTTTTTCCGGGGTCAGGCGTGCCCAGACCGGGTACAGGGTTTTCAGCCATGGAAACAGCGGCTGATTGACCACCGGCGCCCAGGCGCGGGTCAGGGTTTGATAGAAGTGGTGATGGGTGTTGATCAGGCCCGGCAGGATCACATGCTCGCGAGCATCGAACACTTCATTGCACGGCGCGGATGGTTGTTGACCGGCGCCGAGTACTTCGACGATCAAGCCGTCTTGCAGCACCAGGCCGCCACGGGCATCGAGACCGTTGGAGGTGAAAATGGCGAGGGGATTTTTTAACCAGGTACGGGTCGCAGGCATGTTGGCCGGCTCCTCTGAAAGTTGGGTTCAGGGTTGCCAGCTCAGTGTTGCCCTGTCTGCTGATCCAGGTTCGCCGGGGAGGCGAGGTGGGGAGTTTCGATCAAAACACTGTTATGGGCAAGCCCGGCCCGACAGAACAACTCAAGACCTTGTGGGAGCGAGCTTGCTCGCGATAGCGGTGTGTCAGTCAAATCGTTGGTGGTTGTGCCGCCGTCATCGCGGGCAAGCCCGCTCCCACAGGGTAGTGTGTTGGCGGTAATTACCAGGGAATGGTCTCACCCCGGTAATTGATGAAGTGATGCCCGCCCTTGCCGACGTACGCATTCACCTGATCAACCAGGCCACGGGTGCTGGTTTCGACATCGATGTCCGCGCCTTCACCGCCCATGTCGGTCTTCACCCAACCAGGGTGCAGCGACAGCACAGTGAGCGTTGTGTCGCCCAACTGAGTGACGAAGCTGTTGGTCATGGAATTCAGTGCCGCCTTGCTGGCCTTGTACAGCGCCAGCTCCGGTGCATCGGGCATGGTCACGCTGCCCAGCACCGAACTCATGAACGCCAGCACGCCGCTGTCCGGGCGGATCTGTTCGACAAAACGCTGGGCCAGGTTGATCGGCGCCACGGCGTTGGTGAAAAACAGCTGACCGACGTCGGCCATTGTCGCGCCACCGTTCGGCGTCTGGACATCCGGCCCCTTGACCCCGGCATTGACGAACAACAGGTCAAACACCTCGCCCTTGAGTTGTTGGCTCAGGGCGGACACCGCGGGCTGATCGTCCATGTCGAGCTGTTCGATCCGCACCTTGCCCAGGGCCTGCAAGGCCTCGGCCTTTTGCGGGTCGCGCACGGTGGCGGTGACTTGCCAGCCATCGGCCAGCAGGGTTTTCACCAGCCCGAGGCCAAGCCCCCGGGAGGCGCCGATGATGAGTGCGGTTTTTGCCTTGGACATGCGTGGCTTCCTTGAAAGTTCAGGATCGTGGATTCAATGGACACTGTTGCCCGAGCCGTTGTTGCAATTCTTCGCGTAGCGCGCCGAGTTCGGCCATGCGGGCTTCGATCAGTTTGAGTTTGTCTTGCAGCCGTTGCGTGACGGCGCTGGCCCGGGCTGATTCACCGATGCACATCAGGACGTCTCGAAGGGGCTTGACCCTGGAGCATACTCCAGGCTTTAGCCTTGTTGCTCCCTGAATTGATGGAGCAATGACGATGTGGACTACAGCGCAATATCGCCGGTTGGTGCAAGGCAGTGCCTGGTATGACTTGTTGGTGACGATGGCGTTTGTCACGCCGTGGAGTTTTGCGGCGTTGCATGGAGTTTTGACTGCGCTGAGCCAGGCATTGAGTTTGCCGGGTGAGCTGCCACCGTTCGAACCGGTGCACATGTTGATGGCGAATCTGTTGGGCTCGATCGTCTGCGTATGGTCGGTGCTGCGGATTCGTGATCCGCAGCAGGCTTTCGGGCGGTATGACGCCGTGGCCAGATTTCTGTTCTCGGCCTGGCAGGCTTATGCCTTGATCCAGAGTGCGAGTTCATTGTTGGTGGTTTTTCTGGTGTTTGAATTGGCGTGGGGCGTGGCTCAGGTGTTGCCTGTTCGGGCCCCTTCGCGGGCAAGCCCGCTCCCACAGGGATTGCGCCGGACTCGGTTATGTGGGAGCGAGCCTGCTCGCGAAGAGGCCCGCCCAGGCACAGCCTAATGCCCAGCCTGCCACGGCTGCCCCAACGACACCGGCGCATACAACCGTGTCCGCAGCGCATCCCGTGACAACAGCACCAGTACCACAATGGTCGCGACATACGGCAGCATCGCCAGCAGGCTCGACGGAATCGCCAGCCCCAATCCCTGCGCCACCAGGTGCAGGATGCTGGCGAGTCCGAACAGGTACGCGCCGAGCAGCAGGCGCCACACCCGCCAACTGGCAAACACCACCAGCGCCAGGGCAATCCAGCCGCGCCCGGCGCTCATGTTCTCCGCCCACATCGGTGTGTACGCCAGGGACAGATAGGCCCCGGCCAACCCGGCCATCGCGCCACCAAACAACACCGCCAACGTACGCACTGACAACACCGGCAAACCCATGGCACTGGCGGCAGCGGGATTTTCTCCAACGGCTTGAATGATCAGCCCGACTCGGCTTTTCAGAAGGACCCAGGCCACCAGCGCAAACAGTGCGAACGACAGATAGACCAACAGGTCCTGGGCAAACAGCATCCGCCCGATCAGCGGGATCTCGCTCAGATAGGGAATCGCCAAGGGTTCGAAACCCGCCAGCGGTTTGCCGACCCAGGCCGCACCGACAAAAGTCGAGAGGCCCACACCGAAAATCGTCAGGGCCAGACCGGTGGCCACCTGATTGGCATTGAACACCAACGCCACCAGCGCAAACAGCGATGACAGCAGCATCCCGGCGAGCATCGCCAGCACTACGCCGAGCCACAGGTGCCCGGTATTGAACGCGACGATGAAACCGATCACCGCGCCAAACAGCATCATGCCTTCCTGGCCCAGGTTGAGGACGCCGCTTTTCTCGCAGATCAGTTCCCCCAGCGCCACCAACAGCAACGGCGTACCGCAGCGGACCATGGCGTAGAAAATATTGCTCAGCAGATCGATATCCATCACAACGCTCCTGCATGTACGGCGGTGGCTTGGGCGCGGCGGGTCCAGCGCAGGTTCAGGCGCGGCCGGTAGAGAATCAGCACGTCACTGGCCAGCAGGAAAAACAGCATCATGCCCTGGAACAATTGGGTGATCGCTTGCGGCAGGTTCAGGCTCATTTGTGCGCTTTCGCCGCCGATGTACAGCAGCGCCATCAACAGGCTGGAAAACAGGATCCCGAGCGGATTCAGGCGGCCGAGAAACGCCACGGTGATCGCCGCATAGCCGTAGCCCGGCGAGACCTGCGGCACCAACTGACCGATCGGCCCGGTGACTTCGCACACACCGGCAAGGCCAGCCAAGCCGCCGCTGATCAACAGCGCGAGCCAGATCAAACGCTTCTCGCGAAAGCCGACGAATCCGGCGGCCCGCTTGTCCAGCCCGAGCACCTTGATCTGGAAACCGACGAAGCTTTTCTGCAACAGCACCCACACCGCCACCAAGGCGAGCAGGGCGAAATACACCCCGGCATGAACCCGTCCATCCTCCATCAGGAGCGGCAAGCGGCTGGCATCCCCGAACATCGCTGACTCGGGGAAATTGAACCCGGCGGGATCCTTCAACGGACCGTGAACGCAGAACAGCAACAGGTTCAGCGCGATGTAGTTGAGCATGATGCTGGTCAGGATTTCATTGGCGTTGAAGCGCGTGCGCAACCACGCCGTCAGCCCGGCCCAGGCAGCACCGGCCAGGGTGCCGGTAAGCAGGATCAGCACTAGCGCCCAGCGGCTTTGCATATCGATGATATTGACTGCCAGCGCACTGCCGGCCAATGCACCGAGCAGCAGTTGACCTTCGGCACCGATGTTCCAGATGCGCGCCTGGTAGGCGACGGCCAGGCCCAATGCGCACAGCAGGATCGGCAGGGCTTTGACCAGCAATTCAGAGACGCCATACAGGTCGCTGACCGGCGCGATCAGCAGCGTGTGCAAGGTCAGCAGCGGGTCATGCCCGAGCGCGATGAACAACAACGATCCACAGCCCAGGGTCAGCGCAGCCGCCAGCAACGGCGAGCACCACAGCATCAGCCGCGATTGCTGGCCGCGGGGTTCAAGAGAAAGCAGCATGTGACACTCCGTTAGCGCGTGGCGGATGCGAGTGATTGAGGGGCTGCGAACTGGCCGGCCATCCAGCCGCCGACATCGCTCAGGCGCGTATCGACCGTGGCGTGGAGCGCCGACAGTCGACCGCCGCACAAGGCGCCGAGGCGGTCGCTGATCTGGAACAGTTCGTCGAGGTCTTCGGAAATCACCAGGATCGCCGCGCCGGCATCGCGCAAGGCAATCAAGGCGCGATGAATGGTGGCGGCCGCGCCGACGTCCACCCCCCAGGTCGGGTGCGCGGCGACCAGTAGTTTGGGTTGCTGAAGGATTTCCCGGCCGAGGATGAACTTCTGCAGGTTGCCACCGGACAGGCTGCGGGCCGGGGTCTGGCTATCGGGTGCCTTGACCCCGAAACGGCGGATGATTTCCTCGGCCAGCGTTTCGACTCTGCTGCGCCGGATCAGACCCTTGCTCACCAGACCTTGCTGGAAAGCGGTCAATAGCGCGTTGTCTGCCAGGCTCAACTCCGGCACCGCGCCATGGCCCAGGCGTTCGGCGGGGACAAAGCTCAGGCCCAGTCTGCGACGTGCGTCGGGGTGTAAATGGGCAACCGGTTCCTGGCCAAAGCGCAGGGTTGCGCCTTCGTTGCGATTGAGGCGTTGTTCGCCGCTGAGCAAGGCCAGCAGCTCGTCCTGGCCATTGCCCGCGACACCGGCGATGCCGACGATTTCGCCGCTGCGCACTTCAAGATTGATGTCCTTGAGCGAGCACCCGAACGGGTCCGGGTTGTGCCAGGACAATCCGCGTACCTCAAGGAACGCATCACTCCCGGTCACCTTCGGGTAGTTTGCGTTCAGCTCGGCCGCCTCACCGACCATCAGGCGCGCCAGTTGCTGATCCGTACAGTCGGCTGGCACGCAATGTCCGGTCACGCGCCCGCCGCGCAGTACCGTCGCGCTCTGGCACAACGCGCGGACTTCCCCGAGCTTGTGGCTGATGAACAAAATGCTGCAGCCCTCGGCGGCGAGCCGGCGCAGGGTGACGAACAAGTCGTCGGCCTCTTGCGGCGTCAGCACCGAAGTCGGTTCATCGAGAATCAACAGGCGGATGTCCTGCATCAGGCAGCGAATGATTTCCACCCGTTGCCGTTCCCCGATCGACAGGCTGTGGACAAGTCGCTCCGGTTCCAGCGCCATGCCATAGCGCCGGGACACCTCGCGAATCTTTGGCTCAAGTTGTTTGGGTGTGCCTGCCGCCGCGCCCATGGCCAGGGCGATGTTCTGTGCCACGCTCAAGGTTTCGAACAGCGAGAAGTGCTGGAACACCATGCCGATGCCCAAACTCCGGGCCTGGGCCGGGTTGCGCAGGGTTACCCGCTGACCTTGCCAGATCACCTCGCCCGAATCGGCCTGGGTGACGCCGTAGATGATTTTCATCAGCGTGCTTTTGCCTGCGCCGTTTTCCCCAAGCAGGGCATGGATCTCGCCAGGGGCAATGGTCAGGTCGATGGCATCGTTGGCCAGGCAACCGGGGTAGCGTTTGCTGATCCTGCGCAGTTGCAGGCGCGGAACCGGATCCGGGATTGGAGCGTGATTGGGCATGACAGGCTCGGTGCTGTTGGACTTGTGCCTGTGGATAAAGCAATTTTCTGGCCATCAGGTCAGGAAAATACTCAGGTCCTGTGAGCCGAGGCGTTGAGCCCGCAGCTTTCAAATGTGCCACGCAGAGCCCGGCACCACATAGGGGCAACGGCGCAAATCAAGCCCCGATTTTGCTCGTGGGCTTTTGCTTAAAAAATGATCAATCGACCACAAGCCATACCGTGCAGGGTGCCGAGACGGCCATGAACGGGTTATCCACAGATTGCTCCACAGTATTTGTGCGCAAGCTCAAGGCAAGGGCATAAGCACTGGGTGGCTTTCTTCTAAAGGTGATAAATCGCCGTAACTGCTTGTTTTTACTTGAATTTGATGTGCTTGATGGCAGATTGGACGAAAATTGAGCAAAGTCCGCAAAGCCGCATGACAGAAGGGTTACAGCGGTATGTGCTCAGGTTATCCACAGCCGGGTGCACAGCAGATGTGGGCAAATATGGAATAAGTGCATAAACGGCGTGCCCCAAAAGATCGCAGCACGATCCCATGTAGGAGCTGCCGAAGGCTGCGATCTTTTGCTCTTGTTTTCAGCGCTGCAAAAGAATGCGTCCACGACTCAAATCGGCCAGCTGTGACTGCAAGGTATCGATCTGCGCATCGCCTACCGCCAACTGCAACTCGACACCGTTGGCGGTGAAGCTTTCATCCACAACCAGTCCACCTGCTTCCGCCACCCGCAGCTTGACCAGGGCCAGCTCGGCAAACCCGCAAGCGCAACGCAACGGCACCCGGCTGATCAACTCAAGCTTTGGCGCCGCTTGCAGGCATTTGTTCGCACCGCCGCCATAGGCCCGGGCGAGACCACCGGTGCCCAGTTGGATGCCGCCGTACCAGCGAATCACCAGCACCGCGACCTGATCACAATCCTGTGCCTCTATCGCCGCCAGAATCGGCCGACCTGCAGTGCCGCCGGGTTCGCCATCATCGGTGCTGCGATATTGATCGCCGAGCCTCCACGCCCAGCAGTTGTGCGAGGCATTCAAGTCACTGTGCTGCTCAATGAACGCCTGGGCCTCGGCCGGGCTGGAGATCGGCGCGGCGAAGGTGATGAAGCGGCTCTTGCGAATCTCTTCGCGGTATTCGCAAAAACCGCTGAGGGTAAAAGGCATATGTATTTAGATGGCAGGTTTCAGGCCGCAGCCCTTGAGGATGATGCGGATCAGGTTGTCCCCGGCGTCTTCCATGTCCTGTTTGGTCAACCGGGTGCGCCCGGTGACGCGGCAGATCTGCGTGGCGAAGTCGGCGTAATGCTGGGTGCTGCCCCACAACAGGAAGATCAGGTGCACCGGATCGACCGGGTCCATTTTACCGGCGTCGATCCAGGCCTGGAACACGCCCGCACGGCCCTGGAACCAGGCGCGATAGTCCTGGTTGAAATACTCGGTCAGGCATTCACCGCCACTGATGACTTCCATGGCGAAAATCCGCGAGGCTTGCGGCTGGCGGCGGGAGAACTCCATTTTCGCGCGAATGTAACGGGTCAAGGCCTCGGTCGGATCATCCTCGGCCGTAAGGGTGTTGAAAGTGCTGTCCCACAACTCGATGATGTTGCTCAGCACCGCCACGTACAAACCGAGCTTGTTGGTGAAGTAGTAATGCAGGTTTGCCTTGGGCAGCCCGGCGTTCTGGGCGATGGTGTTCATGCTCGTGCCTTTGTACCCGTGACGGGCGAACTCGTCTTCGGCGGCTTTGATGATGGTCTCTTCGTTCTTCTGACGAATGCGGCTGACGGGTTTTCCGCCGTGGGCTGGGACTTCAAAGGTCATAAGCACTTCCGAACAGGTAGGTGGGACGGCCAGTGCGTTGATAGCGTACCCACCGACTTCAAACAAGTCCTCACACAATAAAACCCTACACCACAATCCACTGTGGGAGCGGGCTTGCTCGCGAAGGCGGTGTGTCAGCTATGCAGATATCGACTGACACGGCCTCTTCGCGAGCAAGCCCGCTCCCACAGTTTTTCAGCGAGTCGCGGCCAGGCTCTCGAGAAAACTCTCCAGCACCAGATGCGGTCGACGGCCCTTGCGTGTGACCGACGCCAGGCTCAGGTCATAGAAGCGCGTTTTGGCTTTCAACGCTCGCAACCGGCCCTGCTGCACCCAAAGACTTGCATAGTGATCCGGCAGATAACCGATATAGCGTCCGGTCAGGATCAGGAACGCCATACCCTCGCGGTCCGAGGCACTGGCGGTGCAATTGAGCGCCTGGTAGTGAGCCTGGATTTCCGCCGGTAAGCGGAAGGTGGGGGCGATGGCGTCCTGACTGTTCAGGCGCTCGTCGTCCAGTTGTTTGTCGTCGACATAAAACAGCGGATGGCCGACCGCGCAGTACAGCAGCGAGCGTTCGCTATACAGCGGTTGATATTCCAGCCCGGAAAGCGCGCTGGCCTGCGGCACCACGCCGACGTGCAGGCGGCCGTCGAGCACGCCTTGTTCGACTTCATTGGGCGCGATCATGCGGATCTGGATCTGCACGTCCGGGCCGCGCTCTTTCAACTGCGCGAGGGCATGGGTGATGCGCATGTGTGGCAGGGTGACCAGGTTATCCGTCAGGCCAATGATCAATTCGCCACGCAAGTGCTGGTGCAGGCCGTTGACCTCGGTGCGGAAGCTTTCCAGCGCACTTAACAGTTGCAGTGCCGATTGATAGACCTCGCGGCCTTCTTCGGTCAGGGAAAAACCGGCGCGTCCACGTTGGCACAGGCGCAGGCCGAGGCGTTGCTCCAGATCGCTCATCTGCTGGCTGATCGCTGAACGACCGATGCCCAGCACGGTTTCCGCTGCGGAGAAGCCGCCGCATTCCACCACACTGCGAAAGATCCTCAGCAGGCGAATATCAAAGTCGCTGACCTGGGCCAGCGGATCGGGACGGCGAGTGCTCATGCGGGTTACTCGAAAGTTTAGCGATTGGCTGACTGAACATTAGAAGAGTTGCATTTCACCGACTTTATCCCCGTGGCAATTTAGCTGCAACAACGGTTTTCAATCATTACGCCGCTTATTGCCTTGCGAGGTTTTGCCCATGAACTTGCCTGAAAACGCCCCGACTTCGCTGGCCAGCCAGCTCAAGCTCGATGCTCACTGGATGCCTTACACCGCCAACCGCAACTTCCAGCGCGACCCGCGCCTGATCGTTGGCGCCGAAGGCAGCTGGCTGATCGACGACAAGGGCCGCAAGGTGTATGACTCGCTGTCGGGTCTGTGGACCTGTGGCGCCGGCCACACCCGCAAGGAAATCCAGGAAGCGGTCGCCAGGCAACTGGGCACGCTCGATTACTCGCCAGGCTTCCAGTACGGTCATCCGCTGTCGTTCCAGCTGGCCGAGAAAATCACCGACCTGACCCCGGGCAACCTGAACCACGTGTTCTTCACCGACTCGGGCTCCGAGTGTGCTGACACCGCGGTGAAGATGGTCCGTGCCTACTGGCGCCTGAAAGGCCAATCGACCAAAACCAAGATGATCGGCCGTGCCCGTGGCTACCACGGTGTGAACATCGCCGGCACCAGCCTCGGCGGCGTGAACGGCAACCGCAAACTGTTCGGTCAGGCGATGATGGACGTCGACCACCTGCCGCACACTCTGCTGGCAAGCAACGCCTACTCCCGTGGCATGCCGGAGCAGGGTGGCATCGCCCTGGCTGACGAACTGCTCAAGCTGATCGAACTGCACGATGCGTCTAACATCGCGGCGGTATTCGTCGAGCCATTGGCCGGTTCCGCTGGCGTGCTGGTTCCGCCACAGGGTTACCTCAAGCGTCTGCGTGAAATCTGCGACCAGCACAACATCCTGTTGGTGTTCGACGAAGTGATCACCGGTTTCGGCCGTACCGGCACCATGTTCGGCGCCACCACCTTCGGCGTGACCCCGGACCTGATGTGCATTGCCAAGCAAGTCACCAACGGCGCGATCCCGATGGGCGCGGTGATTGCCAGCTCCGAGATCTACCAGACCTTCATGAATCAGCCGACGCCTGAGTACGCGGTTGAGTTCCCCCATGGCTACACCTATTCGGCACACCCGGTGGCTTGCGCCGCTGGCCTGGCAGCACTCGACCTGCTGCAAAAGGAAAACCTGGTACAGAGCGTGGCCGACGTCGCACCGCATTTCGAAAATGCGCTGCACGGCCTCAAAGGCACCAAGAACATTATCGACATCCGCAACTTCGGCCTGGCCGGTGCGATCCAGATCGCACCACGTGACGGCGATGCGATCGTGCGTCCGTTCGAAGCCGGCATGGCGCTGTGGAAAGCCGGGTTCTACGTACGCTTCGGCGGCGACACCCTGCAGTTCGGCCCAACCTTCAACAGCAAGCCGCAGGACCTGGATCGTCTGTTCGACGCGGTCGGCGAAGTGCTGAGCAAGATCGACTGATTTCTCCTTCTATATACCTATAAACAACGGGCGTCCGGGAACGGGCGCCTGTGGACAACTTTTCAGGAGCTTCCATGAGCGTTATTCCGCATTTGATCAATGGCGAACTGGTGACCGAGAACGGTCGCGCGGTTGATGTGTTCAACCCGTCTACCGGCCAGGCTATTCACAAGTTGCCGCTGGCGACCCGCGAAACCATCCAGAGCGCCATCGACGCGGCCAAGGCTGCATTCCCGGCCTGGCGCAACACGCCGCCGGCCAAGCGTGCCCAGGTGATGTTCCGCTTCAAGCAACTGCTGGAGCAGAACGAAGCTCGTATCGCGCAACTGATCAGCGAAGAGCACGGCAAGACCCTGGAAGATGCTGCCGGTGAACTGAAGCGCGGCATCGAGAACGTCGAGTTCGCTTGCGCGGCTCCGGAAATCCTCAAGGGCGAGTACAGCCGCAACGTCGGCCCGAACATCGATGCCTGGTCTGACTTCCAGCCGTTGGGCGTTGTCGCCGGCATCACGCCGTTCAACTTCCCGGCCATGGTGCCGCTGTGGATGTACCCGCTGGCGATCGTCTGCGGCAACTGCTTCATCCTCAAGCCGTCCGAGCGTGACCCGAGCTCGACGCTGCTGATTGCCCAGTTGCTGCTGGAAGCCGGTTTGCCTAAAGGCGTACTGAGCGTGGTGCACGGCGACAAGACTGCGGTGGATGCGTTGATCGAAGCGCCGGAAGTCAAGGCGCTGAGCTTTGTCGGTTCTACGCCGATTGCCGAATACATCTACTCCGAAGGCACCAAGCGCGGCAAACGCGTTCAGGCCCTGGGTGGGGCGAAGAACCACGCCGTGCTGATGCCGGATGCGGATCTGGACAACGCTGTCAGCGCACTGATGGGCGCGGCTTACGGTTCTTGCGGTGAGCGCTGCATGGCGATCTCCGTGGCCGTGTGTGTCGGTGACCAGGTCGCAGACGCCCTGGTGGCCAAACTGGTTCCGCAAATCCAGGCGCTGAAAATCGGTGCCGGTACTTCCTGCGGTCTGGACATGGGCCCTCTGGTGACTGGCCAGGCTCGTGACAAAGTCAGCGGTTATGTAGAAGACGGCGTAGCCGCCGGCGCGACGCTGGTGGTGGATGGTCGCGGCCTGACCGTGGCCGGTCATGAAGAAGGCTTCTTCCTGGGTGGTTGCCTGTTCGACAACGTCACGCCAGAGATGCGTATCTATAAAGAAGAGATCTTCGGGCCGGTGTTGTGCGTTGTTCGGGTCAACAGCCTGGAAGAAGCCATGCAGCTGATCAACGATCACGAGTATGGCAACGGCACCTGCATCTTCACCCGTGACGGCGAAGCGGCGCGGTTGTTCTGCGACGAGATCGAAGTCGGCATGGTCGGCGTCAACGTACCGTTGCCGGTGCCGGTCGCCTATCACAGCTTCGGCGGCTGGAAGCGTTCGCTGTTCGGCGACCTGCATGCCTACGGCCCGGATGGCGTGCGTTTCTACACCCGCCGCAAGGCCATCACCCAGCGCTGGCCGCAGCGTGCGAGCCATGAAGCTTCGCAGTTCGCGTTCCCTAGCTTGTAAGTAGAAGGGCGTAGAAGGCCGACCCATTGGGTCGGCCTTTTTGTTTTAGAGGCTTTTTTGACCTATATGACAGATTTGTGAAAAACAGTGCTTGACGGCAGATTCTGGAGGCCTATAATTCGCCCCACTTCCGGCGCAGTCGAAACGGAAAACTCCTTGGTAAACAAAGAGTTACGCAGTTTTCGGCAGCGGGTTGCTTCAGGTCATCGAAGCCGAAAGGAAGTTGAAAAAGAGGTGTTGACAGCAGCGAGTAACGCTGTAGAATTCGCCTCCCGCTGACGAGAGATCGAAAGCGCAAGTGGTTGAAGTTGTTAAGGA
>NZ_JAHUWG010000018.1:0-29119 GCF_019219115.1 Pseudomonas sp. PDM28
GCGATGCCGATGGCTACTACTGGATCACCGGTCGCGTGGACGACGTGCTCAACGTCTCCGGCCACCGCATGGGCACCGCCGAGATCGAAAGCGCGATGGTCGCGCACCCGAAAGTCGCCGAAGCGGCGGTGGTCGGTGTGCCGCACGACATCAAGGGACAGGGCATTTATGTGTATGTCACCCTGAAAAATGGCGAGGAGCCGAACGAGCAGCTGCGCCTGGAACTGAAAAACTGGGTGCGCAAGGAGATCGGGCCGATTGCTTCGCCGGATGTGATTCAGTGGGCGCCGGGGCTGCCGAAGACTCGTTCGGGCAAGATCATGCGGCGGATTCTGCGCAAGATTGCTACCGCTGAATATGATGGGTTGGGGGATATCTCTACCTTGGCGGATCCGAGTGTGGTGCAGCATTTGATTGATACGCACAAGACGATGAATGTCGCGTAAGCGGCGGTTCTGAGTCATTGAAGCCCCACCTGGCGTTGCGCCGGGTGGGGCTTTTTTATTCTCTGGTTTTTGTGTTGGGCGGGCTGGCCCCATCGCGAGCAAGCTCGCTCCCACAGGTTTTTGCGGTGTGGCTCAGGTCGTGTGTACACCACGAATCCCTGTGGGAGCGAGCTTGCTCGCGATAGCGGTTTGGCAGGCGCTACAGCAACATCTACCAATAAATATCGGTTTCCTCTGTCGGCGTTTTCCTACTGTTACCCGAGATCTTTCAGGTTACTGAATGTGTAACCGCATCGCGCCAATGCGGGGCATTGGGAAACGCCAGGCCCCTTATCCGAGCCTAAAAACCACCGCTGAAAAATAAGACCCCACGCTGCGCTTGCCGGATTAGAAGGGTTTGCCAATAATAGGCCCGCAATTTGCAATATAGATCGGTTCCATATCTTTTGCTCTTGCATGATTTTGCAGGGCTGTCAACGCGCTAAAGCGACTTTCTCGGTGCTTCTGTAATTAGTTGTCGCATTGAAGAAATATCGGCCTCGGGCCTGTCGTTAGAATGCCGATCACTCGCTCGTCGTTGCCCGTGTTGAAATTTCGCACACGCAATGTAGGACGCAGCACTGCTTTCCGGTTCCACTCATTCGCATATTGGGCTGTTGCTCACTCTGCCGTTTTTGCCCTTTACCGATGGAGTCCCAAGATGAAGAAACTCGTGCTGCTTGGCGCCCTGGCACTGTCCGTGCTGTCGCTGCCATCCTTCGCCGATGAAAAGCCTCTGAAAATTGGTATCGAAGCGGCTTACCCTCCGTTCGCTTCCAAAGCACCGGACGGCAGCATCGTTGGTTTCGACTACGACATCGGCAACGCCCTGTGCGAAGAGATGAAGGTCAAGTGCGTGTGGGTCGAGCAAGAGTTCGACGGCCTGATCCCGGCACTGAAAGTGCGCAAGATCGACGCGATCCTGTCGTCCATGTCGATCACTGAAGATCGCAAGAAGTCCGTGGACTTCACCAACAAGTACTACAACACCCCGGCTCGCCTGGTCATGAAGGCCGGCACCCAGGTCAGCGAAGGCCTGACCGAGCTCAAGGGCAAGAACATCGGCGTGCAGCGTGGTTCGATCCACGAGCGTTTCGCCCGCGAAGTCCTGGCCCCGCTGGGTGCCGAGATCAAGCCTTACGGTTCGCAGAACGAAATTTACCTCGACGTGGCCGCCGGCCGCCTCGACGGCACCGTGGCAGACGCTACGCTTCTGGATGACGGTTTCCTGAAAACCGACGCCGGTAAAGGTTTCGCCTTCGTCGGCCCTGCGTTCACCGACGTCAAGTACTTCGGCGACGGCGTAGGCATCGCGGTGCGCAAGGGCGACAAGGCTGAGCTGGACAAGCTCAACGCCGCCATCGCCGCCATTCGCGAGAACGGCAAGTACAAGCAAATCCAGGACAAGTACTTCGCCTTCGATATCTACGGCAAGTAACACGCCCCGGCGACAAGTCCGAAATGGCGCAAGCAGCAGGATCTCTGAGGTTTGCGCCATTTTTTCATCCCAACTTTCGAGGACCTGAATCATGTTGAAAGGCTACGGGGCTGTCATCCTCGATGGCGCTTGGCTGACGCTTCAGCTCGCCTTGTCGTCCATGGCCCTGGCCATCGTTCTGGGCCTGATCGGCGTGGCACTGCGTCTGTCGCCGGTGCGCTGGCTGGCCTGGCTGGGCGACCTGTATTCCACGGTGATCCGCGGTATTCCCGACCTGGTACTGATCCTGCTGATTTTCTACGGCGGCCAGGACCTGCTCAACCGCGTCGCACCGCTGCTCGGTTTTGACGAGTACATCGACCTGAATCCGTTGGCCGCCGGTATCGGCACCCTGGGTTTCATCTTCGGTGCGTACCTGTCGGAAACCTTCCGGGGCGCGTTCATGGCGATCCCCAAGGGTCAGGCCGAAGCCGGCATGGCGTACGGCATGAGCAGTTTGCAGGTGTTCTTCCGGGTGTTGGTACCGCAGATGATTCGTCTGGCGATTCCGGGTTTCACCAACAACTGGCTGGTTCTGACCAAGGCGACCGCGCTGATTTCGGTGGTGGGCCTGCAGGACATGATGTTCAAGGCCAAGCAGGCGGCCGATGCCACCCGCGAACCTTTCACCTTCTTCCTCGCAGTGGCGGCGATGTACCTGGTGATCACCAGTGTGTCGTTGCTGGCATTGCGTCACCTTGAGAAGCGCTACTCGGTAGGCGTAAGGGCGGCTGATCTATGATCTTCGACTACAACGTCATTTGGGAGGCCTTGCCGCTGTACTTCGGCGGCCTGGTGACCACCCTCAAACTGCTCGCGCTGTCGCTGTTCTTCGGCTTGCTGTGCGCATTGCCACTGGGCCTGATGCGCGTCTCGAAGAACTCGGTGGTCAACATGTCCGCCTGGCTCTATACCTACGTGATCCGCGGCACACCGATGCTGGTGCAGCTGTTCTTGATCTACTACGGTCTGGCGCAGTTCGAAGCGGTGCGTGAGAGCTTCCTCTGGCCGTGGCTGTCCAGCGCAACCTTCTGTGCGTGCCTGGCGTTCGCGATCAACACCAGCGCCTACACCGCCGAGATCATCGCTGGCAGCCTGCGGGCCACGCCGAACGGCGAGATCGAAGCGGCCAAGGCCATGGGCATGTCGCGCTTCAAGATGTACAAGCGCATCCTGCTGCCGTCGGCCCTGCGCCGGGCGCTGCCGCAGTACAGCAACGAAGTGATCATGATGCTGCAGACCACCAGTCTGGCGTCCATCGTGACCCTGATCGACATCACCGGTGCCGCGCGCACGGTCAACGCCCAGTTCTACCTGCCGTTCGAGGCCTACATCACCGCCGGCGTGTTCTACCTGTGCCTGACCTTCATCCTGGTGAAGCTGTTCAAGATGGCCGAGCGCCGCTGGCTGGGCTACCTGGCCCCGCGGAAGCACTGATATGGAACGCATCGATCATGCTTTGCCGTGGAGCCACCTGGGCAGCGAACGCCATATTTCGGTGTTCCGCTTCGGTAATGGCGAGCGCAAGGCCTACATCCAGGCCAGTCTGCATGCCGATGAGCTGCCGGGCATGCGCACGGCGTTCGAGCTGAAAAAGCGTCTGGCCGAACTCGAAGCCCAGGGCTTGCTCAACGGTGTGGTCGAACTGGTGCCGGTGGCTAATCCACTGGGTCTGGGTCAACTGCTTCAGGGCAATCATCAAGGGCGTTTCGAGGCGGGCAGCGGCAAGAACTTCAACCGCGATTTCGTCGAGTTGAGCGCACCTGTGGCGGCTGCCTTAGCAGAAAGCCTGGGTGACGATCCGCACGCCAACATTCGCCTGATCCGTCAGGCGATGGTCGATCATCTGGCCGCTTTGCCAGAGGCGAGCAGCCAGTTGCAGGGCATGCAGCGCGTTCTGCTCAGCCACGCCTGTACCGCCGATGTGGTGCTGGATCTGCATTGCGACGCCGAAGCGGCGCTGCACATGTACGCCTTGCCGCAGCACTGGCCGCAGTGGCGTTCGCTGGCTGCGCACCTGAACGTGCGGGTCGGTTTGCTGGCGGAAGATTCCGGCGGCAGTTCGTTCGACGAAGCCTGTTCGTTGCCGTGGTTGCGCCTGTCGCGTCTGTTCCCGCAGGCGCAAATTCCGCTGGCCTGCCTGGCGACTACCATTGAATTGGGTGGTCAGGCCGACACCGGGCGCGCCGAAGCAGAGGCTTATGCCGAAGGCATTCTGGCGTTCCTCGCCGAGCAAGGCCTGATTGGCGGTGAATGGCCAAAAGCTGCGCAAGAGCCTTGCGAGGGCTTGCCGTTCGAAGGCACTGAATTGTTGTTGGCACCACACCCCGGTGTGGTGAGTTTCCTGCGTAAGCCCGGTGAGTGGGTTGAAGCGGGCGACGAGATTTTTGAAGTGATCGATCCGTTGGCGGATCGGGTCAGCACGGTGTGTGCTGGTACGTCCGGGGTGCTGTTTGCCATTGAACGGCTGCGTTATGCCCAACCCGGTTTCTGGCTGGCCAAGGTGGCGGGGCGCGAAGCGCTGCGTCACGGGCGCTTGCTCAACGACTGACTGACTGTTTTTGTGAGAACCGACCGCATGTACAAACTTGAAGTCCAAGACCTGCATAAACGCTATGGCAGTCACGAAGTGCTCAAGGGCGTGTCCCTGAAAGCGGCAGCCGGCGATGTGATCAGCATCATCGGCTCCAGTGGCTCCGGCAAAAGTACCTTCCTGCGCTGCATCAACCTGCTGGAGCAGCCGCACGCGGGCAAGATCCTGCTCAACAACGAAGAGTTGAAGCTGGTGGCGAACAAGGACGGCGCGTTGAAAGCCGCCGACCCGAAACAGCTGCAACGCATGCGTTCGCGCCTGTCGATGGTGTTCCAGCATTTCAACCTGTGGTCGCACATGACCGCGCTGGAAAACATCATGGAAGCGCCGGTGCACGTGCTCGGCGTGTCCAAGGCTGAAGCTCGGGAAAAAGCCGAACACTACCTGAACAAGGTCGGCGTGGCCCATCGCAAAGACGCCTACCCGGGCCACATGTCCGGCGGCGAGCAGCAGCGCGTGGCGATTGCCCGTGCACTGGCGATGGAACCTGAGGTGATGCTGTTCGACGAACCGACCTCGGCCCTCGACCCGGAGCTGGTGGGCGACGTGTTGAAAGTCATGCAGGCCCTGGCCCAGGAAGGCCGGACCATGGTGGTGGTGACCCACGAAATGGGCTTCGCCCGTGAAGTGTCGAACCAGCTGGTGTTCCTGCACAAGGGTGTGGTCGAAGAAAGCGGCAACCCGCGTGAAGTGCTGGTCAATCCGCAATCGGAGCGTCTGCAGCAGTTCCTGTCCGGCAGCTTGAAGTAATCAGGACTGCCGTTGTGCACAGGGTTAGTGCATGCTTCGCAGCCTAAAGGCCAGCCCCAATCCCTGTGGGAGCTGGCTTGCCAGCGATAGCGGTGGGTCAGTTTGCATCTTTGGCACAGACATACCGCCATCGCTGGCAAGCCAGCTCCCACAGTTTGATCTCTATTGGTTTCGAGATTTGCGTTCATTTACGGGCTAGCATTGGCCCATGCCTTCATCTCTGTTCTTCGCTTCGGATTGCCCACCATGACTGCCCATCGAATTGGTTTCCTGATTTGGCCCAGCACTAAAGCACTGACGCTTGCGCTGGCTGAGGAGGCCTTGCGTGTTGCCCAGCGTGTGCATCCGGACGTGGTCTATGAACTGTCGTTCCTGCAGGCCGAAGCCATTACAGAAGCCGCGGCCGACAGCGCCTGGCAATTGCCGGGTGAGGCATGGACCGGCAAGCTGGAAAACTTCCAGAAATTGTTCCTGCTCGCTGACGAGCCGCCGACCGCACTGGCGCCGGCGCTCAGCAGTGCGCTCAAACAGCTGGTGCGCTCCGGTTGCGTGATCGGCGGTCTGTCGGCCGGTGTTTACCCGTTGGCGCAACTCGGCTTGCTCGATGGCTATCGCGCGGCCGTGCATTGGCGCTGGCAGGATGATTTCGCCGAGCGCTTTCCGAAGGTCATCGCCACCAGCCACCTGTTCGACTGGGATCGCGATCGCCTGACCGCGTGCGGCGGCATGTCGGTGCTCGACTTGTTGCTGGCCGTGTTGGCCCGCGACCATGGCGCGGAGCTGGCGGGTGCGGTCTCCGAAGAACTGGTGGTCGAGCGCATCCGCGAGGGCGGCGAGCGCCAGCGTATCCCGTTGCAGAACCGCCTCGGCTCCAGCCATCCGAAGCTCACGCAAGCCGTGTTGCTGATGGAGGCCAACATCGAAGAGCCGCTGACCACCGACGAAATCGCCCAGCACGTGTGCGTGTCCCGTCGGCAGCTGGAGCGGATCTTCAAGCAATACCTCAACCGTGTGCCGAGCCAGTACTACCTGGAACTGCGCCTGAACAAGGCCCGGCAGATGTTGATGCAAACCAGCAAGTCGATCATTCAGATCGGCCTGTCCTGTGGCTTCTCCTCGGGGCCGCACTTCTCCAGCGCCTATCGCAACTTCTTCGGTGCCACGCCGCGGGAAGATCGCAACCAGCGGCGCAGCAGCAGTCCGTTCGAATTGTCATCGGTACCGCCGGAACGCGGTTAGCCAGTACTCAGTCTTCAATGTCGGTGTCGGGCGCCTCATCCACAGGCACCGGCATGTCGGCTATTGCGTCGATACCCAGATCATTCTCGGTTGCGCGAAAGTATGCAGCGATGCGTTGCAAGCTTTGCGCATTGAACGGGTTGCCGCTGAAGTCAAAGCTTTCTCCGGCGCCCGGGTCCACCTCCATGAGTTCGGGCGGCATCTCGGTAATGGCGTTGAAGCTCAGGTCGACGTCGGTCCAGGTCGTGATGCTCAGCACGCCCTTGGGGATTTCAGTGATGCCCGTATGGCTCAAGTCCAGTGAGGATATTTCTGTCATGTGGCTAAGGTCAGGGCTTGGGCCGAGTGGGTTGTCCCGCAGGCTCAAGTGGTCAAGGTGCTCCATGCCCGCCAGGGCCTCTACCGTTTCCTGAGTCAGCGTAATGCCACACTCCGACAAGCTCAGCACCGACAACTTGCCCATTCTGAAGATGGCTTCGGGAAGGTTGCCCAGTTGGTATCCCCGAATGGTCAGGGTGTCCAGGTTGGCAAAACTGTCCAGGAACCGGCCAAGTCTTGGTGCAATGCCATGGGCGGTCGTCAGGTACATTTCGGGCACATGACTGAAGTCGGCTGACAGCGTCGGCAGGTCACCCATGATTGCCAGGTGTGAGACGAATCCGTACTCACCCACGGCAATGTTTTCGATGGGGATCTGGCGCCAACAGCGTTCCAGGTTTTGCTTGAATTCGTCTCTTTTGACGTGCTCGGCAAACATCTCGTCGGCCGTCAGCGGGGCGCCAGTAACGGAATGGGTGTCGGGCACATCAGCCGTCCACCGGCTCAGCTCGGTACCGAGTCGGGTGAGTTCGAGCTCGCGACGGGTCAGGTCGGCTCGACCCTCTGCGAGGGTGCCGGGTAAGCGATAGACGAAGTCGCTGGCCTCTTCGTTGTCCAGACTTGGGTAGAGGGCTTTGACGCGATCGATATCGACCTGTTCGGCATGGACTCCAAAGTCCTGTTCGGTTCGCTGATAGTGACGCTTGATGTGTTCCCGGGTGCTCGGGGACATAGGGTTGTTGCCAAAATCAAATCCCTCGGTGATGTTTCCGGGCAGATCGAAGAGGGTGGTGGGCAATTCGGTGATCTGGTTGTCATTCAAAATGGCGGTTCGAATGCTCGGGTGATTCACCAGGCCGTCGGGAATGCGGTTAATTCCGGTACCGGAAAGATCGACGTAGTTCAGCTTCGGCATGTTTGCCAGGGAAGGGCACTCACCGAGCGGGTTTTTATACAGGTCGAGCGCAGTCAATTGATTCAGGCCAGACAGGGTGGCGCGACTCTGTTCTGTGAGGGTCACGGCGCAGTCGCTGAGGATGAGTGCGTCGAGTTGGGGCCATTGGGCAATGGCGTCCGGCAACTGCCCCAGTTCGAAGTTGCGTAGTGCCAGGCGGTTGAGGCTGGAAAACCCCTTCAAAAAATCATTCACGCCCTGGGTGGCACGATGACCTTCAAGCGTCACGCTGCGCACGTGAGGGAAATCGACGTTCAACTTTGGCAGCTCGCCAACAACCGGCTGGGAAAACTCAAAGGAAACCGGTACGCCATGGGCGCTGTCGTAGGTGGCCTGACGCCGCCAGCCGTCGAGCAAACTGGCTGTCATTTGCCGACGCGCAAGCCGTTGACTGGCGAGCTGCTCGATGCTCAAGCGGATTTGCGTGCCCGGAACATACAGTGGGATCTCTTCGCGCCAGGCGTTCAATTGCTCAAACAATTGCGCGTGTTGATAGAACAGGCGCTGGAGTTCTGCGCGCGGTCCGCCGGGCGTGCCTTGCAATCGTGCGGCAAAGGCTTGCAGTTCCTCTGGGCTCAGATGGGGAAACAGCCGATAGATGTGGCTTTGTAATGAAGGGGTATTGGCCGGCATCCGGTGATAACCATCGCCCCCGCCCAGCAAGCGCATCACCGCCGGATCGTAGGCAGGCTTGATATTCGGCCGTTGCGCCAGCAGTGCACGCAATGATTCACGAGTGAGCGCGTGGGTGCGAATCAGCTGCTTGAGCCTTTCGCCCTCACCGATGTTGAGGTCGAGGGCGATTCGCTCGCTGTCGGGCAGTGCCTGTAACAGGCTGGAATAGAGGGAGTCGGTGCTACTGAGCTGTTCACCGGCGTCGTCGTAGGCCTGATAAGCCCCTTCATCGGTCAATACCAGCACCTTGCGCACGAGCGCATCCGGCTCGCCAATACTGTCGATCAGCGGCCCATTGTGGGTGTATTGGCGGATTTCCAGGCGCAGTTGTCCCGACCAGCCAGGTAAGCGTTCCAGGGTGTGTAACGCCAGGCGATCGGTGTCGAGATGGTTGCGCGTCGAGTACAGCTCGAGCCCCTCATAAGCGCGAGTGACGCGCACTTGCAGGCCGGCCTCCTGTGCCAGTTCCGTGAGGCGTTTGGACAATGCTCCACGCTCCAGTTGCTCGCGTTCAGCGGCACTGGCGCTGTCGAGCAGTGCTTCGGCGAGGCTGGTTGGCAAACCGGGCTCGCTGTCGATAATGCGCTGGACCAAGGGGCGCGCACCTTGTTCGATTTTGCGGTAGCGCTGGCTGAAGAGGGTTTCCCGTTTGTCGGCGGCAAGCGTTGTCAGGTAGCGGCGCACTGAGCGTGCGTCGGTGTTGTCGAGGTGTTGCAACAGGGTGTTGATCAGGTCGCCATCGTCCAGTTGCGCCAGGTTGATCTGCACCACGACCTGGTTGCCCATGCCGCGCTCCCAGAGGGTTTCTCCTGTTGCATCGGCCAGTCGCAGCCCCTTGTCCGCTGGCCAGTTACCGTAGTCGCAGAGCAGTTCCAGTTGCATCAGCGGATCAGCCTTCAGGTAATCGTCCGCACGATTGCTGCCGATTTGATCAATGAAGATCTGCAGGTCCTGATCAATCTTGAAGCGTTTGAGGGTGTCGGCCAGCAGCGGCGGCAGTTGTTCGGCGTCGACATGCATCTTGCGCAAGGCGTTTTCGTGGCAGCCGCTGATGGTGAGGATGCGCTCGCGTTCGCTCGCGGAAAAACGCTGCATGTCCGGACCGAGACGTCGCAGCAGGGTGTCCTGGTCCCAGGTCAGTGGCTGCTCGAGTTCGGTGTGCCAGGCCCCTTTTCCGTTGTGCCTCAGGGTGGGTTGGTACGCTTCGGGACGCGTGGGGTGCTGGATGCGATGGCGCCCGGTCAGCGGATCTTCGGTCACGGAGTAACGGCGGTTGTCCAGTGTCAGCAGGGTTTTGCCTTGGTGGGTGTGCAGTCCCATCGAGTCGGGTTTCGCGTCGTTGGGGATCGCGACGGTTTTTTCGTAAGGCGTCAGGTCGGGCTGCCAATAGCGGGTTTCGCCATTGGGGCGTTTCACGGCGTTGAAGCGGTCGATGAATTGCACGACTTCCCGGGGCAGGACCGCGCGAAATTCGCTGACGGCGATCATGCCACCTGCCGCGAAAGTGCCCAGTTGCACTGCAGATTCAACCATCCCCATGAAATGCTCGAAGGCTTCGTTGGTCAGGCCTTCTGCCCAGTCGATAACACCTTCGAAGGTGTCATCCAGCAGCTGATAGGCCGTGTAAGCCAGCATCAGCTCGCCTAGGAACGGGAAGAACGGCAACGCGATGAAGGCTGCGGTGTTCAGCAGCGCCGAGGCGATTTCCGTGAAGGAGTCCCATAACGCCCATCGGGCCTTGCGGTCGACCGTGGCCGTCGACACGGCGATCACGCGCGCGTCATTGAGGATCTTGTCGAGTTTGCGTTGATAGAGATGAGCCCACAGGTCACCTCTGATCGGCGTGACTGCCATTTGCAGGTCGGGACGCTGGTTGGGGGTTTCTCTCCAGGTCGGCCGTGGATCGCCAGGTGGGACCGGTTGCCAGGTGATGGGATCGAGGCGGTTGTTCAGCTCGGCGAAGAAGTAACCGCGGTCTTCATGATTGATAAAACGACTGAAAAACTGTTGATAGTCGGGCGCCCGCAGGCGCTGGCCCAGTTCCTCGGCGAATGCCGCCGATGAGGGGTATTGCTTGATGGGGTGTTCGGGGTCGTCAGGAATGTAGGCCACTACCCGGACCTCTTCGCGGGCGCGCTCCAGTCCCGGGGCGAACAGCACGATGCCGGTCAGGCGGGCATTCATGATCGTCAGGTCATGGCATCGCCAGGATTGGCCGTGTGCATCGGAGAGCAGGCGAAGGAGTGGCTGATGAACGTCGCTGGTCAGCAGGTTTTGCATCTGCGCCATCTGCAGGGCAGCGGTCAGTGCGGTTTTTTGGCTTTCGCGAATTTTCGGTTGCAGGATCGCCGCAGCCACCGGGTTGCTGATGCCAAGGTTGTCTTCCAGGTACTTTCTATAGCGCTCGCCAATGTCGAGCTCGCGGCATAGTTGGGTGAACGCCGTGATTGGCATCTTCGCCAGAATCTGTGGCAGGGTGCTGAATTGCCCGGTGGAAGAGGGCGCGGTGATGTAAGTCGAGGCGGGTTCAAAGGCGTCGGCTTCGGTTTCGGCGCTTTCGAAGTTGTGCAGCGCAGCGTCCAGCAACGACACGGTCCAGGTGCGCGCGGCTCCCGACTTCAGGCGCAGCCAGGGGATGTGCGCGGGAATGTATAGGCGCAGAAAGATTTTACTGACGTCCACTTCCAGGCCGAAACGTGTCTTGAGTGCGCCCTTGAGCATGGGTTCGGCGAAGGCTGCGGGGTTCAGCAGATTCGCCAGGGCCTGATCGACCCGGTTCTGGCTCACCGTCTGCCGGGTAATGAGTCGGCCGAGTTCGGCGTGCTGGGCTGCAGATGCATCCCTGATGGGGTTGGGCAACACCGGCTTGATGTTGCGCAGCGCTTCACGCCGTTTTGGCGTGGTTTGGCGAAGCCAGGGTGGAATGACATTCATCAGATGCTGGTAATGCGCGTCGGGCCTGAAAGTCTCAGGGATGTCGGGATTTTCGGTATTCATGGGGAGAGGTCCACCCTTGCGGTTGATAGACCGTCAGGAAAACCCGTAATCGAAGACGACACGCGGTACATATCTACCGCATTCATGGAATCGGCATGGGTTACGACACAGCGACCTGCCGTAAACGTGCGCCGCCAGTTAAACTGCGCCTTTGCGACCCTATATGTCGCATTGCCGTAAACCCGGGAAAATCCGGGGTTTGCGCTATAAGAAGTTGTCGCTTGGCGGCAAGGCCGGGCTGAAAACTGTCCTTACAATCCCCCCATCGCTCGCCAGTTTCAGGCGAGTGTTTTCTCTTCAGGAGACTCCGATGTCCGTTGAGCACGCTGCGGTACAACGCGCCGATTTCGATCAGGTAATGGTTCCCAACTATGCGCCTGCCGCATTCATTCCTGTGCGTGGCGCCGGTTCCCGCGTCTGGGACCAGTCCGGTCGCGAGCTGATCGACTTCGCCGGCGGGATTGCCGTTAACGTATTGGGCCACGCGCATCCGGCGCTGGTCGGTGCCTTGACCGAGCAGGCGAACAAGCTGTGGCACGTGTCCAACGTGTTCACCAATGAGCCGGCCCTGCGCCTGGCGCACAAGCTGGTCGACGCCACCTTTGCCGACCGCGCCTTCTTCTGCAACTCCGGCGCCGAAGCCAACGAGGCTGCCTTCAAGCTGGCCCGTCGTGTCGGTTTCGACCGTTTCGGCAGCGAGAAGTACGAGATCATCGCCGCGCTCAACAGCTTCCACGGCCGTACCCTGTTCACTGTGAACGTCGGTGGCCAGTCGAAGTACTCCGATGGCTTCGGTCCGAAGATCACCGGCATCACCCATGTGCCGTACAACGATCTGGCCGCGCTGAAAGCCGCCATTTCCGACAAGACTTGCGCTGTGGTGCTGGAGCCGATCCAGGGCGAAAGCGGTGTCATCCCGGCTGAACTCGAATACCTGCAAGGTGCCCGCGAACTGTGCACCGCGCACAACGCATTGCTGATCTTCGACGAAGTGCAAACCGGCATGGGCCGCACCGGCCACCTGTTCGCCTACCAGCATTACGGCGTGACTCCGGACATCCTGACCAGCGCCAAGAGCCTGGGCGGTGGTTTCCCGATCGCGGCCATGTTGACCACTGAAGACCTGGCCAAGCACCTGGTCGTCGGCACCCACGGCACCACCTACGGCGGCAACCCGCTGGCGTGTGCGGTCGCGGAAGCTGTGATCGACGTGATCAACACCCCTGAAGTGCTGGCCGGCGTCAAGGCCAAGCACGACAAGTTCAAGGCGCGCCTTGAGCAGATCGGCGAAAAATACGGCCTGTTCACCAAGGTCCGTGGCATGGGCCTGTTGATCGGCTGCGTGTTGAGCGATGCGTGGAAAGGCAAGGCCAAGGACATCTTCAACGCCGCTGAAAAAGAAGGCCTGATGGTCCTGCAAGCCGGCCCGGACGTGGTGCGTTTCGCGCCAAGCCTGGTGGTGGAAGACGCCGATATCGATGCCGGCCTGGACCGCTTCGAACGTGCCGCGGCAAAACTGACGCAAGCCTGATAGACCCTTCGACGCCTGACCGTTCAGGCGTCGAACCCAATTTTATATGCCGGGCACATTCCCTGTGGGAGCGGGCTTGCCCGCGATGAGGGCCTGACAGCCGACTTCATTGTTATCTGACAGGACGCCATCGCGGGCAAGCCCGCTCCCACAGGATTCGGGCATGTTTTCTATAGATACCTTAAGAGAAAAGGAGTGACACCATGCTGGTGATGCGCCCCGCGCAAATGGCTGATCTGGGCGAGGTACAGCGTCTGGCTGCGGACAGTCCGATTGGTGTCACTTCCTTGCCGGATGACGTTGAGCGCCTGAGCGACAAAATCGCGGCAAGCGAAGCCTCGTTCGCCGCCGAAGTGAGCTTCAACGGTGAGGAAAGCTATTTCTTCGTCCTCGAAGACAGTGCCACCGGCAAGCTGGTCGGTTGCTCGGCCATCGTGGCGTCGGCCGGTTACTCCGAGCCGTTCTACAGCTTTCGCAACGAAACCTTCGTGCACGCTTCGCGCGAGCTGAAGATTCACAACAAGATCCACGTGCTCTCCCAGTGCCACGACCTGACCGGCAACAGCTTGCTGACCAGCTTCTACGTGCAGCGCGATCTGGTGGGTTCGCCGTGGTCGGAACTCAACTCCCGAGGCCGCTTGCTGTTCGTGGCCAGCCATCCGGAGCGTTTTGCCGATTCCGTGGTGACCGAGATCGTCGGTTACAGCGATGAAAACGGCGACTCGCCATTCTGGGATGCCATCGGGCGCAACTTTTTCGACCTCAACTACGCTGAAGCCGAGCGTCTGTGCGGTCTCAAGAGCCGTACGTTCCTCGCCGAACTGATGCCGCATTACCCGATCTACGTGCCCCTGCTGCCGGACTCCGCGCAAGAAGCGATGGGCCAGGTGCACCCGCGGGCGCAGATCACCTTCGACATCCTGATGCGCGAAGGCTTCGAGACCGATCACTACATCGACATTTTCGACGGCGGCCCGACCCTGCATGCCCGCGTCTCGGGGATCCGTTCGATCGCCCAGAGCCGCGTAGTGCCGGTGAAGATCGGCGAGCCGGTCAAAGGTGTCGGTCGCCAGTACCTGGTGGCTAACGCCCAGTTGCAGGACTACCGCGCAGTCATGCTCGAGCTTGACTACGCGCCGGGTAAACCGGTGACCCTGGACCTGGAAGCGGCCGAAGCCCTGGGTGTCGGTGAAGGTGCCAGCGTGCGCCTGGTGGCGGTTTAACACCTGCTGCTATGCCTATAAAGAGTGAATGCTTAGTAAAGCAGCGAGTTTCACGGGTGGCGCAAGCGGCCCGTTTGAGGAGATAGCATGATCGTTCGTCCCGTACGCAGCAGCGATTTACCCGCTCTGATCGACCTGGCCCGCAGCACCGGCACCGGCCTGACCACCTTGCCGGCCAACGAAGAACGTCTGGCCCATCGGGTCGGCTGGGCCGAGAAGACCTTTCGCGGCGAAGCCGGGCGGGGCGATGCGGACTACCTGTTCGTGCTCGAAGACGACGACGGTCGCGTGGTGGGCATTTCCGCCATTGCCGGCGCCGTCGGCCTGCGAGAGCCGTGGTACAACTTCCGGGTCGGTCTGACGGTCAGCGCTTCCCAAGAGCTGAACATCTATCGCGAAATCCCGACGCTGTTCCTGGCCAACGACCTGACCGGCAACTCCGAGCTGTGCTCGTTGTTCCTGCACGCCGATTACCGCAGCGGTCTCAACGGTCGCATGCTGTCCAAGGCGCGGATGCTGTTCATCGCCGAATTCCCGCAACTGTTCGGCAACAAGATCATCGCCGAAATGCGCGGTGTTTCCGACGAAGCCGGGCGTTCGCCGTTCTGGGAAAGCCTGGGGCGTCACTTCTTCAAGATGGAATTCAGCCAGGCCGATTACCTGACTGGCGTGGGCAACAAGGCGTTCATCGCCGAACTGATGCCGAAATTCCCGCTGTACACCTGCTTCCTGTCGCCGGATGCGCGCAACGTGATCGGTCAGGTTCACCCGGACACCGAACCGGCGCTGGCCATGCTCAAGAGCGAAGGTTTCAGTTACCAGGGCTACGTCGACATCTTCGACGCAGGCCCGGCCATCGAATGCGAAACCGGCAAGATCCGTGCAGTTCGCGACAGCCAGGCGCTGGTGCTGGCCGTCGGCACGCCGGGTGACGACGCCACGCCATTCATCATCCATAACCGCAAGCGAGAAGACTGCCGCATCACTGCTGCGCCGGCACGTCTGGCCGCCGGCACCCTGGTGGTCGATCAGCAGACCGCCAAACGTCTTCAACTCAACGCTGGCGATCAAGTGCGCGCCGTGGCGTTGTCCGCAGCTCGGGAGTCGAAATAATGAAGTCGCTTTACATTGCAGGTGAATGGCTGACCGGTCAGGGCGAAGCCTTCGAATCGCTGAACCCGGTGACCCAGCAGGTGCTGTGGTCCGGCGTCGGTGCCACCGCCGCTCAGGTCGAGTCGGCTGTGCAGGCGGCGCGTCAGGCGTTCCCGGGCTGGGCGCGGCGTACCCTGGAAGAGCGTATCTCGGTGCTGGAGGCCTTTGCTGCCGCGCTGAAGAATCATGCGGACGAACTGGCCCGCACCATCGGCGAAGAAACCGGCAAACCCCTGTGGGAAGCGGCGACCGAAGTCACCAGCATGGTCAACAAGATCGCCATCTCGGTACAGAGCTACCGCGAACGTACCGGCGAGAAGAGCGGCCCGCTCGGCGACGCCACCGCTGTGCTGCGCCACAAGCCTCACGGTGTAGTCGCGGTGTTTGGTCCTTACAACTTCCCGGGCCACTTGCCGAACGGCCACATCGTGCCGGCACTGCTGGCGGGTAACAGCGTGCTGTTCAAGCCAAGCGAGCTGACACCGAAAGTGGCCGAACTGACGGTCAAGTGCTGGATCGAGGCCGGTCTGCCGGCGGGCGTGTTGAACCTGCTGCAAGGCGCTCGCGAAACCGGTATCGCCCTGGCGGCGAACCCGGGCATCGACGGTCTGTTCTTCACCGGTTCCAGCCGTACCGGCAACCATCTGCACCAGCAATTCGCCGGTCGTCCGGACAAGATCCTCGCGCTGGAGATGGGCGGTAACAACCCGCTGGTGGTCGATCAGGTCGCCGACCTCGATGCCGCGGTGTACACCATCATTCAGTCGGCGTTCATCTCCGCCGGCCAGCGTTGCACCTGTGCCCGCCGCTTGCTGGTGCCGCAGGGCGTCTGGGGCGATTCGCTGCTGGCGCGCCTTGTTGCCGTCAGCGCGACTATTGAAGTCGGTGCTTTCGATCAACAACCGGCACCGTTCATGGGCTCGGTGGTTTCCCTCGGCGCGGCAAAAGCGCTGATGGATGCCCAGCAACACCTGTTGGCCAATGGCGCCGTGGCGCTGCTGGAAATGACCCAGCCTCAGGCTCAGTCGGCCCTGCTGACCCCTGGCATCCTGGACGTGACCGCCGTTGCCGATCGTCCTGACGAAGAGCTGTTCGGCCCGTTGCTGCAAGTGATCCGCTACGCTGATTTTGAAGCGGCGATCGCTGAAGCCAACGACACTGCCTACGGTCTGGCCGCCGGTCTGCTGTCGGACTGCGAAGCGCGTTACCAGCAATTCTGGCTGGAAAGCCGTGCCGGTATCGTCAACTGGAACAAGCAACTGACCGGTGCCGCGAGCAGCGCGCCCTTCGGCGGCGTCGGCGCCTCGGGCAACCACCGCGCCAGTGCCTACTACGCGGCGGATTACTGCGCGTACCCGGTGGCCTCGCTGGAAACGCCGAGCCTGGTGATGCCTGCTGCTCTTACGCCTGGCGTGAAAATGGCGTAGCGCCCATTCGCGGGCAAGCCCGCTCCCACAGTGGTTGAGTGGAACACAAGATGTGTGAACACCACCGAACCTGTGGGAGCGGGCTTGCCCGCGAAGGCCGCGCCGCGGTCACCCTGAATAGTTACTGAAGCCTATAACAACAGATTCTCGTGGAGCCTCGCTGATGAAATCCTATGAAGTCAATTTTGACGGTCTAGTGGGGCCGACCCATAACTACGGCGGCCTGTCCTACGGCAACGTCGCGTCCCAGAGCAACAGCCAGCAGTCTTCCAACCCCAAGGAAGCGGCGCTGCAGGGCCTGGCGAAGATGAAAGCGCTGATGGAAATGGGTTTCCAGCAAGGCGTGCTGGCACCGCAAGAGCGCCCGGATGTGGCCGCACTGCGTCGCCTGGGCTTTGGCGGCACCGACGCTCAAGTGATCGAGCGCGCTGCCAAAGATGCGATGCCGCTGCTGGTAGCCAGTTGCTCGGCCTCGAGCATGTGGGTGGCCAACGCCGCCACCGTCAGCCCGAGCGCCGACACCGCTGACGGCCGTGTGCATTTCACCGCTGCCAACCTCAACTGCAAATATCACCGCAGCATCGAACACCCGACCACCAGTCGTGTGCTGGGTGCGATGTTCGCTGACCAGAAACACTTCGCCCACCATGCCGCTTTGCCGGCCGTGGCGCAGTTCGGTGACGAAGGGGCGGCCAACCACACGCGTTTCTGCCGTGAATACGGCGAAGCCGGCGTCGAGTTCTTCGTGTTCGGCCGCAGCGCGTTCGACACCCGCTACCCGGCTCCGCAGAAGTACCCGGCGCGCCAGACCCTCGAAGCGTCCCAGGCTGTTGCCCGTCTGCACGGCTTGAGCGATGACGGCGTGGTCTACGCCCAGCAGAACCCGTCGGTGATCGATCAGGGCGTGTTCCACAACGACGTGATCGCCGTGGGTAATGGCGAGGTGCTGTTCTATCACGAGGACGCGTTCCTCGAGACCGAGAAGATGCTGGCCGAGCTGCAGAGCAAACTCGCCAAGGTCGGTGGGAAATTTCAGTCAGTCTGCGTACCGCGTTCCGCAGTCAGTGTGGAAGACGCGGTTCGTTCCTACTTGTTCAATAGTCAACTGCTGTCGCGTCCTGACGGCTCCATGCTGTTGATCGTGCCGGAAGAATGCCGTGGCAACGAGCGTGTCTGGCAATACTTGCAGGGTTTGACCAGCTCCGGCGGGCTGATCCGCGAAGTGAAAGTCTTCGATCTCAAGCAGAGCATGCAGAACGGCGGTGGCCCGGCTTGCCTGCGGTTGCGCGTCGCACTCAACGAAACCGAACTGGCGGCCGTCAACCCAGGGGTTATCATGACGGCACCGTTGTACGGCACACTGACCGAATGGGTCGAGAAGCACTACCGCGACCGCATGACCGAAAACGATCTGGCGGACCCGCAATTGTTGCTTGAGTGCCGGACGGCACTGGATGAACTGACGCAAATCCTTAAACTGGGCGCGGTTTATCCATTCCAGATCAATTGATCGACGACGCGCTGCCCCGGATGGCAGCGCGTCGCTTCATCTCAAACGAGAGCGTAAAGACATGAGCGATACCCTGCAGCTGATCCTTGAAGACACCGACGGCACGCAACTGGAGACTTCCTGCACCCGCGTCGCGGTCCTGTGGCAAGGCAAAGAGCTGTGGATCCAGCAGGACGGCCGTGGCCAGTTGCTGATCGGCGTGGACGTCGAAGAAGGCGATGCCGAATACGCCAACCTGCTGCTGCGCCCATTGGCGACTAATCTGGTAAGTCTGCAACTGGAGATGGAACCGGCTGACCTCACCGACGAGGACCACGTTCACGGCCCGGACTGCAACCACGATCACTAAGGAAACCGCTCTATGCTCGCCCTCGGCAAACTGCTTGAACTGACCCTCGCCGGCCGCGAACCGGCGGAGAAGACTCAACTGACTGTCGAAGGCGTGCGCATGCGCTGGTTGAGCGAAGGTGCGCTGGAAGTCCGGCCACCTGAAGCGCGTGACAATGGCCTGGACCTGCTGCTGTCGGCGGGGATCCACGGCAACGAAACAGCGCCGATCGAGTTGCTCGATCGCCTGTTGCACGACATTGCCCGCGGCGATCTGAAGCCGCGCGCACGTATTCTGTTCCTGTTCGGCAACCCCGAAGCGATTCGCAAAGGCGAGCGTTTCGTCGAGCAGGACGTCAATCGGCTGTTCAACGGCCGTCACGAACAAAGCAGCGGCTCCGAAGCCCTGCGCGCCTGCGAGCTGGAGCGTTTGGCGGCCAGCTTCTTCAGCCTGCCGGACCGTCAGCGCTTGCACTACGACCTGCACACGGCGATTCGTGGCTCGAAAATCGAGCAGTTCGCCTTGTACCCGTGGAAAGAAGACCGCCAGCATTCCCGCCAGGAACTGGCGCGCCTGCGTGCCGCCGGCATGGAAGCGGTGTTGCTGCAGAACAAACCGTCCATCGTGTTCAGCGCCTACACCTACGACAAGCTCGGTGCCGAGGCCTTCACCCTGGAGTTGGGCAAGGCGCGGCCGTTCGGGCAGAACGCCGGGGTCGACGTCTCGCTGCTGGAGGCGCGCCTCAAGCAGATCATCGAAGGCACCGAGCCGGAACTGACTGAAGCGGCACTGGACGGTTTGCAGTTGTACAGCGTGGCACGGGAAATCATCAAGCACAGCGACAGTTTCCGCCTGAACCTGCCGGCGGACGTCGAGAACTTCTCGGAGCTGGAAGTGGGTTACCTGCTGGCGGAAGACATTGCCAACACCCGCTGGATCATCGAGGAGGAGGGCGCCCGGATCATCTTCCCGAACCCCAGGGTGAAGAATGGCTTGCGTGCCGGCATCCTGGTGGTGCCGACGACCGACGAAAACCTCGCCTGACCCGACCTGGATCCCTGTAGGAGCGAGCTTGCTCGCGATGAACCCGAAAACGCCGCGGGGTGCCAGGCTTCCCGCGTTATCGTTGACGACCATCGCGAGCAAGCTCGCTCCTACAGGGGATTGCGGTGTTAGACGGCTACCGCACGCGGTTCACTGCGGCGCAGCGCACGGATTTTCATCAGCGTATCCGCACAGGTCTTCGCCGCTTCCTGGCCTTTATGCACGAAATGCTCGAAGAAGAACTTCTGGTGCTCTTCGCCGGCATGGAAGTGGTGCGGGGTCAGGGACACCGAGAACACCGGCACTTCGGTTTCCAGTTGAACCTGCATCAGGCCGCTGACCACAGACTGGGCGACGAACTCGTGACGGTAGATCCCGCCGTCCACCACCAGGGCGGCCGCGACGATGCCGGCATAACGACCGGTCTTGGCCAGCAACTTGGCGTGCAGGGGCATTTCGAAGGCACCGCCGACTTCGAAGAAGTCGATGTCGGATTCCTGATAACCCTGGGCAATCATTTCGGCGAGGAAACCTTTACGGCTCTGATCGACGATTTCCTTGTGCCAGCAGGCCTGGATGAACGCAACGCGCTCGCCGTGATGGTGTTTGCTTTTGCTGTCAATTGCGGTGGGTTGCATGTTCTGACTCCTGTTTGTGTGAAAAACAGGGCGTTATGAATCGAAGGGGATCTGAGGGTACGCAGGCTCGCACGAATGCTGGCGGTCGGCCCTCTGGTGTCAATCCCGTTCTCTCTTCATCCGGACTATGACCGTCGGCCCCGGGATCACACCGGGTCTGCTGACCTTGCTGTCAGTCACCGCCGAAGCCGTGCTGCCATCAAGCGCTCGCGGGCTATGCGCATTGCGCGCAATTACCGCCGGTGGGGAGTTGCACCCCGCCCTGAGAACGTTTTTGCCGCCGGAATGTTTGGCGGCGCAGCGTTTTTATCACATATTTCTGATATGCGCATGACCCCTTTTGGATGATTGTCATCGACTTTTCCGTTGTTTTAATCGGCCTTTTCCTACGCAAGGGTTGATTAATCGTCGCCATGCCCGCAGTAATTCTTTCCTGAAAGGGATTTCCCCTGCTTACCGAGGCCAGATTCATGAGCGTTATCGATCTTCGCAGCGACACCGTCACCCAACCTTGCGCCGGCATGCTGGACGCGATGGCCAACGCCGTCACCGGCGACGACGTGTATGGCGAAGATCCGACGGTCAATCAGCTGGAGGCCGAACTGGCCAAACGCCTGGGGTTTGCCGCGGCGCTGTTCGTGCCGACCGGGACCATGAGCAATCTGCTGGGGTTGATGGCCCATTGCGAGCGCGGTGACGAATACATCGTCGGCCAGCAGGCCCACACCTATAAGTACGAAGGTGGCGGCGCAGCGGTGCTCGGCTCGATCCAGCCGCAGCCGCTGGAAGTGCAGGCCGATGGCTCGCTGGACCTGGCACAGGTCGCGGCGGCGATCAAACCGGACGACTTCCACTTCGCCCGCACCCGCTTGCTGGCGCTGGAAAACACCATGCAGGGCAAGGTTCTGCCGCTGGACTACCTGGCCCGGGCGCGCAGTTTTACCCGCGAGCAGGGTTTGCAGCTGCACCTGGACGGCGCACGCCTGTACAACGCGGCAGTGAAGCTGGGTGTGGATGCCCGAGAAATCACCCGGTATTTCGATTCGGTCTCGGTGTGCCTGTCCAAAGGCCTGGGCGCACCGGTCGGTTCGGTGTTGTGCGGCTCGGTCGAGCTGATCGGCAAGGCGCGGCGCCTGCGCAAGATGGTCGGCGGTGGCATGCGTCAGGCAGGTATTCTGGCGGCGGCGGGCCTGTATGCGCTGGATCACAACGTTCAGCGCCTGGCCGATGACCATGCCAACGCGCAGTTGCTGGCCGAAGGCCTGCGTGCGGCGGGCTTCGAGGTCGAGCCGGTGCAGACCAATATGGTATATGTGCAAATGGGCGACCAGGCCGAAGCGCTCAAGGCCTTTGCCGCCGAGCGCGGGATCAAGCTCAGTGCGGCCGCGCGTCTGCGCATGGTCACGCACATGGACGTCAACCGTGGGCAAATCGAGCAAGTCGTCGCGACATTCGTCGACTTTTCGCGCAAGTGATAGCGTTAGCGCTCCAATTGACCGTTTCTATCGTATAAACACGCTGTACCCCGCGCGCAGGGCCGATATAATGCGGCCCTTTGCCGTCGCTTCGTCTGTTGACGTTTCGAACAGGCCTTTGGCCGCAGCCTCCGTGGAAGAACCTAATGAAAAGCGCAGAAATCCGTGAAGCCTTCCTTCGCTTCTTCGAAGAGCAAGGCCACACCCGTGTAGCCTCCAGCTCTTTGATTCCGGGCAACGACCCAACCCTGCTGTTCACCAACGCGGGGATGAACCAGTTCAAGGACTGCTTCCTGGGCCAGGAAAAACGCGCGTACACCCGCGCGGTCAGCAGCCAGAAATGCGTGCGCGCCGGCGGCAAGCACAACGACCTGGAAAACGTCGGTTATACCGCTCGTCACCACACCTTCTTCGAAATGCTGGGTAACTTCAGCTTTGGCGATTATTTCAAGCGTGATGCCATCAGCTACGCCTGGAACTTCCTGACTTCCGACAAGTGGCTGAACCTGCCGAAGGAAAAGCTCTGGGTCACCGTCTACGCCAGCGATGACGAGGCGTACGACATCTGGACCAAGGAAATCGGCGTTCCGGCCGAGCGCATGGTGCGCATCGGCGACAACAAGGGCGCGCCGTACGCTTCCGACAACTTCTGGACCATGGGCGATACCGGCCCGTGCGGTCCTTGCACCGAGATTTTCTACGATCACGGCGCCGACATCTGGGGCGGCCCACCGGGTTCGCCGGAAGAAGACGGCGACCGTTACATCGAGATCTGGAACAACGTGTTCATGCAGTTCAACCGCACCGCCGATGGCGTGTTGCACCCGCTGCCAGCGCCGTCGGTGGACACCGGCATGGGTCTGGAGCGGATCAGTGCCGTGCTGCAGCACGTTCACTCGAACTATGAAATCGACCTGTTCCAGAGCCTGCTGAGCGCGTCGGCCAAGGCCATCGGCTGCACCAACGACGCCCAGGCTTCGCTGAAAGTCGTGGCTGACCACATCCGTTCCTGCGGTTTCCTGATCGCCGACGGCGTGCTGCCGTCCAACGAAGGCCGCGGCTACGTGCTGCGCCGGATCATCCGTCGCGCCTGCCGTCACGGTAACAAGCTGGGCGCCAAGGGCAGCTTCTTCTACCAGATCGTCGCGGCCCTGGTCGCCGAGATGGGCGAGGCCTTCCCTGAGCTGAAATCCCAGCAGGCACACATCGAGCGCGTGCTGAAGGCCGAAGAAGAGCAATTCGCCAAGACCCTGGAGCAGGGTCTGAAGATCCTCGAGCAGGATCTGGCTGAACTCAAAGGCGACGTGGTGCCGGGCGACGTGGTGTTCAAACTCTACGACACCTACGGTTTCCCGATGGACCTGACCGGTGACATCGCTCGCGAGCGCAGCCTGACCATCGACGAAGAAGGTTTCGAGCGTGAGATGGAGGCCCAGCGCGTCCGTGCCCGTTCCGCCAGTTCCTTCGGCATGGACTACAACAGCCTGGTCAAGGTCGATGTGGACACCGAGTTCACCGGTTACACCGCTCACAGCGGTTCTGCCAAAATCGTTGCTCTCTATAAGGACGGGCAATCGGTTGACGTACTGAGCGAAGGCGAAGAGGGCGTGATCGTCCTCGATCAGACGCCGTTCTATGCGGAGTCCGGTGGCCAGATCGGTGATTGCGGCTTCCTGCAGGCGGGTGCTGCGCGTTTCGACGTGCGCGACACCACCAAGACCGGTGGTGCGTTCCTGCACCACGGCGTGCTGGATTCGGGCAGCCTGATCGTAGGTACTCCGGTGGAGACTCATGTCGATGCCGAAGTGCGTCACGCGACTTCGCTGAACCACTCGGCGACTCACTTGCTGCACGCCGCATTGCGCCAGGTACTGGGCGACCACGTCCAGCAGAAAGGTTCGTTGGTCGACAGTCAGCGCCTGCGCTTTGACTTCAGCCACTTTGAAGCGATCAAGCCTGAGCAACTGAAAGCGCTGGAAGAAATCGTCAACGCCGAGATTCGCAAGAATTCCGAGGTTGAAACCGAAGAAACCGATATCGAAACCGCCAAGCAGAAAGGCGCCATGGCGCTGTTCGGCGAGAAGTACGGCGATAGCGTGCGCGTACTGAGCATGGGGGATTTCTCCGTCGAACTGTGCGGCGGTATCCACGCCAACCGTACCGGCGACATCGGCCTGCTGAAAATCATCAGCGAAGGCGGTGTGGCATCGGGTGTGCGTCGTATTGAAGCCGTCACCGGTGCTGCGGCACTGGCTTACTTGAACGCGGCGGAAGAACAACTCAAGGAAGCGGCGAGCCTGGTCAAGGGCAGCCGCGACAACCTGATCGACAAGCTGTCGGCTGTGCTGGAGCGCAACCGTCTGCTGGAGAAGCAACTCGAGCAGTTGCAAGCCAAGGCTGCCAGTGCCGCGGGCGACGATCTGTCGGCCCAGGCGCAGGACGTCAAGGGTGTGAAAGTGCTGGCCGTGCGTCTGGACGGTCAGGATGGCAAGGCGCTGCTGGCGCTGGTCGATCAACTGAAAAACAAACTCGGCCGCGCAGTGATCCTGCTCGGCAGTGTCCATGAGGAAAAGGTCGTTCTGGTTGCAGGCGTAACCAAAGACCTGACTGGCCAACTCAAAGCCGGTGATTTGATGAAGCAAGCCGCTGCGGCAGTGGGCGGGAAGGGCGGTGGTCGTCCAGACATGGCGCAAGGCGGCGGTACCGACGCTGGCGCACTGGATGCGGCACTGGCGCTGACCGTTCCGTTTGTAGAGCAGGGTCTATAAGGCAGTGCTTGCGGCTCGTAGTCTAGTGGCGGGCCGCAACGCTGTTTGAGTGATTATTTGGGCGCCCTTCATGGGCAGAGGCGGCTTTGAAATGGCTTTGATCGTACAGAAATTTGGAGGCACCTCGGTCGGCACTGTCGAGAGAATCGAGCAGGTCGCCGACAAGGTTAAGAAATTCCGCGATGCCGGCGATGACCTGGTGGTTGTGCTGTCTGCAATGAGCGGCGAAACCAACCGTCTGATCGATCTGGCCAAGCAAATCAGTGGCGACGGCCAACCGGTTCCGCGCGAGCTGGACGTGATCGTCTCCACCGGTGAGCAGGTGACGATTGCCCTGTTGGCCATGGCGCTGATCAAGCGCGGCGTGCCGGCGGTGTCGTACACCGGCAACCAGGTGCGGATTCTGACGGATAGCGCGCACAATAAAGCGCGTATCTTGCAGATTGATGACCAGAAGATTCGCGGTGACCTGAAGGCCGGTCGTGTGGTGGTTGTCGCCGGTTTCCAGGGCGTCGACGAGCACGGCAACATCACCACCCTCGGTCGTGGCGGTTCCGACACCACCGGCGTGGCGCTGGCGGCGGCCCTGAAGGCTGACGAATGCCAGATCTACACCGACGTCGACGGCGTCTACACCACCGACCCGCGTGTGGTGTCCGTGGCCCAGCGCCTGGACAAGATCACCTTCGAAGAGATGCTGGAAATGGCCAGCCTCGGTTCCAAGGTGTTGCAGATCCGCGCGGTCGAGTTCGCCGGCAAGTACAACGTTCCGCTGCGCGTACTGCACAGCTTCAAGGAGGGTCCGGGTACCCTCATTACTATTGATGAAGAGGAAACCATGGAACAGCCGATCATTTCCGGTATCGCTTTCAACCGCGATGAAGCCAAGCTGACCATCCGTGGCGTGCCAGACATCCCGGGTGTTGCCTTCAAGATTCTCGGCCCGATCAGTGCCGCGAACATCGAAGTCGACATGATCGTGCAGAACGTCGCGCACGATAACACCACCGACTTCACCTTCACCGTGCACCGTAACGACTACCAGGCGGCGCAAGCCGTGCTGGAAAAAACCGCTGGCGAACTGGGTGCCCGTGAAGTCGTGGGCGACACCAAGATCGCCAAGGTCTCGATCGTCGGCGTCGGCATGCGCTCTCACGCAGGCGTGGCCAGCCGCATGTTCGAATCCCTGGCCAAGGAAAGCATCAACATCCAGATGATCTCGACCTCGGAAATCAAAGTCTCCGTAGTGATCGAAGAGAAGTACCTGGAACTGGCTGTGCGCGCTCTGCACACGGCTTTCGAACTGGACGCACCGGCCCGCCAGGGCGAGTGATGCGTTTGCCGGAAGGCGCGGTCTGACCGCGCCTTTTGTTTTTTTGAATGGCGTGACCCCCGAGCCTGTTCTTTTGCTCGCGCTAGTCAATACTCAGGCATGTAGGGCTGCGACCGCTCCGGTTGTGGGTCGAGTGCCTTTTTTTTGCAGACTGTTGTCCCTGAAATGAAATGCGTGAGGAGAAAGGTATGCTGATTCTGACTCGTCGGTGTGCAGAAAGCCTGATTATCGGTGATGGCGAAATCACCGTGACCGTACTCGGCGTCAAAGGAAATCAAGTGCGCATCGGTGTTAATGCCCCCAAAGAGGTAGCTGTTCACCGCGAAGAAATTTACCTGCGTATCAAGAAAGAGAAGGACGAAGAACCAAGCCATTAATTTTTATCGTTTTTTATGTTTGCAAACGGGGAAGAAGCTGGTTAATATACGCCCCGTGTTGCGGAGAGCTGGCCGAGTGGCCGAAGGCGCTCCCCTGCTAAGGGAGTACACCTCAAAAGGGTGTCGGGGGTTCGAATCCCCCGTTCTCCGCCATTATTTGCTTAGTACGTTGTAATCTGGCTTTTTCGGTAAGTTGTTGAAATTACTAGAAAAAGTGTTTGACATAGAGATTAGACGGCCTATAATGCGCGGCAACAAATGCACTCGTAGCTCAGCTGGATAGAGTACTCGGCTACGAACCGAGCGGTCACAGGTTCGAATCCTGTCGAGTGCACCATTTAAGAGTCATCTGCAGTAATGTGAGTGACTTGGCTTCAACCAGTTGTGATCTGGTCT
Source organism: Pseudomonas sp. PDM28 (assembly GCF_019219115.1). Taxonomy (NCBI): domain Bacteria; kingdom Pseudomonadati; phylum Pseudomonadota; class Gammaproteobacteria; order Pseudomonadales; family Pseudomonadaceae; genus Pseudomonas; species Pseudomonas sp. PDM28. Next base: position 26,692 of record NZ_JAHUWG010000018.1, read on the forward strand.
AAAAACACAAATTGCACTCGTAGCTCAGCTGGATAGAGTACTCGGCTACGAACCGAGCGGTCACAGGTTCGAATCCTGTCGAGTGCACCATACAACAGAAAGCCCGCATTTATTGCGGGCTTTTTGCCGTCCGGGATTTGGCTTTTCCCTTCTTGCATCCCTTCCCGTCGAATGCCACGCGTGCCTGGCGTCTTGCTGGCTCCTGCTGGTTGAAGATCGCCTCTGTGTGCTCCCGGGCGTCCTGCGTGGCATTCCTTTTCAAGGCTGGCGGCTACAATTTTCGAAGGGGCGTGTGTTTTCTTTTCAGAATACGTCGTCGCACTTTCACTGGTCAGGGCAATGCTCAGGTTTGTTGTGCAAGCGCTTGTTTCAGCCAAGATTTTTTAACGTTTAAAACCGTCAGGCGGTGTATCATTGCGCCCGTCAGCCCCGCCGGGGCTTGTGGAATACCTCCATGGACTTACCCAGTAGTTACTCAGTACCCCGTTTTACCAATCATGAATTGACTGATTGATCCTTCCGGCGTGCCCCGCTGCTGGGAGTGGAGTTCGCCTATGTCCGAAGTTGAAGTAAAGAAAACGCAGGAAAGCTTGCAGGATCGCCTGGCTCAGGTGGTTGAGTTGCTGCAGCGCCAGCGAGTGGTAGAAGACCTGACTCACCGCCAGGAAGGCCCGCATCATGACCGGGTCGAGAACCTGGTCCACCGGCAGAACCTCGTCGAGTTGCAACGCAAGCTCGATGACCTGCACTCCGCCGACGTCGCCTACATCCTTGAAGCCTTGCCGCTGGACGATCGTCTGACGCTCTGGCAATTGGTCAAGGCCGATCGCGACGGCGACATCCTGCTTGAAGTATCCGATTCGGTTCGTGAATCGCTGATCGCCGACATGGATGATCACGAGCTCCTGGCAGCCGCCAAGGACATGGATGCCGACGAACTCGCTGACCTGGCCTCCGAGCTGCCGCGAGACGTCGTCCATGAGCTCATGGAGACCCTCGACCAGCAACAACGTGAACGTGTGCGTTCGGCACTGTCCTACGATGAGGAGCAGGTCGGTGCGTTGATGGACTTCGAGATGGTGACCATCCGCGAGGATGTCAGCCTTGAAGTGGTCCTGCGTTATCTGCGTCGTCTGAAAGAGCTGCCGGGCCACACCGACAAGCTGTTCGTGGTCGATTACGACGGCGTCCTCAAGGGCGTGTTGCCGATCAAACGATTGCTGGTCAACGATCCGGACAAACAGGTTTCCGAGGTGATGGCCAGCGATCCGGTGAGTTTCCACCCGGACGAAGACGCCTACGATGCCGCCCAGGCGTTCGAGCGTTACGACTTGATCTCTGCGCCCGTGGTCGACAAGAACGGCAAGCTGATCGGCCGTCTGACCATCGATGAAATGGTCGACCTGATCCGTGAAGAGAGCGAAAGCGAAGTTCTCAACATGGCGGGTCTGCGAGAAGAAGAAGACATTTTTGCGTCGGTCTGGAAATCCCTGCGCAACCGCTGGGCCTGGCTGGCGATCAACCTGATTACCGCGTTCGTGGCTTCCCGGGTCATCGGCTTGTTCGAGGGTTCGATCGAGAAGCTCGTGGCGCTGGCGGCGTTGATGCCGATCGTGGCGGGGATCGGTGGTAACTCGGGCAACCAGACCATCACCATGATTGTTCGGGCCATGGCGCTGGACCAGGTGAGCACCGGCAATACCTCGCGCCTGATGCGCAAGGAATTGGCGGTAGCCTTGATCAACGGCGTGATATGGGGCGGGGTGATCGGCGTGGTCGCCTATCTGCTGTATGGCAGCTGGTCGCTCGGCGTGGTGATGACCGCCGCGATGACGCTCAACCTGTTGCTGGCGGCATTGATGGGGGTCTTGATTCCGATGACCCTGGCGAAGATGGGCCGCGATCCGGCGATGGGTGCCAGCGTGATGATTACGGCCATGACCGACAGCGGAGGCTTTTTCATCTTCCTCGGGCTGGCGACAATTTTCCTGCTCTGATGTCCTGTTCACTGAAAACCCGCCTTCTGGCGGGTTTTTTGTGCCCGGGTGAAACTGTAGGAATCAGCCTGCTGGCGATGGACTCCAGTACGCTGCGTTTATCCAGTTTGCCCGCGTTATCGTTAACGACCATCGCTGGCAAGCCAGCTCCCACAAGGGGCCGTGCCCACACTGAAACTGTAGGAATCAGCCTGCTGGCGATGGACTCAAGTACGCTGCGTTTATCCAGTTTGCCCGCGTTATCGTTAACGACCATCGCTGGCAAGCCAGCTCCCACAAGGGGCCGTGCCCACACTGAAACTGTAGGAATCAGCCTGCTGGCGATGGACTCAAGTACGCTGCGTTTATCCAGTTTGCCCGCGTTATCGTTAACGACCATCGCTGGCAAGCCAGCTCCCACAAGGGGCCGTGCCCACACTGAAACTGTAGGA
>NZ_JAHUWG010000019.1:0-23528 GCF_019219115.1 Pseudomonas sp. PDM28
AGCTCCTACTGGCCTTCGAGGCCTGACTGTAATCGGCATACCACGAGCTTTTCCAATTTTGGCCAGAAGCCGAAGACGGCTTCCATGAATAGGCCTAATACATAGATGCAACGGGGCAGCGGTTTTTCAAAAGCGGGTAGACAGTGGGGGCGAGTCCATACATAGGAGCTGGCCTGCCAGCGATGGTCGTTAACGATTACGCGTGTGACCTGGATAAACGCGGCGCACTTGAGTCCATCGCCAGCAGGCTGGCTCCTACAGTTTCAGTGTGGGGGCGGGCCTTTGTGGGAGCTGGCTTGCCAGCGATGGTCGTCAACGATAACGCGTGTTAACCGGATAAACGCGGCGCACGTGAGTCCATCGCCAGCAGGCTGGCTCCTACAGTTTTAGCGTGGGCACGGCCCCCTGTGGGAGCTGGCTTGCCTGCGATGGTCGTTAACGATAACGCGGGTGAACTGGATGAACGCGGCGCACTGGAGTCCATCGCCAGCAAGCTGGCTCCTACAGTTTTATCGTGGGCACGGTCCCTTGTGGGAGCTGGCTTGCCAGCGATTGAAGGCGCAGCCGTCGTCGGCGTTGCAGGGTGCGCACGTTCATGCCCTGGCTTCACCTGTAATTTCTGACAGTAGACGCTGGCCGACCGCGAATGCTATCCAGAGCCGATGAACAATCCCTCTGTGCATCACGCCACGCCCACCCTCACGGTCATGGATCCGCGAGGGCTCGCTGTGCGTGGTGTGACCTACTGGCGCGCGGCGGTCGGACAAACGCCCGAGGCGCGGGTCACGCGACAGGTATTCGATGCGGCGGGGCGTGGGGTTGAACAGTGGGATTCGCGGTTGGCTGCGCCGGCGATGCGCAATGGCTTTAGTTTGCCGGGGCAGGTCTTGGCGACGGACAGCGTCGATGCCGGTTGGCGGGTGTTACTGCTGGGGCAAGCCGGTGAAACCCTGAGCCAGTGGGACAGCCGAGGCTCGCGGCAGGACTTTGAATACGACACCTCGCTACGCCCGACGGCGGTGTTGGAGCAGGCACGTGGTGAGGCGGGGCGGGTGGTTGAACGCTTCAAGTATGGCGCCTCCGATATCGAGGTCGGCAATCAATGTGGTCGACTGATTCGCCACGACGATCCAGCCGGCACCCGGCATATGCCCGAGTACGATTTGCTGGGGCTGGCGCAAAGTGAAATCAGCCACTTTCTCACGGAGTTGGACACGCCCGATTGGCCGCTGGACGAGTCGGTACGTGATGCATCACTTGAATCCGGGGTGGGGCTGGAGAGTCGCTGGTCTTACAGTCCGGCGGGGGATTTGCTGAGCCTCATCGATGCCAGCGGCCACCGTCGGCGATTCGGTTACACCGTGGCCGGGCAGGTCAAGGAGGGCTGGCTGCAACCGGCGAATAGCCCGGCCCCCGGCCAGTGCCTGGTCCACGATATTCGCTACAACCCGAGCCATCAGGTCGAACGGGAAACCGCCGGCAACGGCGTGGTTACCGAAGCCGAGTACGCCCCCAGCGACGGCCGCTTGCTGCGTTTGGCCGCCGGGTTGCCGAAGGCTCCACCATTGCAGGACCTGCGTTACGAAGTCGATGCGGCTGGCAACATCGTGGGCATCAAGGACCACGCATTGCCGGTGCGTTTCTACAAAAACCAGCGCGTCGACGCGCTGCGGAGCTTCGGCTACGACAGCCTCGGTCAGTTGATCAGTGCCACGGGTTGGGAGGCCGAGCGATCTTCGGTTTATCCCATCAGCCAGTACCGAACCTCAGCAGACCCCAACGCCGTATTCAACTATCGCGAAGAGTACGACTACGACCCGGCCGGCAACATGACCGAACTGCGGCACCTCGGCGCGCAACCCTTCACGCGGCGCTGGACTGTTGCCGCGAACAGCAATCGCAGCTTGCTCGAAGAGGATCAGACGCTGGATTTCGACAACCACTTCGACCGCAATGGCAACTTGCGTTTCCTGCAGCGTGGCCAAGCCATGACCTGGGATGTGCGCAACCAACTGACCAGCGTGTCGCCGGTACAACGGGAGAATGAAGCCGACGACACCGAACGCTACCTCTACGGCGGCGGAGGCAAGCGCCTGCGCAAAGTCCGCACGGCCCTGACCGATGCTCGAACCGTGATCACCGAAGTACGCTACCTGCCGGGACTGGAAATCCACTTTCGCAACGGCGCCCCTGTGCACCAGGTGCTTGACCTGGAGGCCGGGCGCAATCGGGTGACATGGCTGCAAGGGCCGCATGCGCCGACGTTCGCGTTGCGCTACCACCTGACCGACCATCTGGGCTCCGGCACGCTGGAACTCGACGACCACGCCAACGTGCAAAGCCGGGAAGCGTATTACCCGTTCGGCGGCACGGCGTGGGAGGACCACAGCGACCAGAGCGGCGTGTGGAAAACCATTCGTTATTCAGGCAAGGAGCGGGATGCGACCGGGTTGTATTACTACGGTTATCGGTATTTTGCGCCGTGGTTGAGTCGCTGGATCAATCCCGATCCGGCGGGGGCGGTGGATGGGTTGAATCTGTATGGGTTTGTGGGGAATTCGCCGGTGAGTTTTACGGACGGTGATGGAAGAGTAAGGGTGTCTGTCGAAGAGTTTCGAAAGGCTGGTGGGGTACTCCGTACCAAAAAAGAGTTGGCGGAGGATGCCCGAAGGGCTTTTTGGGGCGACGTTCGTCAAGGGCTTCAGGGGTCTATCATTGGAAATAACGAAGGCGATTCCGACCCGGATGATACTGAATCAACTCAACCTCAACCTCAACCGACAACGGTCGCTCCGGTGTCTCTCATCCCCGGCTCGTCGGGCGTTTCACCCGAAGGGCTAAATCCACATACCTGCTCCATGTGCGGTAAATTTTTTTCAAACAAGCAAAATCTTGCACGGCATCTAAAAAAACATACCGGGGAGAAACCTTTCACCTGTGATGGACCGGAATGTAGCAAAGCGTTTGCGCGGGCGGATCAACTGGCTTTACATCGTCGAATTCATACTGGCGAGCAGCCCTATATTTGCACGGAGCCGGGGTGTAACAAAGCGTTTAACCAGTCGTCGAATCTCGCCCAACATCGTCGAAGGCATACTAGCGAGCAGCGCTATAGTTGCACGGAGCCGGGGTGTAACAAAGCGTTTAGCCAGGCGCCGAGTCTCGCCCGACATCGTCGAATACATACGGGCGAGCAGCGCTATATTTGCTCGGAGCCGGGGTGTAACCAAGCGTTTAGCCAGTCGTCGAGTCTCACCCGACATCGTCGAACGCATAATGGCGAGCAGACCTATAGTTGCGAGGCACCGGGGTGTAAGAAAGTATTTAAGCAGTCGTGGAATCTCGTCCGGCATCGTCGAAAACATGCCGATTAGCTGCTTTTCAACTGCAAGTGTCATGTCGGGGTATCGGTGGTCTCGACGAATCAGGGTGCTTTGGGAACAACCTGCCCCACCGCATCCACCTGCACTTTCACACCCCCCTGCTTCTGAGCCCGCCAAGTCGCCGGCGGCATCCCGAACTGACTGATAAACCACCGCGTAAACGAACTCGCCATCGAATACCCAAGCATGTCGGCAATCCGACTCAGCGAGTAGTTCGGGTTGTCCAGATAACGCAGCACCAGGTCTCGACGCACGTCGTTGATCACGTCGTTGAAGGCGCAGCCGTCGTCCTTGAGGCGGCGTTGCAGGGTGCGCACGTTCATGCCCTGGCTCTGGGCGACCTGTTCGATGGTGGCGCGTCCCATGGGCAGCAGCAGGTAGATCGCCTTGCGTACTTCGAACAGCATCGAGGTGCCTTCGTGGCCCTGCAGCGAGTCGAGGTAGCTCTGGGCGTAGCGGGCCATGGCCGGGTCGGCGTTGGGGTTGGTCATGTCGAGGCTGATGTCGGGGCAGACGATGCCGTTGAACTCGCTGCCGAACTCCAGTTTGCAACCAAACAACCGGCGGTGCAGGTGCAGGTTGTCCGGTGCCTGGTGCATGAAGTTGACGCTGTAGGGATGCCAGTGTGAGCCCAGCAGGGCCGAGCACAGCCGGAACATCACGCCGATCGCCAGCTCCGTGGCCTGGCGGCTGGGCATGGGTGTTTCGGTGACCACCTCTTCGCGAATGATCACCATCTTGCCGGCCTCTTCGATGAAGATGGCCAGCGAGTCGTTCATCAGGTGTCGGTAATCCACCACGACCTGCAAGGCATCGCGCAGGGTGCGCTGGTGGCTGAGCAGCAGGCTGACCACGCCGAAGTCCGAGAGCTGGCGCGACTCGGCCATGCTCAGGCCGAAGGTCTGGCAACCGCTGGCGGTGGCGGAGTCTTCCAGCAGGCGCACGGCGGCATCGATCTGGATGCGGTGTTCAGGGGCTTGCAGTTGGGCCCTGCTCAGGCCGACAGCGGCCAGCACGTCGCGCGGGTTGAAACCCAGGTACTGGGTGACCTCAAGGTAGTTGGTCAAGACGGCGGCGCGAACAAGCTTGGTCATGCGAGGGCTTCCCTGTGCCGGTGGCGATTGGCGTGAGCGTGGCGACTATATCCAGCGTATCAACAGTTGAACAGTTGTCATGTCGTCGATGGTTTTCATGCTGTGCGCTCACCCATCTTCTACGCTGCAGGGAGCCATCAGCGCTCATCCGTTGATTACAGTGACCTTGCGCCAACCTGCGGGGTTTTTAGACCGGCGGTCACGCGTCTGAGTGTCCGACAATTTGTCATCAAAAGAAAAGTGCCTGACGTCCAATGTAAAGCGCTTCGGGTGGGCGCTCTTTAATGTCGACCCTACAAAAAGCCCCTGGCGAAAACAGCCAGTCGAGTTATCGAGAAAGCGAAGGTGTTGACCGTGGACAAACTGCAAACTGCCGCCACCGTTCTGATCGTTCCAGGTCTGCGCGAGCACGTGGCCGAACATTGGCAAACGTTGCTGCAAGCCAGGCTGAGCAACGTGCGTAGCGTCCCGCCGCTGGAGACCGACAAGCTCGATTGCATGGCTCGCGTGCGGGCCATCCAGCACGAACTCGAGCAGATCGACGGGCCGGTGATTCTGGTGGCCCACAGTGCCGGCGTACTGATGGTCGCGCACTGGGCTGCGCACTACAGCCGTCCGATCAAGGGCGCTTTGCTGGCCGCGCCACCGGACCTCGATGCGGTCTGGCCGGCAAACTATCCATCTTCCGAAACCCTGCGTAGCCAGGGCTGGAATCCTCTGCCACAAGGCCCGCTGCCATTTCGCAGCATCGTGGCCGGCAGCACCAACGATCACCTTGCCACGCTGCCTGCGGTCGCCCGCATGGCAGAAGGCTGGGGCGCCGAATTGCTCAATCTGGGCGATGTCGGTCACCTCAATCCGGCCGCAGGATTTGGCCACTGGCCGCAAGCTGAAACACTCATCCTGGAGCTGGACCGCTAGTACAAGGAGCTGGACTGGCAGTACGCCACCGGCATTTGCCCTCATTCCTTAAACGCAAACACGAAGAGGTTTGCGTGAGGGCGGCTGCGCTAAAAACAAATACAAAAAGGCGGAGACAACGCAATGCACAACAACAAGAGTCACGGCTTCACCGCTCCACGCTACACCTTGCTGGCCTCGGCCATTCTCGCGGCAACCGTACCGGTGGCCCATGCGGCCGAAATCGAGACGGGGAATCCGGACTGGAACGTACGGGTGGATAACACCATCAAGTACAACTATGGCGTGCGCACCGAAAGCGCCGACAAACGCATGTTGGGAACGCCGAACAACAACGACGGCGACTACAACTTCCGCAAGGCCGGCACCAACATCACCAACCGTGTCGACCTGTTGACCGAAATGGACGTGGTCTACAAGAACGCCATGGGTTTTCGCGTCAGCGCCGCCAGCTGGTACGACAAGGCCTATGACAACACCGGCTCCAATTCCAACCCGTTCGTCAACGGCAACGATGCGCGTTCGGGCCTGATTGCCAACGACCCGCGCCTGGCCGGGGTCACCCGTGACAACGTCGGCAACGGCAGCCCGCACCTGAGCAACTATGCCCAGCGCTACTACAGCGGTCCTTCCGGTGAAATCCTCGATGCCTTCGTGTTCTACAGCACCGAAGTGGGCGAGGAGTCGATGTTCAGCGCCAAGGCCGGTCAGCACAACGTGTTCTGGGGCGAGACCATTCTCAACCCGGTGCACTCGGTCAGCTATGGCCAGTCCGGCCTCGACCTGGCCAAGCTTGCCGCATCGCCGGGTACCGAGGCCAAGGAACTGTTCGTTCCGCGTAACCAGCTGTCGATGACGTTCACCGTCAATCCCGAGCTGACCGTGGGTGCCCAGTATTTCCTCAATTGGGATGCCGCGCGGCTGCCGGAAGCAGGCACCTATTACGGTGGTTCCGACCTGGTCGGCTTCGGCGCGCAATCGTTCCTGTTGGGCAACACCAACGCCGTGGTCCCGGGCAGCCCGCTGGGTTGTGGCCTGGCGCCGTGCAACGCCTTGACCAATGTGCGTCGCGGCAAGGACCTGACACCGCATGACAGCGGCGACTGGGGCGTCATGGCCAAGTGGTCGCCGGCGTGGCTGGATGGCACCCTCGGCGTTTACTACCGCGAAACTTCGGAAATCCTGCCGCAAGCCTATCTGGACGCCAGGGGCATTACTTCGGCCAACCCGAACGGCACCCGTCCGGCGGGGCAAGTGCCTGCGGTGATCAACACCCTCAATTCGCTGGACACCGCCACCTATCAACTGGCCTATGCCGACAACATCAAGATCCTTGGCCTGAGCCTGTCCAAGGATGTCGGCGGGATCAGCGTCGGTTCGGACCTGAACGTTCGCCACAACATGCCGCTGGCCAGTATCCCGGCGATCGTCAGTACCCGCAGCCCGCTGGGCCTGGGTCAAGGTCTGGGTCTGCTGCCTGCCCGTACGGACGCCACCGGTGTGGTCTACGACACCCCGAGCCGTGGCGACAGTATGAGCGCCACAGGCGACACCCTGCACTGGACACTCAACGGTCTGATGACCCTGCCGAAAACCCCGGTGTTCGATCAGGCCACCGTGCTGGCCGAGCTGTACTACAGCAACCTGCTCAAGCTCGATAGCAAGAACGAAGCGCTCTACAAGGGCAAGGACAGCTATCGCGGCATCGACGCGCCGACCCGTGACAACTGGGGTCTGGCAGTCAACTTCACACCGACCTGGTACCAGGTGTTCCCCGGTGTCGATCTCAACGCACCGATGTCCGTCAACGTCGGTCTCGACGGTGTGTCGCCGGTCTCCGGTGGCGGTGCCAAGGACACCGGCAACTATGCCGTGGGCGTGGGCGCCATTGTGTACAACAAATACTTTGTCGACCTGAAGTACGTGGACTCCTTTGGCCAGACCGACAAGTGCAACGTCAGCGGTGTGAGTACCGGCCCGAACGGCGGCGACGGCTCCACCCCGAACGCCTTCAGCGGCAACGAAAACTACGCCTGCTACGCCGGCGGCTACTCGTCCTTCTCCGGAGGGGGTGCCACGACCGAGGACCGTGGCGCCCTGTACCTGACGATGAAAACAACATTCTGATTCACCACTGATTTGCTCAATGCAAGCAGGAGAATAACAAGATGAAATTTGTACAAACCGTGTTGGCCGCTTCGCTGGCCATGGTCTTCGCCGCCCAGGCACAGGCCGCTGTTTCAGCCCAGGAAGCTGCCAAACTGGGCACCAGCCTGACACAGGTAGGGGCTGAAAAAGCCGGGAACGCCGATGGCTCCATTCCCGCCTACAACGGTGGCCTGACCACCGCGCCAGCCAGCTTCAAAGCTGGCGACAGCATGCGTCCGGATCCGTTTGCCAGTGAAAAACCGCTGGTGGTGATCGACGGCAAGAACGTCGATCAATACAAGGGACTGCTCACGGCAACCACGGTAGAACTGGCCAAGCGTTTCCCGACGTTCCGTGTCGACGTGTTCCCGACGCACCGCACCGTTTCGCTGCCTCAAGCGATTCTGGATAACGGCGTGAAGAACGCCAGCGGCGCCAAGTCCCTGGAAGGTGGCCTGGCCATCGACAACGTGTTGCCGGGCATTCCGTTCCCGATTCCGCAGTCGGGCAACGAAGCGATGTGGAACTTCCTGCTGCGCTACCAGGGCGTCAGCATCAGCTCCAAGTACGACTCCTGGAACGTCGACTCCGCCGGTGTGCCAAGCTTGGCGACCACCGGGCAGGCGAACATCTCCTACCCGATCTATGAAAACCTCTCGCAGCCGATCAGCAGCGCCGACGTGTACTACCAGATGAAGCTGGCGTACACCGGCCCTGCGCGCCGTGCCGGCGAGGCGATCATGCTCAAGGACGCCGCCAACCCCTTGCAGCAGCCGCGTCGTGCCTGGCAGTACTTGCCGGGTCAGCGTCGGGTGAAACTGGCGCCGAGCCTGGCGTACGACACGCCTAACCCGGGTACCGCCGGTGCGGGCACCTACGATGACGTGTTCGTGTTCAACGGTGCGCTGGACCGCTACGACTGGAAGCTGGTGGGCAAGCAGGAAATGATCGTGCCCTACAACACCTACAAGCTGACCTACGTCCAGGATCCGAAGTCGCTGACCACTGCCAATCACCTGTCGCCTGACTTCGTGCGCTGGGAAAAACACCGCGTGTGGGTCGTCGAAGGCAACCTCAAGGCCGGTGCCCGTCACATCTACGCCAAGCGCCGCTTCTACCTCGACGAAGACAGCTGGACCGCTCTGGCCTCGGATCAATATGACGCCCGTGGTCAGCTCTATCGTGGTTCTTTCGCCTTCCTCAGCCAGAGCTATGACAAGCAGGTTCCGGATTCGACGCCCTTCATGATCTACGACCTGGTGGGTGGTTCGTACAACATCAACGGTGTGGTCGGCCCTTACGGCGGCATCAAGTACATCGAGCCGCTCTCCAAGGCGCAGTGGTCATCGGAATCCCTGGCAGGCGCCGGCATTCGCTAAGTCACGATCCACTGTGGGAGCGAGCTTGCTCCGGGCGGCGTTCCGACGATGGACCAGAAGGCGACGCGGGCATCCAGACAGCACGCGTCATCGTTCACGACCATCGCGAGCAAGCTCGCTCCCACATGACCTGCACGGCGCGAGGTTTGAACGTCAGGCACACGCAAGTGTGCCTCGACGCGGTTTTCCGAAGAGGACGCAGCATGTGTTCGTATAAAAATAATATTGTGCGTTTGGCGTTCGGCGTTGTGCTCGGCCTGTCGCAGGGCGTCGCCCAGGCGGCCGATTACGTCGATGTACTGGACCTGCCCGCCAGGGTCAGTGCCTTGGCGATCAACAGCCCGTTGTCCGGCATGACCCGCGCCGGCGGGCGCGTGATTACCGTCGGCCAGCGTGGCCATATTCTGTTTTCCGATGATGCCGGTCAGCATTGGCAGCAGGCCGCCGTGCCGGTCAGCGCCGATCTCACCGCCGTGAATTTTTCAACGCCAGCCCAGGGCTGGGCGGTCGGTAACGACGGTGTAGTGCTGCACAGCAGCGACGCCGGCGCGACCTGGAACAAGCAACTCGACGGTCGCCAGATCGGCGAATTGCTGATCAAGCATTACACGGCGCTGGCCAAGGCCGAGCCGGGCAACGAGCAATGGCCCCAGTTGGCCATGGAAGGCCAACGACTAGTCGATCAGGGCGCGGACAAACCGCTGCTCGACGTCTGGTTCGCCAACGAAAAAACCGGCTATGTGGTCGGCGTGTTCAACCTGATCCTGCGCACCGACGACGGCGGCCAGACCTGGACGCCGTTCCAGGACCGCACCGACAACCCTCAGGGCTTTCACCTCAACGCCATCGCCTCCACTGGCGATGCGTTGTACATCGCCGGCGAGCAAGGCCTGTTGCTCAAGTGGGACGACAACGCCCAACGCTTCAATGCCGTGCCGACGCCGTATCAGGGCAGCTTCTTCGGCGTGCTTGGCAAGCCTGGCGAAGTGCTGGTCTACGGCCTGCGCGGCAACGTGCTGCGCAGCACCGATGGCGGCCAGAGCTGGACTGCGCTGGACAGCGGCCTGCGCGTCAGCATCACCGCGGGCCTGATCGATGCCCGTGGCAATTATCGCTTGTTCACCCAGGGCGGGCAGATGCTGGTCAGCCAGGGGACGGGCGCGCAGATGCATCTGGTGCGGCAACCGGCACCGACGCCGGTCGCCGGCGCAGCCCAGTCCACCGACGGCGCACTGGTGCTGGCGGGAAGCCGTGGTGCCCGGACGCTGTCCGCCGATCCAGCCCTCGAACCCTAAGAGCGAGAACCCAGACATGGGCAACATCAAACAAGACGCCATGCCGGTGATCCGCGATCTGCGTGATTTCGACCACCGCTCCGGCAACCGCCTGGAACGCCTGGTGTTCAACTTCCGTCCGCTGTTCATGCTGCTGATGGCCCTGGCCACCGTGGTGCTCGGCTACATGGCGGCGACGCGCCTGGAGCTGCGTCCCAGCTTCGAAAAGATGATTCCGCAGAGCCAGCCGTACATCCAGAACTTCCTGGAGAACCGCGCCTCCCTGCGCGGGTTGGGCAACTCGGTGCGCGTGGTGGTGGAGAACACCCAGGGCGATATTTTCGATCCCGAATACCTCGACGTACTCAAGCAGGTCAACGACCAACTGTTCCTCACCGAAGGCGTCGACCGCGCCTGGATGAAGTCGCTGTGGAGCCCGGCGGTACGCTGGACCGAAGTCACCGAGGACGGTTTCCAAGGTGGCCCGGTGATGCCCGACACCTATTCAGGGCGGCCTGAACAGATCGAACAACTGCGCCAGAACATTTCCCGCGCCGGCATTGTCGGCAGCCTGGTGGCCAGCGACTTCAAGTCGACCATGCTGATCGTGCCGCTGATGGACAAAGCCGCCGCCGGTGGCCAGCGCATCAACTACCACGCGTTCTCGCAGATGCTCGAAGAGCAGTTGCGCGACAAGATCGAATACGCCGGCGACAGCGCTGCGCGCAAATCCGGGGTAGAAGGCTCCGGCCATTACAAGGTGCGGGTTATCGGCTTCGCCAAACTGATGGGCGACCTGATCGACGGCCTGATCCAGGTGATGATGTTCTTCGGTCTGGCCGTCGTCACTTCACTGGCCATCATCTACGCCTACACCCGTTGCGTGCGCAGCACCTTGCTGGTGGTCGGCTGCTCGCTGGTCGCGGTGGTCTGGCAACTGGGCATCGTCGCCTGGCTCGGTTACGCCATCGATCCGTACTCGGTGCTGGTGCCGTTTTTGATCTTCGCCATCGGCGTGTCCCACGCCGCGCAGAAGATGAACGGCATCATGCAGGACATCGCCCGTGGCACCCACAAGCTGATCGCCGCGCGTTATACCTTCCGCCGTCTGTTCATCGCCGGCGTCACTGCATTGCTGGCCGATGCCGTTGGCTTTGCGGTACTGATGCTGATCGACATCCCGGTGATCCAGGACCTGGCGATCACCGCCAGCATCGGCGTCGCCGTGCTGATCTTCACCTCGCTGTTGCTGATGCCGGTGGCGCTGTCCTATATCGGAGTTGGCGCCAAGGCCGCCGAGCGCGCGCTGAAAATCGACACCCGTGCCGAAAAGCATAAAGGCTTCGGCCGGTTGTGGGACGCGCTCGATCGCTTCACCACCGCCAAGTGGGCCACAGGCGCCGTGCTGGTCGCGGTGCTGATGGGTATTGGCGGCTACGTGGTCAGCCTCAACCTGAAGATCGGCGACCTGGAAAGCGGTGCGCCGGAATTGCGCGCCGACTCGCGCTACAACCGCGACAACGCCTACATCACCCAGCACTACGCGCTGTCCAGTGACCTGTTCGCGGTGATGATCAAGACCGCGCCGGAAGGCTGCCTGAACTACAAGACCCTGGTGCTCGCCGACCGCCTGGCCTGGGAGCTGCAACAGTATCCGGGCGTGCAGGCCACGGCTTCGCTGGTCAACGCGGTACGGCAGATCACCGCCGGCACCTACGAAGGCAACCCCAAGCTCAACAGCATCCAGCGCAACCAGGACGTATTGAACTACGCCGCGCAGCAAGCCTCGGTCAACTCCCCGGAGCTGTTCAACACCGAGTGCTCGCTGATGCCGGTGATCGCGTTCCTCAAGGATCACAAGGCCGAAACCCTCGATGCGGTGGTGGCGATTGCAGACAAGTTCGCCAAAGAAAACAGCAGCGACGATCGCCAGTTCCTGCTCGCCGCCGGCAGCGCCGGGATCGAGGCGGCGACCAACATCGTGGTGCGCGAAGCCAATCACACCATGCTGCTGTACGTGTACGCGGCGGTGACGTTGTTCTGCCTGATCACCTTCCGCAGCTGGCGGGCCACGCTGGTGGCGCTGTTGCCCCTGGTGCTGACCTCGATCCTCTGTGAGGCCCTGATGGTGGCCATGGGCATCGGCGTGAAAGTCGCGACCCTGCCGGTGATCGCCCTCGGTGTCGGCATCGGCGTGGACTACGCCCTGTACCTGCTCAGCGTGCAACTGCACTTCCAGCGCCAGGGCCTGCCGCTGTCCCAGGCCTACCGCAACGCCGTGTCCTTTACCGGCCGGGTGGTCGGCCTGGTGGGCATCACCCTCGCCGCCGGCGTGGTGTGCTGGGTCTGGTCGCCGATCAAGTTCCAGGCCGACATGGGCATCCTGCTGACCTTCATGTTCCTGTGGAACATGCTCGGTGCGCTGATCCTGATTCCGGCCCTGTCGTATTTCCTGCTGCGCGAACGGGTCCCGCAGCCGGGTTCCGCTACCGCCGCCGACAACACTGAATCCACTGAACGTCCGGGCATGCCCCATGCCCTGACCACTTCCGAGTAAGCCAAGATGTCTGAATACAAAGCTCCCCTGCGCGACATGCGCTTCGTACTCAACGAGGTTTTCCAGGTGTCCCGGCTCTGGGCCAGTTTGCCCGGCCTGGCCGACGTGATCGATGAAGAAACCGCCGCTGCCATCCTCGAAGAGGCCGGCAAGATCACTGGCGAAGTCATCGCACCCTTGAACCGCGCCACCGACGAGCAGGGCTGTACCTGGAGCAATGGTTCGGTCACCGCGCCAGAGGGTTTTGCCGGGGCCTATCAAGCCTTCGCCGAGGGTGGTTGGGTCGGTGTCGGCGGTGATCCGCAGTACGGCGGCATGGGCATGCCCAAGGCGATTTCGGCGCAGGTCGAAGAGATGGTCAACTCGGCCAGCCTGTCGTTCGGCCTGTACCCGATGCTGACCGCCGGTGCCTGCCTGTCGATCAAGGCCCACGCCAGCGAAGAGCTCAAGCAACGCTATCTGCCAAACATGTACGCCGGCACCTGGACCGGTTCGATGTGCCTGACCGAAGCCCACGCCGGCACCGACCTGGGCCTGATTCGCACCAAGGCCGAACCCCAGGCCGATGGCAGTTACAAGGTCAGCGGCAGCAAGATCTTCATCACCGGCGGCGACCACGACCTGACCGAGAACATCATCCATCTGGTACTGGCGCGCCTGCCGGATGCACCGGCGGGGCCGAAGGGCATCTCGCTGTTCCTGGTGCCCAAGGTGCTGGTCAACGCCGACGGTTCGCTGGGTGAAAACAATGCGCTGTCGTGTGGCTCCATCGAACACAAGATGGGCATCAAGGCCTCCGCCACCTGCGTGATGAACTTCGAT
Organism: Pseudomonas sp. PDM28; assembly: GCF_019219115.1. NCBI lineage: Bacteria > Pseudomonadati > Pseudomonadota > Gammaproteobacteria > Pseudomonadales > Pseudomonadaceae > Pseudomonas > Pseudomonas sp. PDM28. Next base: position 13,579 of record NZ_JAHUWG010000019.1, read on the forward strand.
GGCGCCACCGGCTGGATCGTCGACGCGCCGAACAAAGGCCTGGCGGCGATGTTCACCATGATGAACTACGAGCGTCTGGGTGTGGGCATCCAGGGCCTGGCCCAGGGCGAGCGTTCCTACCAGAACGCCGTCGCGTACGCCCGCGACCGTCTGCAAAGCCGTGCGCCAACCGGTGCGCAGAACAAGGACAAGGCCGCCGACCCGATCATCGTGCACCCGGACGTGCGCCGCATGCTGTTGACCATGAAAGCCTTGAACGAAGGCGGCCGTGCGTTCTCCAGCTACGTCGCGTTGCAACTGGACACGGCCAGGTACAGCGAAGACGAAGTCACGCGTAATCGCGCGCAAGAACTGGTGGCACTGCTGACTCCGGTGGCCAAGGCGTTCCTCACCGACATGGGCCTGGAAACCACCTTGCACGGTCAGATGGTCTTCGGCGGCCACGGCTACATTCGCGAGTGGGGCCAGGAGCAACTGGTGCGCGACGTGCGCATCACGCAGATCTACGAAGGCACCAACGGCATCCAGTCCCTGGACCTGGCCGGGCGCAAGATCGTCGGCAGCGGCGGGGCGCTCTACCGCTTGTTCGCCTCGGAAATCCGCAACTTTACCGCTAACGCCGCTGCGGACCTCGACGAGTTCACCAAGCCGCTGAATGCCGCCGTGGACACCCTCGACGAGCTGACCGCGTGGCTGCTGGACCGGGCCCAGGGCAACCCGAACGAAATCGGCGCGGCCTCGGTCGAGTACCTGCACGTGTTTGGCTACACCGCGTACGCCTACATGTGGGCGCGCATGGCCAAGGCCGTCATCAACGGGGATGCCGAAGACGACTTCTACACCAGCAAACTGGCCACCGCGCGTTTCTACTTCGCCCGGTTGCTGCCGCGTATCCACTCGTTGAGCGCATCGGTCAAGGCCGGTAGTGACTGCCTCTACGAGCTGAAAGCCGATCAGTTCTGATCGAAGGACAAGGAACTCCAACCATGCTGAAAACAAAAATAATTCCGCCTGCCGACGGCGCTTATGCCTATCCCTTGCTGATCAAGCAATTGCTGCTGTCCGGCGTGCGTTACGAGCCGGGCCGGGAAATCGTCTACGCCGACAAACTGCGCTACAGCTACCAGACGCTGAACCAGCGCATCCGCCGCCTGGCCAATGCGCTGACGGCGGCCGGGGTCAAGGCGGGTGACACCGTGGCCCTGCTCGACTGGGACAGCCACCGCTACCTGGAATGCTTCTTCGCCGTGCCGATGATCGGCGCGGTGCTGCACACGGTGAACATTCGTCTGTCGCCGGAGCAGGTGCTGTTCACCATGAACCACGCCGAGGATGACCTGGTGCTGGTGCATGACGACTTCCTGCCCCTGGTCGAACAGATTCACGGGCGGCTGGAAACCGTAAAAGGCTACCTGCAGCTCACCGATGACGAGGCGACCGCGACCTCGCTGCCGGTGCTCGGTGAGTACGAGCAGTTGCTGTCCCTGGCCCCGGACCAGTACGACTTCCCGGATTTCGACGAGAACTCGGTGGCCACGCTGTTCTACACCACCGGCACCACCGGCGACCCGAAAGGCGTGTACTTCAGCCATCGGCAACTGGTGCTGCACACCCTGAACGCCGTCGGCACCCTGGGCGTCTATCAGGGCCAGCCGCTGCTGCGTTCCGACGATGTGTACATGCCGATCACGCCGATGTTCCACGTGCATGCGTGGGGCGTGCCGTATGTCGCGACCCTGATGGGCATCAAGCAGGTCTACCCCGGTCGCTACGAACCCAATAGCCTGGTCCGACTGTACCGCGAAGAGAAGGTGACCTTCTCCCACTGCGTGCCGACCATCCTGCAGATGATCCTCAACTGCGAGGAAGGCAAGGCAACCCGTTTCGACGGCTGGAAAATGCTCCTCGGCGGCAGTGCCCTGACGCTTGGCATCGCCAGTGAAGCCAGCGCCAAAGGCATGGTGGTGCACGCCGGCTACGGCATGTCGGAAACCTGCCCGTTGCTGTGCCTGACCTACCTGCGCGACGAGGACCTTCAGCTATCCGCCGAAGCCCAGCTGCCGATCCGCATCAAGACCGGCACACCGGTGCCGCTGGTCGACCTGAAGATCATCGACGCCGAGGGCAACGACGTGGCCCATGACGGCGAGTCCCTGGGCGAGATCGTGGTGCGTGCGCCGTGGCTGACCCAGGGCTATCTGAAGGCCCCGGACAAAGGCGCGGAGCTGTGGCACAACGGCTGGCTGCACACCGGCGACATGGCCTCGATCGACAAACAGGGCGGCGTGGAAATCAAGGACCGCATCAAGGACGTGATCAAGACCGGCGGCGAGTGGATCAGCTCCCTGGAACTGGAAAGCCTGATCAGCGAGCACCCGGGCGTCATGTCCGTCGCGGTGGTGGGCATCGTCGATGAGCAGTGGGGCGAACGGCCCATGGCCATGGTGGTGTGCGAGCCGGGGCAATACCTGGATCGTAAGATCCTCGAGACGCACCTGCAAGCCTTCGTCGACGGCGGCCGCATCAACAAATGGGCGATCCCCAAGCAGTTCAAGTTCGTCGCCGAAATCCCCAAGACCAGTGTTGGCAAGATCAACAAGAAGCTGATTCGGGAAACGGAAGTGAACTGAGGGATAAAGCCAGAAACCTTGTAGGAGCGAGCCTGCTCGCGATGGACTAGAGAGCGCTGCGTTTAACCAGGAAACCCGCGTAATCGTTAACGACCATCGCGAGCAGGCTCGCTCCTACAGGGAATCCAGCAGCAGGCGGTTTCCGGATAGCCCGCTTGGCGTCATCTTTGTCATAGTCCTGGCCAGAGATAACGCCCCATTGATCGCAGTTTTCAGCGCTTGTGCCAAGCTGAACGGGGTATTGAACCGCTGTGCATCAGACAATCCCCAGGAAGCCCACGACATGAACCTCACCCGTGCATCAAACGTCCGCCACGAGTTCTACAAGGCCGTCTGGTTCTACTTCAAAGTGGTGTGGCCGATCTTCTCGATACTGCTGCTGGTGATCATTGCGTTCGGCCTCATCATCGCCCACCTGGAAGGGTGGAGCCCGTATGACGGCATCTACTTTGCCTTCGTGACCGGCCTGACCATCGGCTACGGAGAACTGGTGCCCAAACTGGGCGTGTCACGGGTACTGGCGATCCTGCTGGGGTTCAATGGGGTACTGATGACGGCGACGTTTGCGGCGATCAGTGTCCGGGCGATTGAAGTGACGGTGACGGCCGCGAGGAAGGGTGAGGAGTAGGGTGTAGCCTGGCCAGCCCAAATCCCAACCCCAGCACAAATCCCCTGTGGGAGCGAGCTTGCTCGCGATAGCGGTGTATCAGCCAGCAAAAATGCTGAATGTTAAGCCCTCATCGCGAGCACTCGCTCCCACAGTTTTTTTTGCAGCCAGCAGACTAAGCCTCCCAACCCGCCCCACTCACCGCCGCCTGCACCAGCGGGTGCAGGTCCGCCCCTTTATGCTCCGTCTGCCAGGCCAGCAATTCCTTGCGCATGCTCGGCGCCCAGTACATCTGCAGATGATTGCGCACGCTGAGCACCGCCTGTTGCTGGTCCGGCTGGCTGGCAAAGTACTGGGCGATCTGGTTGGCCATCTTGATCAGATTGTCCGTACTCATTTGCGCACCTCGGCTTTCTCGGGATGCCGCCGTTCCTTCAGCAGGCGATGTTGCTCATCAGTGAATTCCTGGAAGCGCTTCTGCCACTCCGAAGGGTGGTAGACGCGGCTGACTTCCACGGCCGTGACCTTGTACTCCGGACAGTTGGTGGCCCAGTCGGAGTTGTCGGTGGTGATCACGTTGGCCCCCGATTCCGGGAAGTGGAAGGTGGTGTACACCACGCCCGGGGCGACCCGTTCGGTGATTCGCGCACGCAGCACGGTCTGCCCGGCGCGGCTGCCGATGCCGACCCAGTCACCTTCGTTGATGCCACGGCTCTCGGCGTCGGTCGGGTGGATTTCCAGGCGGTCTTCGTCGTGCCAGGCGACGTTCTCGGTGCGCCGGGTCTGGGCGCCGACGTTGTACTGGCTGAGGATGCGCCCGGTGGTCAGCAGCAGTGGATAACGAGTGTTGACCTTCTCCTCGGTCGGCACGTAGCCGGTGAGCATGAAACGCCCCTTGCCGCGCACGAACTCCTCGATGTGCATGGTCGGCGTACCGTCCGGCGCCTCGGCGTTGCACGGCCATTGCAGGCTGCCGTGGCGGTCCAGTTCGGCGTAGCTGACGTTGGTGAAAGTCGGCGTCAGGCTGGCGATTTCATCCATGATTTCCGACGGATGTTTGTAATGCATCGGGTAACCCAGGGCATTGGCCAGGGCCACGGTACCTTCCCAGTCGGCCTTGCCGCCCAGCGGGTCCATGACCTTGCGCACCCGGGAGATGCGTCGCTCGGCGTTGGTGAAGGTGCCGTCCTTTTCCAGAAACGAACTGCCCGGCAGGAACACGTGGGCGAACTTGGCGGTTTCGTTGAGGAAAATATCCTGCACCACCACGCATTCCATCGCCGACAAAGCGGCGGTGACGTGCTGGGTATTCGGATCGCTCTGGGCGATGTCCTCACCCTGGCAATACAGGCCCTTGAAACTGCCGCCCAGCGCTGCTTCGAACATGTTGGGAATGCGCAACCCCGGATCAGGTTGCAGGGTGACGTTCCACGCCTGTTCGAACTGCGCCCGCACCACCTCGTTGGAGATGTGCCGATAACCGGGCAACTCGTGAGGGAAAGACCCCATGTCGCAGGAGCCCTGAACGTTGTTCTGCCCCCGCAACGGGTTCACGCCCACGCCTTCGCGGCCGATGTTGCCGGTGGCCATCGCGAGGTTGGCGATGCCCATGACCGCCGTGCTGCCCTGGCTGTGCTCGGTGACGCCGAGGCCGTAGTAGATCGCCGCATTGCCGCCAGTGGCATACAGGCGCGCGGCAGCGCGGATGTCGGCAGCGGGCACACCGCAGATGGCACCCAGCACTTCCGGCGAGTTTTCCGCGCGGCTGACGAACTCACTCCAGTTGGCGAAATCGCTGCCCTCGCAACGGGCGTCGATAAAGGCCTGGTTGAGCAAGCCTTCGGTGACGATGACATGAGCCAGCGCGTTGAGCATGGCGACGTTGGTGCCCGGGCGCAGGGCCAAATGGTATTCGGCGCGGGCATGCACCGAGTCCACCAGATCAATGCGCCGTGGATCGATGACGATCAGCCGCGCGCCTTCACGCAGGCGGCGTTTGAGCTGGGAAGCGAACACCGGGTGGGCGTCGCTGGGGTTGGCGCCCATCACCAGGATCACGTCGGCCTGCATCACCGAATCGAAACTCTGGGTGCCGGCGGACTCGCCCAAGGTCTGTTTCAAGCCATAACCGGTCGGCGAGTGGCAGACTCGCGCACAGGTGTCGACGTTGTTGTTGCCGAACGCGGCGCGCACCAGTTTTTGCACCAGATAGGTTTCTTCGTTGGTGCAGCGGCTGGAGGTGATGCCACCAATGGAGTCGCGGCCGTATTTCTGCTGCAACCGACGGAATTCGCTGGCGGCGTAGGTCACCGCTTCATCCCAGCTGACTTCCTGCCACGGGTCGTTGATGTGCTGGCGGATCATCGGCTTGGTGATGCGATCCGGGTGGGTGGCGTAGCCCCAGGCAAAGCGCCCCTTGACGCAGGAGTGGCCGTGGTTGGCCTGGCCGTTCTTGTCCGGAACCATGCGCACCAGCTGGTCGCCTTTCATCTCGGCGCGGAACGAGCAGCCCACGCCGCAATAGGCACAGGTGGTGATCACGCTGCGTTCGGGCTGGCCCAGTTCGACCACGCTTTTTTCCATCAGGGTCGCGGTAGGGCAGGCTTGTACACAGGCGCCGCAGGACACGCATTCCGAGTCGAGGAAGTTATCCCCACCGGCGGCGGCCACCCGGGATTCAAAACCGCGCCCGGTGATGGTCAGGGCAAAGGTGCCCTGGGTTTCTTCGCAGGCGCGCACGCAACGGTTGCAGACGATGCACTTGCTCGGGTCGTAATCGAAGTAGGGGTTGGAGGTGTCCTTCACATCAGCCAGATGGTTGTCGCCTTCATAGCCGTAACGCACCTCCCGCAGGCCCACCTGACCGGCCACGGTTTGCAGCTCGCAGTTGCCGTTGGCCGAGCAGGTCAGGCAGTCCAGCGGGTGATCGGAGATGTACAGTTCCATGACATTGCGCCGCAGGGTCGCGAGCTTCTGCGTCTGGGTGTGTACGCTCATGCCTTCAGTGACCGGCGTGGTGCAGGACGCCGGATAACCGCGCATGCCATCGATCTCCACCAGGCACATGCGGCAGGAGCCAAAGGCTTCCAGGCTGTCGGTGGCACAGAGTTTCGGAATGGTGGTGCCCAGCAGAGCGGCGGCGCGCATCACCGAAGTGCCTTCGGGCACGCTGATGCTGCGGCCGTCGATGCTCAGGGTGACTTGCACCTCGCTCTCACGGGCAGGAGTGCCGAGGTCGATATCGGTGTTCGGGTCGAAGAGAGTAATCATTGCTCGGCCTCCGAGGGCTGCAAGCCGAAGTCGGCGGGGAAGTGCTTGAGGGCGCTGGCGACCGGAAACGAAACCATGCCGCCCAACGCACATAGCGAACCGTATTGCAGGGTGTCGCACAGGTCCTTGAGGATGATCACCTGCTCATCGCGCCCGCTCTGGTCCGGCGCGGCCAGCAAGCGGTCGATCACCTCCACGCCCCGAGTCGAGCCGATGCGGCACGGCGTGCATTTGCCACAGGATTCCTCGGCGCAGAACTCCATCGCGAAACGCGCCATATGGGCCATGTCCAGGGTGTCGTCAGCCACCACCACACCACCGTGACCGAGCATCGCGCCGATGGCGGCAAAGGCTTCGTAATCCAGCGGCGTGTCGAATTGCGACGGCGGCACCCAGGCGCCGAGCGGGCCGCCCACCTGCGCAGCCTTCAGTGGCCGGCCACTGGCGGTACCGCCGCCGTAGTCTTCCACCAGTTCCCGCAGGGTCAGGCCAAAGGCCCGTTCCACCAGCCCGCCCTGACGAATATTGCCCGCCAGCTGGAAGGGCATAGTGCCCAGGGAACGGCCCATACCGTAATCGCGATAGAACTGCGCGCCCTTGGCCAGAATCTGCGGCACCGAGGCCAGGGTCAGCACGTTGTGCACCAGGGTCGGCTGGCCAAACAGGCCTTTCAAGGCAGGAATCGGCGGCTTGGCGCGGACGATCCCGCGCTTGCCTTCGAGAGAGTCCAGCAGCGCGGTTTCCTCACCGCAGATGTACGCACCGGCACCGACGCGCACTTCCATATCGAAGGCCTGACCGCTGCCGCCAACATTGGCGCCGAGGTAACCGTTCTCCCGGGCAATCTGCAGCGCGTTGCGCAGCGTGGCCACGGCATCCGGATACTCCGAGCGCACATAGATGTAGCCGTAGGTGGCGCCGACGCACAGGCCGGCAATGGCCATGCCTTCGATCAGCAGGAAAGGGTCGCCTTCCATCAGCATACGGTCGGCAAAGGTGCCGGAGTCGCCTTCGTCGGCGTTGCACACGATGTACTTTTGCGCCGCTTCGGTCGCACGCACCGTGCGCCATTTGATCCCGGCGGGGAAGGCTGCGCCGCCACGGCCACGCAGGCCTGAATCGAACACCGCAGTCGCGGTTTGCTCACCGCCAAGGGTGACAGCCCTGTTTAAACCTTCGAAACCACCATGAGCCCGATAATCGTCCAGCGACAGCGGCCGGGTAATGCCGGCGCGGGCGAACAGCAGGCGTTGTTGAGTCTTCAGATAGGGCAATTCTTCCACCAGACCCAAGGCCAGTGGATGGGCAGACGGCTCGCCTTGCAGCGCATCAAGCACGGACGGCACATCAGCCGCGGTCAACGGACCGAAACCGATCCGGCCTTGTGGGCTGTCCACCTCCAGCAACGGTTCCAGCCAATACAGCCCGCGCGAACTGGTGCGCTGCAGTTCCAGCGGCAGATTGCGTTCCCTGGCCTGAGTGATCAGGGCCGTGGATACTTCATCGGCACCCACAGCACGGGCCAGCGAATCACAGGGCAGATAAAGAGTCGGCATCACACGTCCTCCCGGCAAGCGTCGAGCAAGGCATCCAGACGCTCGGCACTGAGCCGCGCATGCACCCGGCCATCCAGTTCCAGAGCGGGCGAACAGGCACAGGCCCCAAGGCAATACACCGGCCGCAAACTGATGCTGCCATCGGCGCTGCTGCCGTGATCGTCCAGTTGCAGCCGTTCACGCAACTGCGCGGCCAACTGCTCGGCACCACGGCTCTTGCACGACTCGGCCCGACACAGCCGCAGGATATGCCGCGCGGGCGGCGCAGTACGGAAGTCATGGTAAAAACTGATCACCCCACGAACCTCGGCCTGGCTCAGGTTCAGGGCATGGGCAATCTCGGGGACGGCGACATCGGGGACGTAACCGATACGCTCCTGAATATCATGAAGAATGGGCAACAGCGCACCCGCAGAGCCCTTGTGGCGCTCCAGCAAACTGTTGACCACAGGCAGGTGCAACATCTCATCAGGCATTCAGCAATCCTCACGGTCACGGACAAACCAGAAGGTCGTCGGTCGTCCGAAAGTGTCGGCTGCGGCACTCACACCACGTCACGGTATCGTGGCAATTCAGGCCGTTGGCCAGGGCACCCTGAGCGGGCATCTTGTTGTGCCCGGCACGGTCTTCGCCGCACCTCTACTGGGCATAAAGGGCAGCTTGCCACGCCGCTATTGATCGACCTGCACCAAAGCGACGTGCTCGGTTCTGCCTACGACTATCCATTAAGTCTAGATGAGTGCCGCAAGGGGCGTTCACACACTGGCCTAATGCCGAAAGGGCCTGTCGATGGCTGATGTATAGCAAGCATTACCGGTGAGAAGAAGCATCAGAACCGAGGGTAATTCTACGAAGCAGATGCGCTGAAGTACGCCGCTAACCCTGTGGGAGCGAGCCTGCTCGCGAAAGCGCCAGCCCAACCACTATCAATGGCGGGGGTGCACCACAATCACGACCCACTGGAGCCAAACAACGCCAGCCAGCTCACCGCAACCCCTGTGGGAGCGGGCTTGCCCGCGAAGGCGCCAGCCCAGCCAACACAACCCCCTGAACTGAACCACAACCCCCTGTAGGAGCGAGCCCGCTCGCGAAAAACCCAAGGCATCCACATGTCCCGCTGAACACCCCGCCCACCGCAACCAAGCCCGCCCGCACAACATCACGCCTGACGCTTGAAACCAAAAGCGATCCCGGCGCGTCGCCCACTACGCTCGGACTTTTTCAACAGGATCGGTCGACAGCTGCCGCTGGCGAGTGACAGCTATGGGGCGAGGCTGTGTAAAAACATTTTAAGGCAGATGCGGCAATGAAAATCGGTGCGAAAAACACGCACCTACGCAAAATCCAGGTCTGCTAACTAACCGGACGTTTGCAGATTCAACGTAGAAGCGAGGACTTCAAAACGGCGTCTGCGTTTTTACACAGCCTGGGTCGTTTTCAGCCTGTCGCGACAGGCAGCAATCCACAGCCAAAAGCGGTCAGTCAGCGTCTACGAAATAAGGGGCGATTTAGTGACGACGTGCTCTGAGTACTCTGCTGCCCTGATGTTTTGTACAGGCCTTGGAAGTTTTCATAGTGGCAACCTAGGCTCTTTGGTAAGGGAAAAGAATTTCTAGGTAGGGGTTGACCACGTATTTTAATACTGTATTATTCGCCTCCCGCTAACGAGCATATTGGTGTTCGTTCAGGCTTAAGTAGTTGATTTTATTAGTAAAATCAAAAACTTTTAAGGTTGCAGTTTGAGAGTGTGTGCTGTAGAGTGCGCGCCTCGGTTGAGACGAAAGATCTTAACCAACCGCTCTTTAACAACTGAATCAAGCAATTCGTGTGGGTGCTTGTGGAGTCAGACTGCTAGTCAACAGATTATCAGCATCACAAGTTACTCCG